>NZ_JBEXME010000003.1:0-512979 GCF_040610355.1 Nocardia sp. NPDC004168 | reverse complement strand
TGCTGCGCGACCACTTCGGCGATCTCGGCCCGGCGAGCAAACCCATACACGAAGGACCAAGCGGCGGTCGCGCAAACGCGAGCCACAAAGGGGCCGCGAACACGCCGCGACGAAGTCGCGGCCAAACAAACACAGTATTTTGTTGCGCATGGCTCGAACTCTGCTGGTTACCAATGATTTCCCGCCGCGGCCGGGCGGTATCCAGTCGTATCTGCAGGCGTTGGCCGGTGAGCTGCCGCCGGACGACCTGGTGGTCTACGCTCCGCGCTGGCGTGGCGACAGCCATCTGAAGTTCGATGCCCGGCAGAAGTTCCAGGTCATTCGCCATCCCACCACGCTGATGCTGCCGACTCCGCTGGTGCTGCGCAGAGCCGCGCGCCTGTTGCGCAGCGAGCAGTGCGACACGGTGTGGTTCGGGGCCGCGGCGCCGCTGGCGCTGCTGTCGCCCGCGCTGCGTCGCGCGGGCGCCGAACGGATTCTGGCCAGTACCCACGGCCACGAGGTCGGCTGGTCGATGCTGCCGGGGGCCAGGCAGGCGCTGCGCGCCATCGGCGAGCACACCGATGTGGTCACCTATGTCAGCCGCTATACCCGCCGCCGGTTCGCGTCCGCGTTCGGCTCGAACGCGGCGCTCGAGTATCTGCCGCCCGGGGTGGACTCCGAGGTCTTCCGCCCGGATCCGGCCGCGCGGGCCGAGCTGCGCGAACGATACGGCCTCGGCGACCGGCCGACCATTCTGTGCCTGTCCCGGCTGGTGCCGCGCAAGGGGCAGGACGCGCTGATCCTGGCGATGCGCGATATCCGCGAGCGTGTGCCGGGCGCGGTCCTGGTGATCGCGGGCGGCGGCCCCTTCGAGGACAAGCTGCGCGCCCTGGCGGTCGCCGCGGGCGTCACCGAGGACGTGGTGTTCACCGGCCGCGTCCCGTCCGGTGAGTTGGCCGCGCATCACACGCTGGCGGACGTCTTCGCGATGCCGTGCCGGACCAGGGGCGCGGGGCTGGATGTGGAGGGGCTCGGCATCGTCTACCTGGAGGCGTCGGCGTCCGGTGTCCCGGTGGTGGCGGGTAACTCCGGCGGCGCGCCGGAGACGGTGATCGAGGGCAAGACCGGTCGCGTGGTGGACGGGCGTTCCGTGCAGCAGATCGCCGACGCCCTGGTGGACATTCTGTCCGACCGGGATGCCGCCGCGCGGATGGGCGCGGCGGGCCGCGCGTTCGTCGAGCAGCAGTGGCGCTGGGACAGCTTGGGCGCGCGCCTGCGACAGCTGCTGCGGTGATCCGCGTCGCATCTACTACGCTCAGCGGAGTGAGCAGTATCCAGGTCGCAGATCAGACCTTCGTCGCCGCACCGGGGGCCGCCGTGGCCGAGCTGCTGGCGGGACCGAACAATTGGCGCCGTTGGTGGCCCGACCTGGCCCTGGATGTCCGTGAGGATCGAGCCGAGAAGGGTATCCGCTGGTCGGTGTCCGGTGGCCTGACGGGGACCATGGAGGTATGGCTGGAGCCCGCGCTCGACGGGGTGATCCTGCACTACTTCCTGCACGCCGAGCCGGAGCCCGCGCTGCCCGCGGGCAAGCTCGCCGCCGCCAACCGGGCGCGCCGGGTCGCGGGCAAGAACATGTCGTTCGAGGTGAAGTCCCGCCTGGAGGCGGGCCGCCCCGCCGGTGTCAGTCCCGCGCCCCAGCCTTGATCTACCAGCACCGACGCTGAAAGGAACCCCTGTCCGAATGGCCGACCGGACCCAGAGATCGATCGTCATCGAGGCCCCGTCGCAGCAGGTGATGTCCGTCATCGCCGATCTGGAGTCCTATCCCGAGTGGGTATCCGCGGCGAAGTCGGTCGAGGTGCTGGAGGTGGGGCCGGACGGTCTGGCCAAGACCGCGCGGTTCGTGTTGGACGCCGGGGTGGTCAAGGACACCTACGTCCTGTCCTACGAGTGGCGCGCCGACCGTAAGGCGGTCAGCTGGCGGCTGCTCAGCGGCGAGTTGCAGAAGGCGCAGAACGGCACCTACGAGCTGATCGATCGGCCCGGCGGCACCGAGGTCGTCTACACGCTCACCGTCGACCTGAACATCCCGATGATCGGCATGTTCAAGCGCAAGGCCGAGAAAGTGATCACCGATACCGCGCTGAAGGAACTGAAGAAACGGGTCGAAGGCTGACCGCGCACAAGACCCGGGTCGAGCTGTTCATCGGCAAGGGTGGGGTGGGCAAGACCACGCTCGCGTGCGCCACCGCCATGGCCGAGGCCAGGTCGGGCCGTCGCGTGCTGATCGCCTCGCTGGATCAGGCGCATTCGCTCGGCGACGCGCTCGGCTTCCGTTTCCCGCACGATCCGGGCACCGTCACCGGCGTCGCCACCGTGCTGCCCGGACTGGACGTGATCGAGATCGATTCGCTCGCGCTGCTCGAGGACCGGTTCCGCGACGTGGTGCGGGTGATCTCGGCCGGCCGCGGGCACGAGCACGGTTTCGACCTCGCCGCGCTGGACCCGGCGGAACTGACCGGATTGCCCGGCGTGCAGGAACTACTGATGCTGGTGGAGATCGCCCAGTTCGCCGCCGAGGACGACTGGGATCTGATCGTCGTCGACTGCCCGCCCTCGGCGGACATGCTGCGCATCGTCACCGCGCCGGGCACGCTGCTGGGTTACGTGGAACGGATATGGCCGCCGCACGCACGGGCGATGAGCGCCGTCGGCACAGACCTGCGGCGCGCCGTGCTCGCGGCCACGGTCGAACGAATCGTACGGGCGGTCACTGAAGTTCGCGATCTGCTCGCCGACCACCGGCGCACGCGGGCGCGGCTGGTCACCCTCGCCGAGCGCGTCGCGGTGGCCGAGTCGCAGCGGGTGCGCTCCGCCGCGGCGCTGCTGGGCCTGCGGCTGAACGCCGTCGTGGTGAACAAGGTGCTGCCCGATCTCGCGCCGCCCGACGGAGCCGAACATCCGGCGGTGCAGTGGTATTCGAACCGGCGCGGCGAGCAATCCGACGTCATCGCCGAGTTGCGGAGCACGATGCCGGGTATACCGGTGGTGATCGCGCGGCACACCGGCCCGGAGCCGATCGGGCTGAACTCGCTGGCCGCGCTGTCGTACGCGATGGACTCGGCGGGCGACACCGGGGACGCTGCGCTTATGCTGAGCGACAATCAGACGGAGGTCGACGCGAGTTCCGGCGAACCGCTGGTTCTCCTGGAATCCGGCACCGGATTGCAGTCGGTGTACGCGCTGCGCATGCACCTGCCGGTGGTCGACGCCGCCACATTGCGCCTTGGCCGAGTGGAGGACGATTTGATCGTGGGAGCGGACGGTGTCCGGCGCCGGGTGCGCCTGGCGCCGGTATTGCGGCGGTGCACGGTCGACGGCGCCGAACTCGATGACGGATATCTGGTGGTCCGCTTCCGGCCCGATCCGCGGGTCTGGGCGCACGCGTCCGAAAGTCGCGACCATGACCGGTGATCCGCACTCGCCCAGGGGCGAGGAGGTCGGCGGCCACACCGCGCCGGACGGTGTCGCCGAATTCGCCGAGGAACTGAAGCTGCTGGCCGAGGCGGTGCTGGAACGGGTCGAGCCGGTGTTGCGGCGCGCGGCCGACGGACAGGTCGAGTGGTCCAGCTGCAGCTGGTGCCCGGTGTGCGCGGCCGCGGCGCTGGTGCGCGGGGAGCACCACGACGTGCTGGCCGCGGTCGCCGATCACGGCACCGCGATCGTCACCGTGCTGCGCGAGGCGCTGGCCGGAGTGCCGGTCGAACCCGTCATGCCCACCGAAGCCGACCCGGAGACCGGCGCGCCGCATCGCCATGGCCGGCCCGGGGACGACGACGGTCCCCGTTACGTCGACATTCCCGTGACGATCAAGGTATGACGCACCAGATGGCCGGTACGCGACCGCTGACCGTCGGAATAGACGTCGGCGGCACCAACATTCGGGCGTCGGTGATCGATGACAGCGGCGAGGTGCTGGACACGGTCCAGGCGCCGACGCCGCATTCCGCGCGAGCGCTGGAGGACGCGCTGGACCGGGCCGTGCGCGACCTGTCCGGCAGGCATCCCATCGGCGCGGTCGGCCTCGCGGTCGCCGGGTTCATCAACGGCGATCGCTCCACCGTCCGGTTCGCCCCGCATCTACCCTGGCAGGACGCCCCGGTCGCCCAGCGTCTCACCGAACGGCTGGAACTGCCGGTGATCCTGGAACACGACGCCAACGCGGCGATGTGGGCCGAGTATCGGTTCGGCGCCGCCGCGGGCGGGCACAACGTGGTGCTCATCGCGATCGGCACCGGCATCGGCGCCGCCCTGCTGATCGACGGCCAGCTGTATCGGGGCACGCACGGCGTCGCACCTGAACTGGGTCATCTGCAAGTCGTTCCGCAGGGGCGGCCCTGTCCGTGCGGCAAACGCGGGTGCTGGGAGCGCTACTGCAGCGGAACCGCTTTGGCGGAGACCGCGATCGAGATGCTGGCCAGCGATACCCTGCGCTCCGTGCTGGCCAGGGATGTGGCACGCGATCCCGGCTCGCTGACCGGACGGCGGGTCGCGGGCGCCGCGCAGGACGGCGACCCGCTCGCCGTGCGGGTGATGGCCGACTTCGCGCGCTGGCTCGGGCTCGGGCTGGCGTTCGTCAGCGACATCTTCGATCCGGACCTGGTGGTCATCGCGGGCGGCGTGAGCAGTTCGGCGCCGTTGTTCCTGGACGAGGCGCGCGAAGAGTACGCGCGCGCGATCACGGGCGCGGGACACCGGCCGCTGGCCCGCATACGAACCACCCAACTGGGTGAGGCCGCGGGCATGATCGGCGCGGCCGACCTCGCGAGGGCGGCACTGCCCTCGGGCGCGCGTAAGTCCGCGCGCGTCGCGCGGACCAGTCGTTGACCACGCCGCCACGACCCCTCGTGGCCTGCCGCGACACGCCGGTCGTCGTCATCGCTCGGCGTCGAGGCCGAAGTGTGGTGAGATTCGCCGCTGCGGTTGGATGTGATCTTGCACCGGCGGTAAAGTCGGCAATTGAAGCAGGTGCCCGCAACTATCCCGGTCCCGGGGGAAGGACGTCATGTTCTACTGGCTGCTGAAGTTCGTGCTGCTGGGACCGTTCATTCATCTCTACAACCGGCCTACGGTCGAAGGCGTAGAGAACATTCCGGCGGACGGGCCGGCCATCATGGCGGGTAACCATCTCTCCTTCGCCGACTGGCTGTTCGCTCCGTTGCTCAGCCCGCGGCGGATCAGCTACCTCGCCAAGGCCGAGTACTTCAACACCCCGGGCATCAAGGGCCGGCTCCAGAAGTTCTTCTTCAGCGCCTCGGGCCAGTACCCGATCGATCGCAGCGGCGCCGACGCCGCCGAGGACGCGCTCAACGCCGCCCGCAAGCTGCTCGACCAGGGCCGTCTGGTCGGCCTCTACCCCGAGGGCACCCGCTCCCCCGACGGCCGCCTGTACAAGGGCAAGACCGGCTTGGCCCGCCTGGCGCTGGAGACCGGCGTCCCCGTCATCCCGGTCGCCGTCATCGGCACCGACGAGGTGAGCCCACCCGGACCGTTCCGCTGGCGCCGCAGGAAGGTGACAGTCAAGTTCGGCGAGCCCATCGACTTCTCCCGCTACGACGGCATGGGCGGCAACCGCTTCGTCGAGCGCGCCGTCACCGACGAGGTCATGTACGAGCTCATGCAGCTCACCGGCCAGGAGTACGTCGACGTCTACGCCCACAGCCTGAAGAAGGGCGTCCCCAGCGGCAGCCACCCCGCCGCCGTCCCCGTCCGCATCCCGGACACCGCCGCAGGCTGATCACTCAGCCCGGCCTGGCCCCGAGACCCCCTGTTCTCGGGGCCGTTTTGGTACTGGCTGAAGCCGGTAAGGCTATGCGAGCAGAAAAGCGACGACGGGAAACACGATCGCGGTAAACGCGGCGAATACCACGGCACCCACTTTCGCTTTGGGGATCGAGTTCAACCGGGTGGCCGCGAAACCATAGATCCCGAGGAAGACGAAAAGCGTTCCCCAAGAGACCAACGCCCGGCTGGCGATGTCCCCCAACCTGTCAGCGAAGATCAGGGCCAGGCTGACGATCGTAGATCCGGACGCTGCGCCCATCGCCAGGAACGCCGCTCCCGCGGGACTGTTCATGACCATCGGCGCACGGCCGACCGGAACGACCTCCTGCGGGTCGGTGTGATGGACGCCTTCGCGTCGACACAACAGATCGAAGACCGTTGCCGGGTTGACCCATTCGCCGACCTGGGACCGCACCTGAGCAAGTGCGTGCACCGCCTGGGCGCTCGCATACGAGGTGATGAAACCTTCGCGTGACGTGCGGAATCCACCGCGATCTCGATGGATCGGTGACAACTGCTGGTAGTCGAGCAACTCGATGAAGGCACTGCGGAAAGTGGGGTGGAACATCCAACGGTCACCCGAGGTCGCCAGCGCCGCAACCGACAGCTGCAAGGTGGCGTGATGCCAGGTTTGCGCCACGTTGCCGCGACGTATCTGCTCCTCCTCGAGCTTGCCGAGATCGTGGTCCAGCCCGCCGAGTACCCGTTCGGTCGCCAACTCGTGGGCTCGGCGCACGCGGGTGCCGCCGAGCACCGCGATCTCCGGTACCGCCAGCAGGCTCGCGATCTGCGCGGCCGCGTAGTTGGGCTCGACCCGCGGGTCTCCGGCGAGCACCGCGGAGACCAGAAAGGTCGTGCCGCGCAGTGCAGCACGCGCGGCCTCGTCGTCGGAGGCGGACAACTCCAGCAGTGCCCGTATCGCCGCCGTCGTGGCTGTCACCGAGACCGCAGAGATACCGTCGGCCAGCGACCAACCACCCGTATCCGGGTCCTGCGCAGTGAGCAACGCGTTGCGGCAGGCCACCAGATCGGCGTCCGCGACAGCGATACCGAAGCATCGCAGAGCACGCAGCCGCCAGGCCGCATCCACCGGAGCATGGAACTCCCACTCCCCGCGCGTGCTGTGCGGAACCACATCGCGCCGCACCAGCGCCAGCACCGCCGCTGAATCCGGCACGGGCCGGTTCACTCTGGACAGGGCGCACACAACCTCGGCGGTGTCCTGCGGATTGGGCGGCACGTCGGTCGACCAACCCCAACCCGCATAGCCGTCGTCGTGCCGAACCAGATTTCTGCCGAACCAGTCGGCAGCCAGTCCGATGCGGTCGTCGACATATGACACAGCGCCCCCTTGCGAACGGTGAAAACACTGCCCTGACCGGTGATACGTCTCGCCAGCCTGGACGGTGCCCGTCAATATATCCGTTCTCCGGCATCCAGCAGAACCGCTGCGGCGACGAGAACTCCACCGGCTACCGTCGGCAGCGACAGCTGTGATCTGTCCACCGCCGCGACAACGACCGAGGCCACGAGCGCCTCGTTCACGCCGAGCGCACCTGCGATCTGCGGGCTGAGGCGTCGCATCGCACGCCAGTACAACGCGAACCCCGGACCCAGCAGGGCTGCGCCGAGCGCCAGCTCGGCGAACGTTCGCTCCCAATCCCATGTGGTCATCGTCAGGAAGGGCGCGGTGAGCACTCCGGCAACGGCCAGCTGCAGTCCCGCCGAGACCGTTGGGTCGCGATCGGGAGACTCTCGAGCTACCAGGACGATCAACGCGGTCACCGCAGCCGCGCTACCGAGTGCCAGGCCACAACCGATCAACGCGCTACCAGTGTCGATCTCCGACGCGGGTCGAGCGGAGACCAGAACGATGGCGGCTACCAGCAGCAGCAGCTCGACCAGGATCCGTACGTTCACCGCCCGCTTGCCGGTGTACATGGCCAGAACCAGCAACATGATTGGAGATGCCAGGTGCAAAGCGACGACCACCGGTACGGGGCCGATGGCCAAGGCCGCGACGTACAGCGAAATATTGACGGCCTCGAGCAAGCCCAGTCGGAAATAGGTATTCCCGTGCGAATACAGCTCCAGAGCCGGACGCCGACCGGTGACCGCTGCGACGCTCAACAGGGGAATCGCCGCGCCTATAGCGACCAGCGGTCCAGCACGGTCGGAACCCAGCAACGCGAGCCCGGCACTGAACAATCCCCATAGGCTGGTCCCAGCGACGAATAGCGCCACCGACGATGCCCGACCTCCACCGGACCGTCGCACACCAACCCTCCTCCCCTTTCTTGGAGTCGGCGGCTACCGTGCCTCACGACTCCGCGATCGCAGCACCGGCAGGTATCGAAATATGCTGCGTTATGGAGTATTCCAAGTTCGAACGCACGACTATCGCCGAACGCGTGATGCATGCCGGAGCAGAGCAGGCGACGACGTTGCCCACAACGTAAGAAGACGCCAAGGTTTTCTTCGGCAAGAGCGGGAAGACTGCGGAGCATGTTCAAGAAGTTGTTGGCGGTGGCCGGGGTCGGTGGGGCCGAAGTGGAGACCGAGTTGTTCACGCCGGGTGTGCAGCCCGGGGGCACGGTGGAGGGCGTGATCCGTTTGCGGGGCGGGGCGGTCGCGCAGGAGATCACCCAGGTGGCCGTCGAGTTCGTGACCAGGGCCGAGCAGGAGTACGAGGATCACGAGGGCGTGCGCGACGTCGCGTTCGGACGTATCGGAGTGCACGGACCGTTGCATCTGCCCGAGGGGGCGCCGCTGGAGTTCCGGTTCGCGGCCCGCGCGCCGATGGAAACACCGATCACGTTCTACAACGGACGACACCTGCCCGGCACGGTGGTCTCGCTGCGCACGATCGTGGAGATCCACGGCGCGGTGGACGCCGCCGACACCGACCCGATCGGCGTCGGCGCCCTGCCCGCTCAGCACGTGCTGCTGGAAGCGGTGGAACGCTTGGGATTCCATTTGCGTAGCGCGGACGTGGAATCCGGCCGGGTGCACGACACGCCCCAGACGCTGCCGTTCTACCAGGAGATCGAGTTCGCGGGCGCACCGCACTACCCGGGCCTGAACCAGCTCGAGGTGACTTTCGTTCCGACCGAGACCGGCATGAGCGTGGTCCTGGAGGCGGACAAGCGCGGCGGTTGGCTCTCCGAGGGCCGCGACGTGTTCGACGCGCTGTGGGTGGACTACCAGCACCTGGGCGGCGTGGACTGGGCGGGCGAACTGCACCACCGTATAGCGCGCCTGGCGCACTGACTCTTGCTTGTTGTCCACACGGACCCGGCCCGTTCACGCGCCGTTGACGTAGTTGCGTCAGGGTTGCCTCATGACCGGCTCGGACTCGAGACCATCCGGCGCACCGTATTGCGCGCCTCCGCGCTCGGACTGGTGGCGGCCCCCGCACTGGCGGCATGCTCGCCGGACAACGGCCCCGCGCTGGTCCGCGGGCGGCCGGTGCTCACACACGGTGTCGCGGTGGGTGATCCGCGCGCGGACGGCGCACTGATCTGGGCCCGCGCCGATCGCCCCGCCACCTTGCTGGTGGAAACCGCCGCCACGGAATCGTTCACCGATCCCAAGCGTTTCACCGGACCGCTGCTCACACCCGATTCCGACGGCACCGGCCGGGTACGGGTCAACGGCCTGCCCGCCGGAACGCAGGTGCACTACCGGGTGACGCTGCGCGGCGAGGACGGCGCCACCTCCGAACCGGTCACCGGGGTCTTCCGCACCGCGCCCACCGCCGCGTCGGACATCCGGCTCCAGTGGTCCGGCGACGTCGCGGGCCAGGGCTACGGCATCAACCCGGAGCTGGGCGGCATGAGGATCTTCGCCGTCATGGCCGCCCGCGACCCGCATCTGTTCCTGCACTCCGGCGACTCGATCTACGCCGACGGACCGCTGCGGGAATCGGTCGCCCTGCCCGACGGGCGGATCTGGCGCAATGTGGTCAGCGAGGCGAAAAGCGCTGTCGCGCAGACCCTCGACCAGTTCCGCGGCAACTACGCCTACAACCTGACCGACGAGAACTACCGCCGCTTCAACAGTTCGGTCGCCCAAGTGGTCCAGTGGGACGACCACGAGACGGTGAACAACTGGTACCCGGGCGGACTGGTCGGCGAGTCCAAGGGCTACACCGAACGCTCCATGGACACCCTGGCCACCCGTTCCTGGCAGGCCTTCCACGAGTGGATGCCGCTGGAGCCGAGGGAAGCGGTGGACGGCCGCCTGTATCGCAAGATCTCCTACGGTCCGCTGCTCGACGTCTTCGTGCTGGACATGCGCGCGAACAAGGACGCCAACAACGCGAACAACGGCCCCGACGGCCGCATCTTCGGTCCGGCGCAGACGAAGTGGCTCGTCGACAGCCTGCGCGAGTCCACCACCACCTGGAAGATCATCGCCAACGACCTGCCGCTCGGCTTGGTCGTCCCGGACGGCGAACAGAAGAACACCACCGCCTTCGAGGGACCCGCCAACGGCGATCCCGGCGCGCCGTCGGGCCGGGAACGCGAGATCGCCCAGGTGCTGTCGTCGATCAAGGCGAACAAGGTGGCCAACGTCGTCTGGCTCACCGCCGACGTGCACTACACGGCGGCGCACCGTTATTCGCCCGAGCGGGCGGCCTTCACCGACTTCGACGAGTTCTGGGAGTTCGTCTCCGGTCCGCTCAACGCGGGCGCGTTCGGCCCGAACCAGCTCGACGGCACCTTCGGTCCGGAGGCGGTCTACGTGCACGCCCCGCCGGTGCAGAACAGCTCGCCACTGGACGCCTTCCAGCATTTCGGCGAGGTGCGCATCGACGGAAGGTCAAGGGAACTGACCGTAGATCTGTGCGACGCCGCCGGATCCGTCCTGTTCAGCAAGAGCCTTGCGCCGGCGTCGCGGTGACACCCCGCTTCGGGGGAGCGGCGCGGGCCGCGCTGTGGTTAGCTCTTCTGCCATGAGCACGCCGCACATTGTCTCCAACGCCGAGGAATACCTCCCCCGCGATACCGCCGATGTCGTTCGCACGGTGCGGGATTCACGTGGGCGATCGGAACGGCTGATGGTGCGCGGCGGCGAGCTGCTCGACGAGGGCCTCGCGCTGCCCGCTCAGCCGACCGTGGTGTCGCTGCGCCGGATGAATCAGGTGCTGGACATCAACCTGGGCCGGCGCACCGTCCGGGTGCAGGCGGGCGCCAAACTCTCCGATATCGACCGCAGGCTCGGCGCGCACGGCCTCGGCCTGCCCGTCGTCGGCGATCACCGCGACATCACCGCGGGCGGCTTCGCCTCGGTCGGCGGCGTCAGCGCGGCCTCGCACAAACACGGCCTGTTCATCGACCAGATCGTCGATCTGGAGTACGTGGACACCGACGGGCGCATCGGCACCTGCGGGCGCACCCACCACACCGAGCGGTTCCAGCGCATCCTGGGCGCGGGCGGCCGGGCGGGCATCATCACCGCGCTCACCCTGGACGCGATCGAGATCGACAAGGAACGCACCTGGCTGACCACCGACGCCGACCGGTTCCTGGACTTCGACTCCTTCGTCGAGCACGCCTATGCGGAGATCTTGCGGCCCGGCAACGCCGAACTGCAGGTCGGCCGCTGGGTCGATACCGCGCCGCTGAAGGTGGCGCGCCCGGTCGGCACCGGTCACGTGCAGCTGGGCACCGTGCGCTTCGGGCAGTGGTCGAGCCTGTACCCCACCGCGCCCACCAGGGGACTGCGCGCCCGGCGCGAGGTCGGGTCGCGCGCGCGGAAATCGCTGGGCGCCATCGCCTCCGCCGCGCCCGGCAAGGCGGGCATGCCTGTGCGCAACGCGGCCGCGGGCGCGGTGCTGTTCGCGCCGAAGGTGCAAACCCTCCGCGATGCGGAGTATCTGGCCGATACGGCGCTCAGCTCGTCCGAGCGTGGGCCCGCCTACCGGGTGGGCATTTTCGCGCCCCTGTCGAGCTATACGTCGGTGTTCTACCGCCTTCACGATCTGTTCTCGGGACACCGGGAACGCACCGGCTGCTTCACGGTCATCTCCGCGATGACCTACGGCGTCCGCTCGCGCTACCTGCGCGCCGAATCCGCCGCCCGCGGCCTGCCCGCCGAAGACCACGGCCTGATCACCTTCACCTGCCGCCTGCGCCCTGCCGCGCTCCCGTCGGAACAGTTGCGCGACATCGTCTCCGGCATCGAGGAGATCTGCCGTTCGGAGAACTCGCTGCGGTACGAAGCCGAGTAGCGGTTCGGCCCGTACCGTCCCTCGGTCGAGGGCCGCTGGTGCGCGTGCCGCCGGAAATCGCCATGACCACCGATCAGGGCCAGCGCTAGCGTTGCGTTCATGTTCGTCGTGACCGTCACCTACACCGTTCCGCTCGCCGAAGTGGACCCCCTGCGCCCCGCTCACGGTCGCTGGCTGGAGCAGCTCATCACCGACCGGCACCTCGTGCTGGCGGGACGCCGCGTTCCACTGGTGGGCGGCGTCTACCTGACCACCGATATGCCGCGCGATCGGCTCGACTCGATCCTCGCCACCGATCCGTACCTGCTCCACGGCGTCGCGACGCACGAGGTCGTGGAGTTCACGCCACTACTCGGCGCGCCCGAGGTGATCGCGGCCTCCGACCGCAACGGAGCCTGAGGTGAGCCGGATACAGTGGGTCTGATTCGCGAGCACGCACCGCCGAATTCGCCACTCACAATCGGTGAAACTCCGACTGAGCGCTTCTCGGGCCCGAGGTAGTTCTCGAACACCGCCCTGCCGCGGCTGTCAGGATGCGGACGACGCCGATGCCGATCAGCGACTGCGGACCGAATTCCGGAAAACGCCACCGGTAGCGGGTTCTGATGCGACATAGTGGTAAACGCTCACGTTCCCTACTTATACGCGAGCGTACCTTACTCCATGTTCGTGATCGGATCAGAGACCTCATGAGGACGAGCACATCTGCCGCGGCGATCAGCGCATTCGCCATCTCAGCCCTGGTCGCGGGAACCGTGGCCGGTTTTCCCGCAGCGGCCGACGCCGACGTATCACCCACCGCGGGTGCGCCGGGTGTGATAACGGTGGACTCCACGACGGACGACGTAGCGGCCGACCCAGGCAGCGGGCAATGCCGCACGATCTCCGGCGCCTGCACGCTGCGCGCCGCGGTGCAGACGGCCAATGCCCGTCCAGGCAGCACAATCGTGGTTCCCGCCGGTCGATACGTGTTGACGATCGCCCCCGACCAGCGGAAAGTACAGGGTCGCAACCCTGATCCGACCACGGGCGACCTGAACCTGACCGCCCCCACGACGCTGCGCGGCGCCGGTCGCGATCGAACAGTGCTGGACGCCGACGGGATCGACCGGGTGGTCAGTGTCGCCGCGCCGGTGACGTTGGCGGGATTGACGGTGACCGGCGGAGTCGCCGCCCAGCACGAGATCCCGTTCTACGACACCGGCGGGGGCGGCATCGCGAATTCGTCGGATCTCGTTCTCGACGACGTCGTGGTCCAGGGCAACAGCGCCGGATACGGCGGCGGCATCTTCAACGTGCCCGGCTCGGACTTGAAGACGAGGAATACGGTCATCTCCGGCAATTCCGCGGGCGAGGCGGGCGGTGTGCGGTGCGACAACACCTGCACCTTCACCGATACCACGATCGCGGACAACCACGTGGTCGACCCCGGAGTCTGGTACCGCCCTGGCGGATTCGCCGGACGCGGCGGCGGCGTCGACGTTCGGGGAAGGGGCGTGGTGACCTTCGATCGCGCGACGATCACCGGGAACACCGCATCCGACGGCGGCAGTGGCATCAACGTCGCGCCGGCCTACCTCGACACCCTTCCACGCCGGTTGACCGACCTGGTGGACGTCCCTCTCGGCACCGTCCTCCTGCGGGACTCCACGATTCTCGGCAACAGGTCCGGGACAGCTGTGGTCAACTGCGCCGAGGTGTTCGCGAGAATTGCCTCGGAAGGTGGCAACACCAGCGACGACGCATCCTGCAACCTCACCGGGGCCGGCGACAGAGTTCTGTCCTAGTCGGCGGGCGTCGGCGGCCCGAGCAAGGCGCGGTGGATGTACACGACGGCTTCCTCGAGCTCGAGCAAGTCTCCTCCGGCACGGAGGGTTCGGCGGATGGCCTCGTTGGTCGCGTCGGTGACCGCCAGGTACGCGCAATCGGGAACGGTGGAGTCGACGGGGCCCGCTGCCGCACGCCACGATCGGATGAATCCCGCGAACCACTGCTGGCATCGTTCGAACGACTCGATCGCGCGCGACCCGGCCACAGCGGTTTCCAGGTAGAAGGCACGGGCGAACGAAGGCTCGTCGCGCAGCAGCGTGAGGTACTCACGGATGCCGCGGCGGAGCGCTTCGAGTGGCGTCACCGGCTCGGACGAGATCTGCCTCATGACCTGCCGGAGATGATCGATCATCAGATCGCGGCCGGTCTCGGCCGCCGCGAGGAAGCAGGCTTCCTTGTCCGGAAAGTGCTGATAGAACGTCCGACGCGAAACCTTCGCGGCAGCGGCGATATCCGCGATCGTCGCATCGAGGTAGCCCCGGTCGGCGACGACGACCGTGACCCCGTACAGCAGGCGCTGCCGTTGCGAGCCCGTCACCAGGTCACGAGCGAGGCCGTGCGGTCCGTGTGGTAACGCCTTCAAGGTCGGTTCCAGCAACTTCTCTCCCACCCGCACCTTCATAGCAGGTGCGGGCCCGGAGCTACCCAGGACTCCACCGCTTCGGCAGCTCGTCGCACACGCGAAACGGCCCCACCGGATTTTTTCCGGTGGGGCCGTTTCGGCAGATCTTCGGCTCAGTGCTTCTCGGGACCGAGGTAGTACTCGAACACCAGCCCGGCGGCGGCGGTCAGGACGCACACGACGCCGATGCCGATCAGCCAGAACTGGAAGAACGCCAGGCCGAGCGCGGTCACCGAACCGGCGGCGGCCAGCGTGATCGGCCAGAAGCTGCCGGGCGAGAAGAAGCCCAGGTCGCCCGCACCGTCGACGATCTCGGCGTCCTCGTAGTCCTCCGGGCGCAGGTCGAGACGACGGGCGACGAACCGGAAGTAGGTCCCGATGATCAGCGACAGACCCGCGGTCAACACCATGGCCGTGGTGCCCGCCCACTCGACACCCGTACGCGACTGACCGGTGAAGAAGCCGTAGACGCCCGCGATGATGATGAAGAACACCGTGAGCAGTTCGAAAATCCGCGCTTCGATCTTCATGTCAGATCAATCCTCACTTGCTCTCGGCCGAGGCCGCGCTCTTGGTGTCGCGCCTGGTGTTGAACGGCGCGGTGGACGTGGCGACCGGAGCCTCCCCGATGGACTCGAGCGCCTCGGCGTTGGTCTTGCCCGCCTGGCGCGCGTCCAGGTACTTGGTGAACTTGTCCGGCGTGACCGCGCGGACCTCGAAGTTCATCATCGAGTGGAAGGTGCCGCACATCTCGGCGCAGCGGCCGACGAACGCGCCTTCCTTCTCGATCTTGGAGATCTGGAAGACGTTGTCGGAGTGGTTTTCCTTCGGGTTGGGCATCACGTCGCGCTTGAACAGGAACTCCGGCACCCAGAAGGCGTGGATCACGTCGGCGGCGGCGAGCTGGAACTCGATGACCTTGCCGGTCGGCAGCACCAGGACCGGGATCTCGTTGCTCGAGCCGATCGTCTCGACCTTGTCGTAGTGCAGGTAGGAGAGGATGTCGTTCTCCGGCTTGCCGTGTACCGGGCCCGGCTGCGGGTGACCGTCCTTGGTCCGTTCCTTGTACCCCTCGAGCTGCTCCTGGTTCAGCGCCTCACGCGAGGTGTCGATGCCGTCGAACCGGTAGCCGTCCTTGAAGTCGACGTTGCGGTAGCCGAACTTCCAGTTCCACTGGAAGGCGGTCACGTCGACGGTGACGTCGGGGTTGTCCACCTTCTCGTGCACGTAGTTCTGCACGACCACGGTGAAGTAGAACAGCACGGCGATGATGACGAACGGAATCGCCGTGTAGGTCAGCTCCAGCGGCACGTTGTAGCCGGTCTGGCGCGGGAACTCCGGAGAGTCGGCCTTCTTGCGGTGGAACGCGAT
This sequence comes from Nocardia sp. NPDC004168, assembly GCF_040610355.1. Classification (NCBI taxonomy): domain Bacteria; kingdom Bacillati; phylum Actinomycetota; class Actinomycetes; order Mycobacteriales; family Nocardiaceae; genus Nocardia; species Nocardia sp. NPDC004168. The sequence goes on along the minus strand of NZ_JBEXME010000003.1, from coordinate 497,092 downwards.
GGTCCAGAAGGTCAGACCCCAGACCAGCACGCCCATCGCCAGCGCGGCGATGACCGACCAGGTCCACAACTCCCGCATCCGGGTGGCCTGCGGCGTGATGCCGGACGGCCAGCCGAACCGCAGCCAAACAGTGTCGATCGAGCAGCCCGAGACGAGCAGCGCGGTGATCCCCAAGGACACCGCCAGCCCGGCCCGCCGAAGGATACGGCCCTGCCGACCCCGGGCGGGTCGTGCCCCGATCTCTTCGCTCGCCTTGTGCGCCACGCTCACGCCTTCCTGGTCGCCACACATTCCGACAGTGCATCGTCCGGGCTGCGATGGGCCCCGACGATACGTCCTAAGCTCGTATCAGGGCACTCCCCGGGCCGGCGCATTCGCGCGCGGGTCGCCTGAGAGAGACCTGAGTACTACGCAGCGTAGACCAAACGCACCCCCCCTTTGTCGTCGGGTCGGCTTCGACACCTCACCGGGCCCGCCGGGATCATCGTCACCAGCGATTCCGCCCTGAGGTGACGCGCGCGACGCGCGGACGCCCTAGGTGCGGCATACTCGGACACTAGATTTCGTCCCCTTGCGCCCCATCCGGTGCGCGCGTATCCCGACTGTGAGAAATGAGGTTGCCGACGCCGTGTGTGGACTGCTCGGATTCCTGGCATCTGACGAGGCGGCACCTGGCACGGTGGAGCAGGTCTACGAGGCCTTGCACTGCGTGCGCCACCGCGGCCCGGACGAGCGCGGCACCTGGCACGACGACCATGTGATCTTCGGGTTCAACCGCCTGTCGATCATCGACATCGAGCACTCGCACCAGCCGCTGCGCTGGGGCCCGCCCGAGCGGCCCGACCGCTACGCGCTCACCTTCAACGGCGAGATCTACAACTATCTCGAGCTGCGCGCGGAACTCGCCGAGGCGCACGCCGCCGAGTTCCCGGACGGCAAGATCTTCCAGACCGAGGGCGACAGCGAGGCCATCGTCGCGGCGTTCCACTACTGGGGTCCGGAGGCGGTGCGGCGGCTGCGCGGCATGTTCGCCTTCGCGATCTGGGACACCGAGACCAACGAGCTGTTCCTGGCCCGCGACCCGTTCGGCATCAAACCGCTGTTCCTGGCCACCGGGCCGGGCGGAACCGCGTTCGGCAGTGAGAAGAAGAGCCTGCTCGAACTGCTGCCCGTGCTGCGGCTGAGCGACGAGCTGGACCCGCGCGCGCTGGAGCACTACACCGTGCTGCAGTACGTGCCCGAGCCGGAGACGCTGCACAAGGACGTCCGCAGGCTGGAATCGGGCAGCTACGCCACCGTGCGGCCCGGCGCGGCGCCGGTCGTCACCCGGTACTTCATCCCGAAGTTCCCGGTGCGCCCGTTCACCCCCGGCTCGGCGGCGTCCCGCTACCGGGAGATCGCCGCGGCGCTCGAGGACTCCGTCGCCAAGCACATGCGCGCCGACGTGACGGTCGGCTCGTTCCTGTCCGGCGGCATCGACTCCACCGCGGTCGCGGCGCTGGCCATGCGGCACAACCCGAAGCTGATCACGTTCACCACCGGGTTCGAGCGCGAGGGCTACTCGGAGGTGGACGTGGCCGCCGAGAGCGCCGAGGCGATCGGCGCGCGGCACGTGGTGAAGGTGGTCTCCCCCGCCGAGTTCGCCGCGGCGATCCCGGAGATCGTCTGGTACCTCGACGACCCGGTGGCCGACCCGGCGCTGGTCCCGCTGTACTTCGTCGCCAAGGAGGCCCGCAAGCACGTCAAGGTGGTGCTCTCGGGTGAGGGCGCCGACGAGCTGTTCGGCGGGTACACCATCTACCGCGAGCCGCTGTCGCTGAAGCCGTTCGAGAAGCTGCCCCGCGGCCTGCGCAGGCTGGCGGGCAAGCTGTCGGACCGGATTCCGGACGGCACGAGGGGCAAGAGCCTGTTGCACCGCGGCTCGCTCACGCTGGAGGAGCGCTACTACGGCAACGCGCGCAGCTTCAGCGACGCCCAGCTGCGCGCCGTGCTGCGCGAGTTCCGGCCGGAATGGACCCACCAGGACGTCACCGCGCCGCTCTACGCGCAGTCGCGCGGCTGGGATCCGGTGGCCCGGATGCAGCACCTGGACCTGTTCACCTGGTTGCGCGGCGACATCCTGGTCAAGGCCGACAAGATGACCATGGCCAACTCGCTGGAACTGCGCGTGCCGTTCCTGGACTCCGAGGTGTTGAAGGCGGCCGAGGGATTGCCGTTCGACCAGAAGATCACCAAGGAGACCACGAAGTACGCGCTGCGTCAGGCGCTGGAGGGCATCGTGCCGCCGCACGTGCTGCACCGCGCCAAACTCGGCTTCCCGGTCCCGCTGCGGCACTGGCTGCGCGGCACGGAACTCTACGACTGGGCGCAGCAGCAGATCGCGGAGTCGCAGACCGACCACCTGCTGAACAAGGCCGCGATCAGCGAGATGCTGGTCGCGCACCGGGCCGGGACCGCCGATCACAGCCGCAGGCTGTGGACACTGCTGGTGTTCATGGTGTGGCACGGCATCTTCGTCGAGGACCGGATCAAGCCGGAGATCCAGGAGCCGGTCTACCCGGTCTCGCTCTGACCCCGAAACGCGGGAAAGGCGCGCACCCGGCCGGGTGCGCGCCTTTCGTCCGCACGGTCTACAGCAGCGTCTTGATGTCCGCCGCGGCTTCGGGACCGTAGGCCTGGCTGAGGCGCTCGAGCGCGGACTCCTTGGTCAGCGTCCACTCCTGGGTGCCCATGGTCTCCAGCACGAGCACGGCGATCAGCGAGCCCAGCTGCGCGGAACGCTCCAGGCTCAGCCCGGCGGTGTGCGCGGTGAGGAAGCCGGCGCGGAAGGCGTCACCGACGCCGGTCGGCTCGACCTTCTCGATCTCGGGCACGACGCCGACGGTCACGTCGGTGCCGTCGCGATCGACGATCCGCACGCCGTCCGCGCCCAGGGTGGTGACGCGGACGCCGACCTTCTGTGCGACCTCTTCCTCGGTCAGGCCGGTTTTCTGCAGCAGCAGGCCCCACTCGTACTTGTTCGTGAAAAGGTATGCGGCTCCGTCGATCAGCTGCACGGACTGGTCGCCGTCCAAGCGGGCCAGCTGCTGCGAGGGATCGGCGGCGAACGGGATCCCCAATTCGCGGCACTCGGCGGTGTGCCGCAGCATCGCCTCCGGGTCGTTGGCGCCGATCAGGACGAGGTCGAGGTCCCGCGTCTCGGCGAGTTCGGCGATGGAGATGTCGCGGGCCTCGCTCATCGCGCCGGGGTAGAACGACGCGAGCTGGGCCATGTCGTCGTCGGTGGTGCAGACGAAACGCGCGGTGTGCGCGCGGTCGGACACCAGCACGGTGGAGCAGTCGACCCCGTGCTTCTCCAACCAGGCGCGGTACTCGCCGAAGTCGGCGCCGACGGCTCCGATCAGCAGGGGCGTCCGATTGAGCAGGCCCATGGCATAGGCGATGTTGCCACCGACGCCTCCGCGACGTATCTGCAGATCGTCGACGAGGAAGCTCAGCGACACGTGGTCGAGCTGATCGGCCAGCAGTACGTCGGCGAACCGTCCGGGAAAACGCATGAGGTGGTCGGTCGCAATGGACGCGGAAACGGCGATGGACACGTGGCTGAGCCCCTTCAACGGTAGGCGGCAGGCGGTGCAGACCGGGACGCGAGTCCCGATCTCACCGTAGCTGATGCCGCCTCTCCGGGTCTTCAGGCCGTACTAGTTGAGCGGCACCGGATTTGCGTTCAGGTCTTGCGCAAGTGCCGCTCGGGTCCTGGGCGTTCCCGACGAGTTACCCATGTCCTTACGAGATCAGTTGTTCCGATCGAACGCGGCCGATCTCCGCGACCGCGCCGGGACGCTACTACCTCAGTTGAAGGAGTCGCCGCAGGCGCAGGAGCCGGTGGCGTTCGGGTTGTCGATGGTGAAGCCCTGCTTCTCGATGGTGTCGACGAAGTCGATCGAGGCGCCCTGCACGTACGGCGCGCTCATCCGGTCGACGGCCAGCGTGACGCCACCGAAGTCGACGGTCAGGTCGCCGTCGAGTGAGCGGTCGTCGAAGAACAGCTGGTAACGCAGGCCGGCGCAACCACCCGGCTGCACCGCGATCCGCAGCGCCAGGTCGTCGCGGCCCTCCTGGTCGAGCAGGGCCTTCGCCTTCGTGGCGGCGGCGTCGGTCAGAGTCACACCGTGGGTGGCGGTCTCGTTCTGCACAGTCATGAACTCTCCTCGAGGAACCTGTGGTCGAACCCGTGGAACAGCGCACGGGTCGTGTCGGTAAACACCACTCGGCGGGCTGCTATTCCTCCATCTTGCCACCAGCCGGTCCGCGGTGACACGCAACCTCCGTGAGCCCGCACACTCCGGGCGAATCGGACCGCATTTCTCGCCGCGCCACCCATCGAATAGCCTGGTCGGTGTGAAATTGTTCCGTCGCGGCGAGTCCAGCACCACCGACGCGACCGCCGCATCGACGGTGGTCACGAACGGTGACTCGGCCGCAAGCAGCACCCGCGCGGCGGCCACGGCCACCGCGGGCAAGGGCCGTCCCACCCCGAAACGCCGTGACGCGCAAGGCAAGCGCCGCGGCCCGATAGCACCCGCTCCGCTCACCGCGAAGGAGGCCCGCGCCCGGCGCAAGGCCGCGCGGGGCACCAGAGCGGAGCGCAAGGCGGCGTCCGCGAAGCGGCGCGAGGCCGCCGCGGATCGACGGGAGCGCATGCTCGCGGGCGAGGACAAATACCTGCCGCCCCGCGACCAGGGCCCGGTCCGGGCCTTCGTCCGCGACATCGTCGACGCCCGGCGCAACCTGGTCGGCCTGTTCATGCCGATGGCGCTGGTGCTGATCTTCTCGATGTTCCTCGCGCCCGCGCTGCAGACCGTCGTCACCCTGGCCATGCTGGTGATGATGCTGTTCATGGGCATCGAGGGCGTCCTGCTCGGCCGCGTGGTGAACAACCGGGTCAGGGAGCGTTTCCCGGAGACCACCGACGGCGGCTACCGCCTCGGCTGGTACGCCTTCGTCCGCGCCTCGCAGATCCGCAAGATGCGCGCCCCGAAGCCGCGAGTAACCCCCGGCGAAGCTGTGTAGTTTTGCCAGCGCCTGCGGCGCTGGTTGGTCAGCGGTGGTGGGTGTTGCGGCCGAGCATCGCCGTCAGCTCGGAGTGCAGCCGCTGTACGTCGCGGTCGATCACTTGCGCGGATCCCGCGCGGTCGGTGCCGCGGGTGATGAGTGTGGCGAAAGCCACGATGACCGCCAGGGTGATGAGAAAAGTAACCATGGCAGTAATTTTGCGGTCAGTGATTTACCGCCGAAAGTGGCGGTACTGACATAGTTCGCAAAAATACGGCCACTAGACTGGGCGCATGCTGTCGAAGGTCGCCGTGGTGCTGTCCGAACGCATGGCCATGTTCGAATTCGGGGTCATCTGCGAGGTTTTCGGCCTCGACCGCACGGCCGACGGACTGCCCGCCTTCGATTTCCGGGTGTGCGGGGCCGAGCCGGGTGTCCCGCTGCACTCGACCAGCCCTGGCATCACAGTCACACCGGAGTACGGGCTGGAGGAACTGGCGGCGGCCGATCTGGTGGCCATTCCCGCCGCGGCGGCCGACCACGGATTCGATCCGCGGGTCGTCACGGCCATCCGCGACGCTGCGGCCGCCGGGGCGACCGTGCTCACCGTGTGTTCCGGAGCGTTCCTGGCCGGGGCGGCCGGGTTGCTCGACGGCCGCAAATGCACCACGCACTGGCGCTACGTGGAGAAACTCGCGGCCGAGTACCCCGAGGCAACTGTCGATCCGGACGTGCTGTTCGTCGACGAGGGTGACCTGATCACCAGCGCAGGCACCGCCGCGGGCATCGATGCCTGCCTGCACCTGGTGCGGCGCGAACTCGGCAGCGGCGTGGCCAACGCGATCGCGCGGCGGATGGTGGTCCCCCCGCAGCGCGACGGCGGGCAGCGCCAGTTCATCGAACGCCCCGTCGCGGCCTGCACCTCCGACAGCCTGATCCCCACCTTGGAGTGGATGAACGAACACCTCGACCTGCCGCACACGGTGGAAGACCTGGCCGCCCGCGCCAACATGTCCACCCGCACCTTCGCGCGCCGATTCGCCGCCGAGACCGGAACCACCCCCGTGAAATGGCTCACCAACCAGCGCGTGCTGCTGGCCAAGCAACTGCTCGAGGAAACCGACCTCGGACTGGAACACATCGCCGACCGCTCCGGCTTCGGCTCCGGCGCCCTCCTGCGCCACCACTTCCAGCGCCTCGTCGGCATCGCCCCCACCGAGTACCGCCGCCGCTTCGGACGCAGCTCGGACACACCCGCCTGATCGCGGAACGGCGAGGGGACCCCGCGCCCGCTCGGCACGTCTCGCCGCAGGCCGCATTCCGAAGTTCGCCGGAGCACGGCACACGCCGGGCGGGCATCGGCAGTCACGCGGCAATCCGCCGTTCGATTGATACCGTGCACTCGTGTCGGAAAGTCCCTCGCCCGCGGCGCCGCGCAGCATCCTTGTTCTGGGTGGCGCGCGGTCCGGGAAGTCGGCGTTCGCGGAGGACCTCGCGCTCCGGGCCGGCGGCCTGGTGCGCTATCTCGCGACCGCCGTGCCCGATCCCGCCGACCATGATTTCGCCGAGCGCATCGCCAAACATCGCGGCCGACGCCCGGCGGGCTGGTCGACCATCGAAAGCGCGGACCCGACAGCGATTCTCACCGCGTTCATGCCCACGCCGCCCGACGTGACCCTGATCGACGACATCGGCACCTGGCTGACGGCCCGCATCGACGCGCGCGAGGCTTGGGAGGCTCCGCGCGGCACGGTCTCCCCCGACACCGACGCACTGGTCGCGGCCGTCGCCGCCTACACCGGTGATCTCGTGATCGTCAGCCCGGAGGTAGGCATGGGCGTCATCCCGGCCACGCGTTCGGGCCGCCTCTTCCGCGACGAGATCGGCACCCTCAACCAGCGCCTGGCCCAGGTCTGCGACGAGGCCTTCTTGGTCGTAGCGGGCCTTCCCCTCCGTCTCAAGTAGCCCGCGCGACTACGAGCGACGACCGGCGGTGAACCGCGCTGATCGGTCGCACCGCCCACCGCCGGAGATCAGGTCACGAACCCACGGCGCGAAGGGGCAATGGCAAGATTGGGCGGCGTAGTCGGCGGAACCGCCATGACCGAAAGGCTCGATAGTGACGCACGGATTCGGACCGGTAGCGCCTCCGGACACACAGTTTCGTGCGGCGGCCGAGCAACGGCAGGCGCAGCTGACCAAACCCGCTGGCGCACTGGGCCGATTGGAGCAACTCGGCAATTGGGTGGCGGCCTGCCAGGGCACATGCCCGCCGAAGCAGTTCGAGCGCGCCAGGGTCGTGGTCTTCGCCGGGGATCACGGCGTCGCGCGGCACGGGGTGTCGGCGTATCCGAGTGAGGTCACCGCGCAGATGGTCGCGAACTTCCTGGGTGGCGGCGCCGCGGTGAACGCGCTGGCGGCGGTGGCGGGCGCGACGGTTCGGGTGGCGGACATCTCCGTCGACGCCGACACCGATCCGCGGGTGTCCGAGCACAAGGTGCGCCGCTCCAGCGGGGCGATCGATCGCGAGGACGCGCTCACCGCCGAGGAGGTCCGAGCGGCGATCGAAGCAGGCCGTGCCATCGCCGACGAGGAGATCGACGCGGGCGCCGACCTGCTGATCGCGGGTGACATGGGCATCGGCAACACCACTCCGGCCACCGTGCTCGTCGCGAGCCTGACCGATACCGAGCCGGTCGCGGCGGTCGGCCGCGGCACCGGCGTCGACGACGCCGGATGGATCCGCAAGGTCGCCGCGATCCGCGACGCGATGCGCCGTGCCCGCCCGGTGGTGAAGGACCCGGTCGAACTTCTCCGCGTGGCCGCGGGCGCCGACTTCGCCGCGATGGCGGCGTTCCTCGCCCAGGCCGCCACCCGTCGTACGCCCGTCGTCCTGGACGGCGTCGTCGTCACGGCCGCGGCGATGGTCGCAGAGGATCTCGCCGCGGGCGCGAGCGCCTGGTGGCTGGCCGGTCACCGCTCCACCGAACCGGCACACGAACTCGCGCTGCGGCACCTGCGCCTGGATCCGCTGCTCGACCTGACCATGCGCCTCGGCGAAGGCTCCGGCGCCCTGACCGCCCTTCCGATCCTCCGCTCGGCCGTGGCCGCGCTCGCGGAGATGTCCACCTTCGCCGAAGCGGGCGTCAGCACGTCCGACGCCGAACCGGCGAGCGCCCCGCCGAACCTGCGCAAGTGAAGTCCGCCCTGCCGCGAGGCCGCCGCCTGCCTCCGACTCGGCGCGGCTGCCGTGACCTGGTTCCTGCGGGACAGTTCAGGGCTTCGAGCGGTGATCCGCAGGCGTCGGCAGTCCGCCCGCGGCACCCGGCCCCCGGGGAAGCGCCGCCCGTCCGCGGAGGACCGGCGTGAACGGGGTTCGGCTGGCGATCTCCTGGCTCACGGTGCTCCCGGTGCGCGGGCCGGATGCCGTGGACCGCGCGGCGGCGGGGCGGGCGATCCTGCTGGCGCCGCTGGTCGGCGCCCTGCTCGGGGCCGGGGCGGCGGGCCTGCTCTGGGCGCTGACCGGGGCCGGGGCGAGCGCCGCGCTGGCCGGGCTGCTGGTGGTCGGCGCGCTGGCGTTGATCACCAGGGGTATGCATCTCGACGGCCTGGCCGACACCTTGGACGGGCTCGGCAGCTATGGGCCGCCGGAGCGGGCAAGGCAGATCATGAAAAGCGGCGGGGCCGGACCATTCGGCGTCGCCGGGCTGGCGTTCGTCATCGGCATACAGGCGTTCTCGTTCGCGTCCTTGGCCGATTCGGGCCGGTGGTTCGCCGCCGCTCTCGCCGTGGTGACCGGCCGTGTCGCGGTGATCCTCGCTTGCCGGGGTGTCCCGGCCGCGCCGGGCACCGGGTTCGGTGTTCTGGTGGCAGGCACGCAATCGGCCGCCGCCGCGGTCATGTGGCCGGTGACCACGGCGGGTCTCGCCGTGTTCGCCGTGCCGGGCCGCCCGTGGCTCGGCCCGCTGGCCGTGACGCTCGGACTGGCCGCGTCGACGGTTCTGGTCCGGCACTGCGCGCGCCGTTTCGGCGGGCTCTCCGGTGACGTCCTCGGCGCCGCGATCGAGACCACGGTGGCCCTCACCGCGGCCGTGCTGTCCCTCACGATCCAGCCCGGCTGACCGTCTCCGGCGGGCCTTGGGGGCGAGAGTCTGGGTCACTGGAATTTTTCCGGCGGTGGCGCGCGGATCGTCTGGGTCGGGCAATAAGGTGGGCGGTATGTCTTCTGAGCGCCTGTACTTTCGCCAGCTGTTGTCGGGACGCGACTACGCCGTGGGCGATCCGATCGCGACGCAGATGCGCAACTTCGCGTATCTGATCGGCGATCGGGAAACGGGCGACTGCGTGGTCATCGATCCGGCCTACGCCGCGGGTGATCTGGTGGACATCGCCGAGGGCGACGGCCTGCGGCTGAGCGGGGTGCTCGCCACCCACCACCACCCCGATCACGTGGGCGGCACGATGCTCGGCTTCACCCTGCGCGGTGTGCGCGAGCTGCTCGAAAAGACAAGCGTCCCAGTGCATGTCAACGCCAAAGAACTGCCGTGGGTGGCCAACGTCACCGGGATCGCCGAGAGCGAGTTCACCGGCCACGAGCACGGCGACAAGGTCACCGTCGGAGCTTTCGACATCGAGTTACTACACACGCCCGGCCACACGCCGGGCAGTCAGTGCTTCCTGTTCGACAACCGCCTCATCGCGGGCGACACCCTGTTCGTCGACGGCTGTGGCCGCACCGATTTCCCCGGCGGCGATTCGGACGAAATGTTCCGCAGCCTGCGCTACCTGGCCGGACTCGCCGGCGACCCGGTCGTCTATCCGGGCCACTGGTACTCGCAGGAACCCAGCGCCGCGCTGTCCACTGTCCGGGACAAAAACTACGTCATGCGTCCGCAGACGCTGGAGCAGTGGCACATGCTGATGCCGGGCTGAGTCACATCCGCCGCATCCACCCGTGCTTGTCGGCGAAGGTGCCGCGCTGGATGCCGGTGAGGGTGTCGCGCAGGGCCATGGTGACCGCGCCGGGCTCGCCACCGCCGATGGTGAATTCGCCCTCACCGGAGCGAACCCAGCCGACCGGCGTGATCACCGCGGCGGTGCCGCACGCGAAAACCTCGGTGATCTCACCGGATTCGGCGCCCTTGCGCCATTCCTCGACCGAGATCTTGCGCTCCTCGACCGGGAAGCCGGAATCGGCGGCGAGGGTGAGCAGCGAGTCGCGGGTGATGCCGGGCAACAGCGAGCCGGACAGTTCCGGGGTGACCAGGCGCGCGTCGGAGCCGGAACCGAAGACGAAGAACAGGTTGTTGGTACCCATCTCCTCGACGTAGCGGCGCTCACACGCGTCCAGCCACACCACCTGGTCGCAGCCCTTGGCCGACGCCTCGGCCTGGGCCAGCAGCGAAGCCGCGTAGTTGCCGGCGACCTTCGCCTCGCCGGTGCCGCCCGGCGCGGCGCGCACGTATTCGGTGGACAGCCAGACCCGCACCGGCTTGACGCCACGCGGGAAGTACGCCCCCGCCGGGGAACCGAGCAGCAGGTACTTGTACGCCGCGGCGGGCTTCACGCCGAGTCCGGCCTCGGTCGCGAACATGAACGGCCGCAGGTACAGCGATTCCTCGCCGCCCGCAGCGGGCACCCACTCGCGGTCCACCTCGAGCAGTTGGCGCACCGACTCGATGAACAGCTCGTCGGGCAGCTCGGCCATCGCCATCCGGCGAGACGACCGGCGGAAACGCGCGGCGTTGGCGTCGATGCGGAAGCAGGAGACGCTGCCGTCACCGTGCCGGTAGGCCTTGAGTCCCTCGAAGATGGCCTGGCCGTAGTGGAACACCATGGTGGCGGGGTCCAGCGCCAGCGGCCCGTACGGCTCCACCCGCGCGTTCGTCCACGTGCCGCCGACGTAATCGATCGAGACCATGTGATCGGTGAAGTACCGCCCGAACCCCGGCTCCGCCAGTACCTCCTGTCGCCGCTGCGCCGGAAGCGGCGCGGGGTGCGGAATACGGGTGAACTGTGCGGCAGCGGTCATGGCGACGATCCTATCCGGCCCGATTCCGGCCATTTCGCCTTGGTCCACACCCCTCAGCGCAGCGCCGCCCGCAGCCGATCGCCCATGCGTCCGGGAGAAGGACGGGTCACTTGGTGCTGGTCCGCACGAACGGCGGGCGCACGATTTCGCAGCGCACGCGGCGGCCGCGCACGTCGACCTCGACCTCGGCGCCGGGTTGGATGTCCGCCGCGGTGTCGAGCAATGCCAGCGCGATGCCGACCTTGAGGGTGGGCGAGAAGGTGCCGGAAGTGGTTTCGCCGACGGGCTCGCCATCACGCAGCACGGTCTGCCCTTGCCGGAGCACACCCCGGTCGAGTGCTTTCAGCCCCAGCAGGATTCGACGCGGACCGGCCGACTTCTCCTGTTCCAGAGCGGCCTTCCCCCAGAACTCCGGCTTCTGCCAGCCGACCGCCCACCCGCAGCGCGCCTGCACCGGGGAGATGTCCAGGGAGAGTTCGTGCCCGTGCAGCGGATAGCCCATCTCCGTACGCAGGGTGTCGCGGGCCCCGAGCCCGGCCACCTGGCCCGCGGCGGCGCGCACCCGCTCGACCAAGGCGCGGAACAGCGATTCGGCGTCGGCCCAGCGCGGCAGCAATTCGTAGCCGTGCTCGCCGGTGTATCCGGTGCGGCAGACCCGGACGGGACGGCCGTCCCACTCGGCGTCGGCGTAGGCCATGTACTCGAGGTCGGTGGGCAGCCCGAGCGCGCTCAGCACCTCGCCGGAGCGCGGGCCCTGCACGGCGAACACGGCGTAGTCGCGATGCTCGTCGGTCACCGTGATGCCCTCGGGCGCGACCTTGCTCAGTTCCGCGACGACCGCCGCGGTGTTGGCGGCGTTCGGCACCAGGAAGATCTCCTCGTCGCCGACGTAGTAGGCGATCAGGTCGTCGATCACTCCGCCGTCCGGGGCGCAGCACAGTGTGTACTGCGCCTTGCCCGCCCGGATCCGGCCGAGATCGTTGGTCAGGGCCGAGTTCACGAACGCCGCGGCGCCCTCGCCGCGCACCGTCGCCTTGCCGAGATGGCTGACGTCGAACAGCCCCACCGTCGTGCGAACCGCCTGGTGCTCGGTCACCGTGCCCGCATAGGACACCGGCATCTCCCAGCCGCCGAACGGCGCGAAGGTCGCCCCCAGCTCGACGTGCACGGCGTGGATGGGTCCTTGCAGCAGGTTCGTCTCGGTCACCAGCCGAGCTTATCCGGGACCAGGGCGTCCGACGCTCGCACGCACTGAGGCCGGAACCACATCGGGATGAGCGTCGGGCCGTTCTGCGGCAAAGTGTGCGTCGTTCCGGTCGGCGCGAATCCGCAGCGGCTGTAGAGCCGGGCGGATCGTTCGGTGCTGGCTTCCAGGAACGCCGGGACGTCCGCTTGGGATGCCGCCTTCAACCGATCGGCGAGAATCGCCGCACCGGCCCTTTTTCCGCGATGCTCCGGCACCGTGACGATCACCTGCAGGTACCGATGCGGGAACTCCCGGGGGTGTTCGCGGGCGAGCAGGTCGGTGACGATCACCAGCCGCTGCGCCACGCGCAGATCGGGAGCCTGCTCGAGCATGGTCCGCGCCTCGGCGGCTTCGTCGGCGAATCGTTCGACCGAGGTGACGTGCTGCCAGATCGACATCGACCAGATCTCCTCGCCCGCGCCCGCGACCCAGATCTCGTCGTCGCGCAACGCTCGATCGACCAGACCGGGCACGAACGCGGTACGGAAACCCGTGTCGGGCTGTCCTTCGAGCACCCACGCGGTCACCACCTCGTCCGCGCTGGCGATGCCGAACGCCTCGATCAGCGCGTCACGGTCCTGGACACCCGCCTGGCGAGCGGTGATCTCCATCCGCCTCCCCTTTCCCTGCGAACACCGTATTCACGCATGAATCTAGGCAGGTCGAAGCCGTATCACTACCATTTCGTCACACCTGTTCGTGTGTCGAAACGGAATCCGGATGACCTGCGCTATCTGCCACGGCGACCTCGCCCAGCCCAGCCGGGGCCGACGGCGCAAGTACTGCTCGCGCTCCTGCCAGGCCCGCGCCTATCGCGCCCGCCGCGCGGCGATTCCGGTGCGCCGCCCCACCCGTCCGGCGCGGCTCACCACCGTCGGCATCGCACGCGCGGCGGTGGAGCTGGCCGACCGCGACGGGCTCGACGGTCTCACCATGCGCCGCCTGGCCGGCGCGCTCGGCGTCGCGACCGCCACCCTCTACCGCCACTTCCCCGACCGCGAAGCGCTCCTGGCGAGCATGGCGGAGCTGGCGCTCGACGAGATCCCGCCGCCCGGGACGGACTGCGGCGGCTGGCGTCCCCGGCTACGGCACGAAGCGCACGAGGAGTGGCGCCTCTACCGCAGGCATCCGTGGATGCTGCCGCTGCTGGCGCGCGTCCGTCCGCCGCTGGGCCCGGCGCTGCTGGACGTCCTGGAGCGCAACTTCGCCGCCCTCGACCATCCCGGCCTGACCCGGCAGACCGGATTCGCGATCTACCTGGCACTGTCGGGCCTGGTCCAAGGGCTCGCGCTGTTGTGGAGTTCCGAGCGCGCCGACCGCCTCGGCGATCCGCGCGACGCCGCCGAGACGGCCGCGCCGCGCGAACTCGCCGAACTGCTCGACCCGGCGCTGCGTCCCGTCCTGCACCGTTACTTCACCGACCTCTCCACCTTCGAGATGGACTTCGACGACCTACTCGCGACCTCGGTGGAACTCCTGCTCGACGGCGTCGCGGTGCGCCATCCGGAACGAAGCGAATAGCCTGTGCCAATGACCGCTGTTGCAGATCGCTCGCTCGGACCGGAACTGGCACGCACCGAGACCATCGGCGCGGACACCGATGTGCTCGTCATCGGGTTGACCTCCTCGGAGGACGGTCCCGCCATCGTGCCCGAGGACCTGTTCGGCGACGTGCTCACCGCCGACGTGCGCGCGGAACTGCTCGATCAGCTCGGCGTGGTGGGCGCCAAGGGCAAAGCCGAGGAGCTGACCCGCATCCCGGCGCCCGTCGGACTGGACGGCGTGAGCAGCGTCCTGGCCGTCGGCCTCGGCTCCGCCGAGAAGCTCGACGCCGAGCAGATCCGCCGCTCGGCCGGTGTGGCCGCCCGCTCGCTGTCCGGCACCGAACTGGTGGTGACCACGCTGTCCGGGCTGGATATCGGCGCCGCCGCCGAGGGCTTCTACCTGGGCGCCTACTCGTTCACCCCGTTCCGCTCGGACAAGTCGGCGCCCAAGCCGGACGAGCGGCCCGTGGCCCGCGTCGAGTTGCTCGTGCCCGAGCCGGGATTCGGCGAAGAAGCCTTGTTCCGTGCGCAGGTCACCGCCGAGGCCGTCGCCACCGCACGGGATTTCGTGAACACCCCGCCCAGCCATCTGTTCCCGGCCGAGTTCGCTTCGCGTGCTCAGGAACTCGCCGAGGCCGCGGGCCTCACGGTGGAGGTGCTCGATGAGAAAGCGCTGGAAGCGGGCGGTTACGGCGGCGTGCTCGGCGTGGGCAAGGGTTCCTCGCGCCCGCCGCGCCTGATCCGGATCACCTACGCGGGCGGCCCGAAGAAGGTCGCCCTGGTCGGCAAGGGCATCACCTTCGACACCGGCGGCATCTCCATCAAGCCCGCGCAGAACATGGAGAACATGACCTCCGACATGGCGGGTGCCGCCGCCGTGATCGCCACGACGCTGCTGGCCGCGCGGCTGAGCCTGCCGATCACCGTCACCGCGACCGTGCCGATGGCGGAGAACATGCCGTCGGCCACCGCGCAGCGCCCCGGCGACGTGCTCACCCAGTACGGCGGCATCACCGTCGAGGTGCTCAACACCGACGCCGAGGGCCGGTTGATCCTCGCTGACGCGATCGTGCGCGCGAGCGAGGACGACCCGGAGTACCTGATCGACGTGGCCACCCTGACCGGGGCGCAGATGGTCGCGCTCGGCACCCGCACGCCCGGCGTGATGGGCACCGACGAGTTCCGCGACCGGGTCGCCCGCATCTCCCGCGAGGTCGGGGAGAACGGCTGGGCCATGCCGCTTCCCGCCGAACTGCGCGGCGACCTGAACTCCAAGATCGCCGACCTGGCCAATGTCGCGCCGCACCGCTGGGGCGGCATGCTCTCGGCCGGGCTGTTCCTCAAGGAGTTCGTCCCGGAGAACGTGCAGTGGGCCCACCTCGACGTAGCGGGCCCGGCCTATAACACCGGCGGTCCGTTCGGCTACATCGGCAAGGGCGGCACCGGCGTCCCCGTTCGCACGCTGATCGCCGTGCTCCAGGACATCGCCGGGGAGTGAGCGCGACGCGCGTCGTCCGGGACGACTCCCGGACGACGCGCACAGGCCACCTCGCCCGACCGCATCACGTGTTCCATGCTCCTGGCCGGACTCCGGACCGACATTCCGGCGCGGCCAGCTCGCGTCACTGACGGCAAGCGAGACGGCTCCGCGGCACCCCCACGGGTCCGGCGGGAATCGGGCGCAACGGACAATCCGACGGCTCAGAGGTCGTACAGATCCCGCTCCATTTCGCGCTGCCGCTCCACTCGCTTACGCGCGTCGTAGTCGCGCATGCGTTGCGGATACCCGGTCTTGCGGACGTCGTAGACGGGGATGTGCAAATCCTTGGCAAGCCGTTGCGCCCCGCGCTCGCCGACGATCCGGCGTGTCCATTCACCATCCGCGGCAATAAGGACGACTGTGACATCTGTCACCGTGGTCTTCGGTTCGATGTAGCCCTCGACGCCCACGTGCGTGCGCACCCAATCGGCCAGATAACGAGCGTCCGGCCCGGACACCGAACCCCCACGTGAAGTGCCGCCACCCCAGGCGGCGCCGCCGCGGAAACGATCCAGCAAACCCAACGACGCCGACCTCCTTTCCTGCACCGGAGAATGTTCACCGCCGGTCTTCCCATACTGCCAGCTCCGCGCAGTACGCCGCCCTGTGCTACATGGCTTGCGCGCGAGTGCAAGGATGGACCGCGGTACAAGAACCACACGGATCTCCGGTGCCACGCACAATGATCGGTGGCTTCCGGACTCCCGTCGCGACCCGCGCCGGGCGTCCGCAGTGAGATCAACTGTTGTAGAACCCCGTCGAGCAGTCAGAGGAGTCAACGGACATGGCCTTCTCCGTCCAGATGCCCGCTCTTGGTGAGAGCGTCACCGAGGGAACGGTGACCAGGTGGCTGAAGCAGGAAGGAGACACGGTCGAGGTCGACGAGCCGCTGCTCGAAGTCTCCACCGACAAGGTCGACACCGAAATCCCGTCCCCCGCGGCGGGTGTGCTGTCGAAGATCGTCGCGAACGAAGACGACGTGGTCGAGGTCGGCGGCGAGCTCGGCGTGATCAGCGAGCCAGGTGAGGCGGCTTCTTCCGCTCCCGCGCCCGCTCCCGAAGCCGCGGCGCCCGCGCAGGAGACCCCGGTCCCTTCGGAGGAAGCGCCTGCCGCCGAGCCCCAGCCCGCTCCCGCCGAGCAGCCCGCGCCCGCCGCCCAGGCCGCTCCCGCGTCGTCGGGTGACGGCACGCCGGTGAAGATGCCGGAACTCGGCGAGTCGGTCACCGAGGGCACCGTCACCCGCTGGCTGAAGGCGGTCGGTGACGAGGTCGCCGTCGACGAGCCGTTGCTCGAGGTCTCCACCGACAAGGTCGACACCGAGATCCCCTCGCCCGTCGCGGGCACCCTGCTGGAGATCTCCGCCCAGGAAGACGACATCGTGGCCGTCGGTGGGCAGCTCGGCGTCATCGGCAGCGGAGCACCGGCGGCCGCCGCCCCGGCTCCCGCGCCCGCCCCGGCACCTGCTCCGAAGCCCGAACCGGCCCCGAAGCCCGAACCGGCCCCGGTCGCCGCCGCCCCGGCTCCCGCACCCGCACCCGCACCCGCACCCGCCCAGGCTCCCGCTCCGGCTCCGGCTCCCAAGCCCGAACCGGCTCCCGCGCCCGCCGCCGCGGCGGCCGCCGAATCCTCCAACGGCGCAACCCCGTACGTCACTCCGCTGGTCCGCAAGCTGGCCGACGAGCACAACGTCGACCTCGCCGCGATCACCGGTTCCGGTGTCGGGGGCCGCATTCGCAAGCAGGATGTGCTCGCCGCCGCCGAGGCCAAGAAGGCTCCTGCTCCGGCGGCTGCTCCCGCCGCGGCCGCGCCCGCCGCGCAGGCTCCCGCCGCGCCCGCCGCCGCCCGTTCCCAGCTGGCCCACCTGGTCGGCACGGTGCAGAAGGCCAACCGCATCCGCCAGATCACCGCGACCAAGACCCGCGAGTCGCTGCAGACCACCGCGCAGCTGACCCAGGTGCACGAGGCCGACGTCACCAAGATCGCGGCGCTGCGCAAGCAGGCCAAGGCGGCCTTCAAGGAGCGCGAAGGCGTCAACCTGACGTTCCTGCCCTTCTTCGCCAAGGCCGTGGTCGAGGCGCTGGGCGTGCACCCGAACGTCAACGCCAGCTACGACGAGTCCAGCAAGGAGATCACCTACCACGCCTCGGTGCACCTCGGCATCGCCGTCGACACCGAGCAGGGCCTGCTGTCCCCGGTGATCCACAACGCCAGCGACCTGTCGCTGGCCGGGCTGGCGCGGGCCATCGCCGACATCGCCAACCGGGCCCGCAACGGCGGACTCAAGCCCGACGAGCTGGCCGGCGGCACCTTCACCATCACCAACATCGGCAGCCAGGGCGCGCTGTTCGACACCCCGATCCTGGTTCCGCCGCAGGCGGCCATGCTGGGCACGGGCGCGATCGTCAAGCGTCCGGTCGTCGTGACCGACGAGACCGGCAACGAGTCCATCGGCGTCCGCTCGATGTGCTACCTGCCGCTCACCTACGACCACCGCCTGATCGACGGCGCCGACGCCGGGCGCTTCCTGACCACGATCCGTCACCGGCTCGAGGAAGCGGCGTTCGAGGCCGATCTCGGCCTGTGAGGAAGGTCCCGCGGCACGTATGAAGGTCGTGATCGCCGGCTCGTCCGGGTTGATCGGGACGGCGCTCGTCGCGGCTCTGCGCCGCGACGGGCACGAGGTCGCCAGGCTGGTGCGCAGGAAAACCGCGGGTCCGGACGAATTCGCCTGGAACCCGGCCCGCGCCCACCTGGACGAGCGGGCGCTTCGCGGCGCCGACGCCGTGGTCAACCTGTGCGGCGCGGGCGTGGGACGGCGCCGCTGGAACGGCAGTTTCAAACAAGAGCTGCGGGACAGCCGGATCACGCCCACCGACGTGCTGGCCGGGGCGGTGGCCGACGCGGGTGTCCCCGTGCTGCTCAACGCCAGCGGCGTGCACTACTACGGCGGCGCGACCGGCGATCGGGTGGTGGACGAGTCATCGCCCGCCGGTTCCGGATTCCTGGCCGCGCTGTGCCGTGACTGGGAGAAGGCGACCGAACCCGCCACGGCGGCCGGGGTGCGCACCGTGCTGTTGCGCAGCGCCGTGGTGCTGTCCCGGGCCGGTGGCCTGCTCGGCATGCTGCATCCGCTGTACGCGGTCGGCTTGGGCGGGCGGCTGGGCAACGGTCGCCAGTACACGCCGTGGATCTCGATGGCCGACGAGATCGGCGCGATCGTCTTCGCGCTCACCCATGACACGATGTCCGGTCCGATCAACGTGGTCGGTCCCGCACCGGTCACCAACGCCGAGTTCAGCCGCGCGCTCGGCCGGGCGCTGCATCGCCCGACTCCGCTCGTCATCCCGGCATTCGCGCTGCACGCGCTGGTCGGCGAGATGGCGCGGGAGGCGATCCTGCACGGCCCGAGGGCCATTCCCACCGCGCTCGAGGAAGCGGGCTACCAGTTCCACCATCCCACCATCGGCGCCGCGCTCGCGGCCGCGGTGGGACGACCCGGAGATGTTCGATGACCGACCGACTCGACACCAGGCCCGCCACCGTCATCCGCGACGCCACCACCGACGATCTTCCGGCGATCCTCGACATCCACAACGCGAATATCGCCACGTCCACCGCGATCTGGGACACCGAGCGCGTCGGCTTGGACGAACGCCTCGGCTGGTTCCAGGCCCGCACCGGCGCGAGCCTGCCCGTGCTGGTCGCCGAGATCGGCGGGGAGCTGGCCGGTTACGCGAGCTACGGGCCTTGGCGAGCCAAATCGGGATACCGCTACACGGTCGAGAACTCCGTGTACGTCGACGAACGCTTCCAGCGTCGCGGCATCGCCACCGCCCTGCTCACCGAGTTGATCGACCGTGCGCGCCGCGCGGGCGCCGTGCACGCCATGATCGCCGCCATCGAATCCTCCAACACCGGTTCGATCGTGCTGCACGAACGCTTCGGCTTCCGCACCGTCGGCGTGCTGCCCGAGGTGGGCCACAAATTCGGACGCTGGATGGATCTGACCCTCATGCAGCTGACCTTGCCGGTCGAGGTCGACTGACCCGCATCTTCGCACCTCACCTGCCGAATCTCGCGCGGAGTACCAGTTGTTCGCGCGGCAATGCGCTCGTCTACGCAGGGCGGCCGGGCCGTAGTCGAGCCTCGGCGTCGCTGCGAGCGTGTCCTTCAGATACTGCGGTCTCGGCACCTGCCCGCGAGACCCCATCGCATGGACCTGGCGACAGCCTCCGGGATGCGAGATCGCCTGTCTGAGATCAGGCCGAACAAGGACCGGGAACCTTCTCCGGTCAGCGTAAGGGCAACCCTCCAGCTCTCCACCTGGCAACCCCGCCACGACTGTGGGGGTTCCCACATCCAGGTGCTGGAACCGGCCGTCCCCGTGGGCGTACCGTCGTCGCTGTGATCAACCCGCGCACCACCCGGTCCGCCCGATTCGATACGACCCCGATCGTGGTCGAGGATCTCGGACTCATCGACTATCACGCCGCCTGGGACCTGCAACGCGGCATCGCCGAGCAGCGCGCCGACGGCAACGGATCCGATCATCTGCTGCTGCTCGAACATCCGTCGGTGTACACCGCGGGCCGCCGCACCGAGGCCGACGACCTGCCCATCGACGGCAGTCCGGTGGTGCAGGTCGACCGCGGTGGCAAGATCACCTGGCACGGTCCGGGCCAACTGGTCGGCTACCCCATCGTGCGGCTCGCCGAGCCGGTCGACGTCGTCGACTACGTGCGCCGCCTCGAGGAGGCGTTGATCACCGTGTGCACCGGCCTCGGTCTGGTCTGTGGCCGCGTCGAGGGCCGCTCGGGCGTCTGGCTGCCCGCCACCGAGTTGTACGCCGAACGCAAGATCGCCGCGATCGGGGTGCGCGTGCAGCGTGGCGTGGCCCTGCACGGCGTCTCGTTCAACTGCAACGCCGCCATGGACGGGTTCCAGGCCATCGTCCCCTGCGGCATCCGCGACGCGGGCGTCACCACGTTGACCCGCGAACTCGGTCGAGAAGTGACCGTCGCCGAGATCAAGCCGCTGGTGGCCGACGCCATCATCCGCGCGCTCGACGGCGACCTGCCGGTCGGCGAGCACGATATCTCCCGCGTCACTCCTGGTGACACCACCCCGCGTACCACGAACGCGACGGCGTAAGGTCGATCAAGTGACCTCAGTCGATACCCCGACACCACACAACGCGTCCGCACCCAACGGCCGCAAGCTCTTGCGCATCGAAGCCCGCAACGCGGAAACCCCCATCGAGCGCAAACCCAAGTGGATTCGCACCCGCGCCACCATGGGGCCCGAGTACTCCGAACTCAAGGGTTTGGTGAAGCGCGAAGGCCTGCACACTGTTTGCGAGGAAGCGGGCTGCCCCAACATCTTCGAATGCTGGGAAGACCGCGAGGCCACCTTCCTGATCGGCGGCGAACAGTGCACGCGCCGTTGCGATTTCTGCCAGATCGACACCGGCAAGCCCGCCGCCCTGGATCGCGACGAGCCCCGCCGCGTCGCCGAGAGCGTCCAGGCCATGGGCTTGCGCTACTCGACCATCACCGGCGTCGCCCGCGACGACCTGGAAGACGGCGGCGCCTGGCTCTACGCCGAAACCGTCCGCGCCATCAAGCGTCTGAATCCGCACACGGGCGTGGAACTGCTGATCCCCGACTTCAACGCGAACCCCGACCAGCTCGCCGAGGTCTTCTCCGCGCGCCCGGAAGTGCTGGCGCACAACCTCGAAACGGTTCCGCGCATCTTCAAGCGCATCCGCCCGGCCTTCCGTTACGAGCGCTCCCTCGCGGTCCTGACCGCCGCCCGCGAAGCCGGTCTGGTCACCAAGTCGAATCTCATCCTCGGCATGGGCGAAACCCCCGAGGAAGTCACCCAGGCCATGCGCGACCTGCACGAGGCAGGCTGCGACATCCTCACCATCACCCAGTACCTGCGCCCCTCCCCCCGCCACCACCCTGTGGACCGCTGGGTGAAGCCGGAGGAATTCGTCGAGCACTCCGAGGCGGCCGAGGAAATCGGCTTCGCGGGCGTCATGGCGGGCCCCCTGGTCCGCTCCTCCTACCGGGCCGGGCGGCTCTACGCCCAGGCGATGGCCCACCATGGCCGCGAGATCGCTCCCGAGATGGCGCACCTCGCTGAGGAGGGCACCGCCTCCCAGGAAGCCAGCTCGGTGCTGGCCCGCTTCGGCAACTGATCCTTACTGTCGGCCCTCGCGCCCAGCCTTCGCGCGCGAGGGCCGACGCGTGTCCGAAGCAGACCACACTGTGCTTAAACTAAGATTAATTCTTAGTAAGTTGTCACCTTAGTTCAGGAGGCGGGTGTGGAGTTCACCGGAAGGTCCGCAGACCTCGACCTGCTCACTCGTCAACTGAACTCGGTGATCGAGGGCACCGGCACCACCCGGGGCCGTGCCGTCATCGTGACCGGTCGCCGACGGGTCGGTAAATCGCGGCTCGTCCAGGAATTCTGCGATCGTTCCGACCACGGCTACCTGGTCTTTCAGGCAACGCGCGGGCGCAATCCCGTTGCCGAGCGTGAGGAGTTCACCGCTACGGTCGCTCAGTCCGGGTTCGGTCGCGCGGAGTTGATCAGCGGGTTGCAGGCCGGCGACTGGAATCAAGCTCTCCGGTCCCTGGCGATCGCCTTACCCGATGACGCGCCCTGTATCGCGGTTATCGATGAGGTGCCGTGGCTGGTCGAACAGGATCCGGAGTTCGAAGGCGCGTTGCAGACGGTGTGGGATCGCCACCTGTCGGCCAAGCCGGTGCTACTGCTCCTGGTCGGCAGCGACATCTCCGTCATGGAGGCCCTCGGATCACGCGACCGGCCGTTCTTCGGGCGCGCGACGAAAATGACAGTCGAACCGCTGCATTTGGCCGATGTGCAGGCGATGACCGGCCTCGATGCCGCCGACAGCGTCGACGCGGTGCTGATCACCGGCGGATTCCCCGAGATCGTGAGTTCGTGGCGCCCAGGAATGAGCCGTGCCGACTTCCTGCGTGACGCGGCCGCGAATCCACTGGCCCCTTTGCTCGTGGCAGGCGAACTGTCGCTGCTGGGGGAGTTTCCGGAGGGAATGCGCTCGCGCGCGGTCCTGGAAGCCATCGGCAGCGGAGAACGAACCTTCAGTACCATCGCCGCCGAAGCCGGTGGAACGAACGCACTGCCCGCGGGCACCCTCAATCCGCTGCTGAACATGTTGCAGGACAAGCGAATCGTGGCTGGCGATCTTCCGCTGTCCACGAAACCGGATACCAAGAACAAACGCTACCGAATCGCCGACCCCTATCTCCGGTTCTGGCTCGCCTTCCTGGAACGCAGCATTCCACTCATCGAACGCGGCCGTGGCGATGTCGCACTGAACCGGATCGAACGTTCCTGGACCACCTGGCGCGGACGCGCTATCGAACCGCTGGTCCGCGAATCCCTCATGCGTCTGCTGCCCGATGCGAGGTGGCCGGACACCGAGGCGGTCGGTGGCTGGTGGAACCGGCAGAACAATCCCGAAATCGACCTGATCGGGGCCGATCGAGAACCGGTCGCCAGGGCGGTGCATTTCGTCGGCTCGATCAAGTGGCTCGAAGATCGCCCGTTCGACCGCCATGATTACGACCGTCTCGCCCGTTCGCTGTCCGCAGTGCCCGGAACCGATCACAGCACCGCACTCGTAGCCGTCTCGCGATCCGGCGTCGCGAAGAACTTGCCGCTGGCATTGCATTGGGGGCCAGAGGATCTCGTTCGAGCATGGGGGTGAATCTCGATCCGAATCGGTCTGTTGAGCCGAGCGGACGCCCGGATAATCTGCGTCCACGACTCGAGGATGCCGAGCGGTGCGAACGGAATCGACTCAACGGACGGGCGGAACTTTTCGCGGAGCGCGATCTTGCAAGCCGGTAGGACTCGTTGCGAGGTAGTCCCGAGGTAATTGCCCATGCCCGCTCCGAGTTGTCAGCACAAGCGTGGATACAGAGTTCCAGTAATCGGATCGAGACAAAGTTGGTCTCGTTACTGCAAAATGCGAATTTGTGGTCCAAATCACGTTTGCTAGCATAATGCCTGGTAGTGGCGTTGATAGGTATAGTCGATAGGCGCTTACAAGATCGCTTATTCGGATCATTAACTGACTGTTTGCCGTGCGTTAACCAGCCGTGATCAAGCTGAGATCAGGTCTGAGAGGGACCTGGGAAACAGCTCCACAGCCCACGGCTTGTTTCTCTTCGGGTACGGCAGCGGCACCGACGGGCATCGCCCCCGAGTCGTGCACCGCGTCGCGCCGCCAGGAATTCGAACCCTGGCCTTCACAACGAAATCCGAAAACCGCACACGAGCCGAGATGGCGAACACCTTACCTGGTGCCCGCCGTGGATCCGCGCTGGGTTTTCCCGGCCGGATCGCCGCACGAACAAGGAACTGATTTCTCGATGTCTGACGCACGCCTTTCTTTTCTCCGCCGCCCGTCCCTTCGTAAGGGCGCTGCCCTCGCCGCCACCGTCGGCGTGATCGCCGTCGGCTTCTCCGCCGGTGTGGCGGTGGCCGACGACAGCGCTCCGGCGCCCGTTACGCCGGTCGCCGCGCCGTTCGACCTCCCGGCTCTGCCGGGACTGCCCGCGCTGCCCGAACTGCCCGCGTTGCCGGGGCTGCCCGCGCCCGCGCCCGAGGGTCTCGCGCCCGCGCCGCCGCAGGTCTACGAGAACAACCTCGACGGCTGGATCCGCCAGTCCCTCGACGTCATGCGCCTGCACGGCATTCCGGGGAGCTACGAGGGCATCCACCGCAACATCATGCGCGAATCCGGCGGCAACCCCAAGGCCATCAACCTGTCGGACTCCAACGCCGCCAAAGGCACCCCCTCCAAGGGCCTGCTCCAGGTGATCGACCCGACCTTCAACGCCTACCACGTCGACGGCACCGCCTTCGACATCTGGGACCCGGTCGCCAACATCACCGCCGCCTGCAACTACGCGGCTCATCGGTACGGCTCGATGGACAACGTCAACGGGGCCTACTGAGCCTCGAACTCGGATCCGGCAAGCGCCTCCTCGTCTCCTCGACGCGGAGGCGCTGCCGTTTCCGGGTGCGACCGCACCACCGCGGCACCGCTGTTTGGGCCCTGTCCCCACGACTCGGGCTGGACTTCCTCGACGCGGAGGCCGTCGACGGTTGCGGACAGCTTTGCCGGGCCGGGCTCAGCCGACTACTTCACGAAGTCGCGCACGCCCTCGAAAACCGTCGACGAGGACAGCAGCGCGATATGGCCGAGGCACGCCGTCTGGGTGTTGGTGGCGCCGCTGAGAATCGTGCTCTGATCGGGGTTGATGATCTCATCGCACGGCGACCACCAGGTGCCGTAGTTCACCCGGCCGGGGGTTTCGTCGGTGCTGTTGAGTTCGGCGAGGAAGGCTGAGCCGGGCCGCATCTCCGCGCAGGAGGCGTCGAAGCATCCGTTGGCGACGTCGGTGCCGTGATTGGGGCCGGCGATGGAGACCCAGTCGTCGACGAAACTCAGGCCGTCCAGCTTCTTCAGGTACCAGCGACTGTTGAGGCCGCCCATCGAGTGGGAGATGATGTCGACCTTGGCGGCACCGGTTTTCGCGCGCAGCGCATCGGCCTGCGCTTTCACCTGTAGTGCGATGTCCTTGTTCGACTGGGTGGTGTCGTAGCTGAATCGTGCCATCTCTTCTGCGGAGTATCCCGCGTCGAGGAATCTGCTCCACATGTAATCCCAGTCCGCCGCCGATCCCTGCCAGCCGTGGACGAAAAGGATCGGATCTCGCGCCGGCGCCGCAGCCGCCTGTGGCGTGGCGATGCCGAGTGCGGCCATAGCCGTCGCGACCAGGGTGATTGCGGCCATTCGTAGGCGGCGCGTGATCGATGTGATGCGCATGACTTGACTCCGATCTGCTCGCTGCACTGCGAGCAGACAGAAGGTAGCGCCTCGAAGCTCATCCGGGGGCATTGTGAGACTTGGTTGTTTCAACTCGTCGCCGAGTCCTTGGATCTGTCGCGACATTCCGCGAAGAAGGTCCTGGGCGAAGCTACGCCGCGCCGACGAGCTGACAGCGGAGGGCAGGCCGGGAGAGGAGTCCAGAGCCTCGAACCCGTGCCCGTTGAAGTCGCGGGCCGCCTACCGTACATACGATTCCGAATACTCACGTCAGCCCGGCAATGAATCCGACAGGCTGACGCTGTGCCGACGCCATCACCACCGCCCGCTGAATCCGGACCAGCCGCCTGCCGCGCAGCAGGATATCGGCAAGCTTGCGGCTGCCACCCGACCGTGGGCCTACCGCATCAAATTCCGGACGCGGCATCAGGGACGGCACGGCGCGCCAAGACCCACCTTCGAGCTAGACCTCGATGCGGCGAGTCCTGGTTCGCGCTTCCCACGAGCTGGTCGATGCCGACCAACGGATACGAGGTATCAGACTTGTGCCGCGCGCCGGGCCAAGAAGTCTCGAACCTCTGGGATCCGGGAATGACCGCGAACCGTATTCGCGATGGCATCGATGCGTTGATGCAGGCGGGTGGACGCGAGTCCGGCGATGGTGTCGTAGTTGTCGGCGAGCAGTGAACATGCTCGTGCGACCTCACCGGCGCTGACCAAGTTGCGCGCGAGGTTGAGCTGCCACGCCGCCCGCTCCCTCGGCCAAGCCGATGAGCCGTCGATGGCAGCTTGCATGTGTGTCGTTGCTGCCGCGTGCTCTCCGACCCACATTTGGGCTTTGCCGGTGATGAAGTTCAGTTCGGCCTCGGGCAGGAACACCCACTCCGGATCATGCCCCCGGGTAGATTCATACGCACGGAAGGCCCGGCTGATCGCCGTCGTCATCGCGGTCTTGTCTCCACGCGCACCGTGGGCTTCGGCTTCCCGAACCGCCATCAGCGCACGCAGTTTCGGCCCGCCTTGACGAAGAGATGCCTGTGAGGCGGCCTGCGCGTATTGCACCGCCAAAGGGTTCTTTCGCATATCTCCGGGAAGGCTGATCATCAGACAGCTGGCATTCCCCAGCGCATGCGCCGCAGCGATCCCGTCACCGGCTGCATTGGCGGCGTTCGCGGCGTCCGCGTAATACCGCCGAGCATCGTCGAGACGCCCGGCGTCGTAGTGCACCCACCCGGCGGCGGTCATCATCTCGGCGGCGGCGCTGGTGAGCGCCCGACCGACCGCCTCGGTGTAACTCCCCTGGTCGAGAAGCTGCTCGACATAGCGGACCTGATTGGCCGCCACCCGGCACAAACGGTCGCCGCCGACCACCAGATCCAGTTCGTGGATCTGATTCACGCTGTCGATGATCGCTTCGACATCGCTCGCGCCGACTTTCCCTGCGGACGCCGACGCGGCGTTCACGGGGGCGGAAACCGACATCATGGCGGCCCCCGCGCTTACTGATGCCCCTGCTTTGAAGAAGTTGCGACGGTCCACATCTGCCTCCCGGTCCGACTCCACTACCAGTATGGCAAGCGGAACGTCCAGTGCACGGGCTACGAGCCGCAAGACGCGAACGTCGTGTGAGGCCGGGCCGCCGCGCTCCAGACCCGAGACGGCGGGCTGCGAGAAGTTGATGAGCGCGCCCAATTCCGTCTGCGTCATGCCGACGGATTTCCTGATGCGCCGAATCACTTCGCCCGTGGTCATGTACATGGCCGAGCGTCCCCCCGATCGTTGGTCGAATTTCCCCACAGCTTTACCCCGAAAGCGATTGCACCGGCAGGATATACGGCTCTTCGCATAACCGGAACGGAAACCGCGATCCGTGCTCCTACCTCGGTATTCGGGCGGCCTACGTTCGGTCGCGGGTGCCCGGTACCGGGGCGACGCCGCACTCCGCGCGGCGCACCAGCCCGCCAGAGTGGCGGGCCGGTGGCGACAGCCCCCGGTACCGGGCACCGGTCGATCCGCGAAACAGAGAGGTTTCCCGTGTCCACGCATTCCCTCGCCATGTACCAACTCATCGCCCTGTGTGACGCGGCCGCCCACCAAGCGCCGATGCGGCCGCTCAGTATCCGCCAGGCCCATGAAGTGATGCAGATCCATGTGGCCTGCCGCGCGAAATACTGCGCACGCAAGGCGGCGGCGCGACAGGTGCTGGTCGACAGCGGGCGGATGGTGCCGGACCCGAGCAGGCCGCAGTGAAGGCAGCTGCTCCCGGGCCGCCGAACCGACGCCGCCACATCCAAATCGAAACCGGTCCGCTGCGCCTGGACTACCAGGCGAGCGCCGAACAGGCCGAAAGCGTCGCACGCGCACTGGCGCAACGGTTCCCGGAAATCACGGTGACTGTCGACGACGACCTGGACGACGATCTCCCGCACCTTCCTTGCGCACAGCTGTGGGACTGATCGCTCCGCGCCGCCACCCCTCATCCTCGAAATGCGAACGGAGACTGCAACGATGCGATCTGCCCAACTCGAACAAGGCCGACTCCACCCCGATTCGTGCTGACGGAGCGGCCATGAACACAGATCCCGCCTCCGATCCCACACTCACCCGCTGCCAGCGCTACCGGCACGTCTACGGCCTGCCGTGCTACGTACACGAGGAAACTCGGCGAATCACCCTGCGCGCGGGAGACGTAGGCGCGGTCACCGTGCCCGAACAGCTCGGCAGAATGGTCCACTCCGACCTGGCCAGGCAATACTTGCTAGGTCCCGTCATCGCACATGGCTCCGGACGCTGGACGATCCTCGTCCGCCCCGACGACACACACCAGCTCGCCAACGACACCGACATCTTCGTCGCACTGCTGCGCGCCTCCGCGACGATCGTCCCCGATGGCGGCGAGATCCTGCTTCCCTCCCCCGCCGACGAACGAACTGGATACCGCCGGTGGGTCGTCGCACCACGCGACACGTTCCGCCCGCACATCAGCACCGTCGTCCAGTCGATCATCGTCTGCGCGGACCGAACTGCACACCACCACTATGGGTTCCAAAAACCCGACCAGCCGCGAGACCACCCCTAGCAACGCTCACCCACCTGCGCGCCCGTCGATCAGATGACGCAACGACCCGAAGCTCCTGATCCGAACGAACCGAATCCGGTGGAACCGGAGACCCTGTATATGCGTCATAGACTTCAGGACGACTTTGACGGCCCGGATCGGGAGGCTTCGTGGGACGACGGACGACGGCGACAGTTGTAGCACTCGCTGGGGTGGCGCTGGTCGCTTCGGGGTGCGATGCGGGCACGAACGGGACTGCCACGCCCAGCACGATCGATACCTCGGCGGCCACGGCCGCCCTGTGGGATCCGTGCACGCAAGTATCGAACAGCACATTGCAGCAGATCGGCGTCCGACCAGACACCAAGAGGTCGGGGGTTGCGGGGGTCGAGGAGCCTGGCTGGAAAGTGTGCTCGTGGAACAACGACAACTTCAACCTCGGAGTGTCCACGACGATCTACACAGTCGATGACTTCAAGGCCAAGCCCGACAACATCAACTTCTCCGACCTATCGATCGCCGGACGCGAGGGTGTCCAGCACCGGAGATCTTCGGACCGGTTCAACGAGCTTTGCGATCTAATTTTTCCTGCGAAATTCGGATCGTTCGGTTTGACGATTTCCAATCGCGCGTCAGCAAAGAATCCGGCAGAGCCGTGTTCGAGCGCGCGTGCTGCGGCGGAGATTCTTGTACCGACTTTTCCACGCTGAGAAGGGGGCATCAAATGGCACTGAACGAAGACTTATCACGATGGCAGTACCTAGCCGGCGAGGCCAAAGCAGGTCGGTTGTATCTCGACCGATCGGTCGCACAGGCATGCCGCGACGCGTGCAATCGGCAGATCGATCTCTACAATCAGCTTCGCGATGATCTGCAGTGGGTTAGCAAGGTAAGCGGGCTCGGCAAGTTCGACTGCTCGGATGACCTAGCAGACATGCTGGGCGCAAAGGCAATCGGCGGCGAAGGCGATGTGAACTCTGCCCTCAAGGAGCACATCGAAGTACTGACCCTGATGCGTGATACGATCCAGATTTCCGTGGACCGCATCGGCGCGACGGACGACTCCAATGCGCAAGACACGAGCAATCTGCTGAACTGACCCGGGGGATAATCATGGGCCTGCCGTTCTTGGTAGCGATTGGCGCCGCGCTGTACGAGCAGTCGAAATCCGGCCCGCCGGACAGCGGTTCGCGCGACGAGAGCCCCGACGCGGCCATCGCGCGGAACCGCATCACCGAAATCATGCGCGCCGGTAGTGATTTGCAGACCCAGTCGCCGAAAGTTCCGGAGAGCGCGTACAAGAACCCGGACGGCATGGACGATCTCTATCAACGCGTGCAGGCGATGTCGATCGATGGAGTCGTCGCGCTGCACCAGCGGTGGGAGTCCATTCGCAACCGGCTCGAGCAGGGTTTGCAAGGTTTCGGCCCGGAGATCGGCAAGGCCATGGAAGGCAAATGGGAGGGGGCGGCGGCGAAGGCCGCGGCGGACGGGATCAAGGAATATGTCGACAAGTCCGGTGGACTGATCAGTTCGGTGCAGATCGTCGCCGAGAAGGTGAAGATCATCCGGTCGGGCATCGAGGTCACCCGGCCCGCCGTGCAAGAAGCACCCGCCCATACGTGGACCAGCAACGTCGCGAGTTGGGTGCCGGGCCCGACCTGGAAGCTGAACCAGCATCGCGAGGACGCCGCGCACGACGCGTCCGTGAACGTCGTCAAGAACGTCTTCTACCCTGCCGTCCGTGAAGCTGACACCGGCGTTCCACTGGTGCCCAAGCCGTACAACCCGGTGCACAATTCGAGCGATCAGCCGTACACGCCGAACAACGGCTGGCAGCCGTCGTCGTCCGGCACCGACACCGCCGACAAAGCCACCACGGCGGACCCAGCACAGCAACCGGGTACCGAGAACACGCCGGAGACCACCGTCCCGTCCAGCACGAATCCTGTTGCCGAGCAGGAAAGCACGACCGAACAGAGCGCGACCACACCCGCGAGCACGAACCCGTCGACCCAACCGGCGAGCACCAATCCCGGAACCGATCCATCGCTGACCCGCCCCGGAACACCGAGTCCCGGATCTCCCGGCACGCACAGCCCGGGCACACTCAACCCGAACGCTCCCGACCTCGGCGCTCCCGCACCGGGTCGCAGCATCAACGGTGTCCCGGGCGGCGTTCCCGCCGCCGCTTCCGCGCGGCCCGGCACCGGTCGGCCGGGAGCGAGCGGCATGCCGGGCATGATGGCGCCGGGCGCTCGCGGCAAGGGCGACGACGACAAGGAGCACCAGACGAAGGACTACCTGGTGAACCAGCGCAACGGTGAGGAACTCACCGGTCTCGGTGCGGAGAACAGTGTGAAGTCGGTGCCACCGGTGATCGGCGAATGAGCCGGACCGGTCTCGACGCCACGCCACCACGCGCGCGGTCCATGACAAAGGAGCCGGTTGCATGAGCCGACGGGACTGGTCGTTCACCGCGCTCGGCTTCACGGTGCTGTGGCGGGCCGTCGAGCGCGACGTGCTGCCATACCCCTTGCAGTATCGATCCACGGCGGAGACCGTCGCCGATTACGAGTCGGAGTGGAAATCCGAAGCCGCCGGACTGCACCGTCGCCTCGACGAGTCCCTGTACAGCGCACTGCGTGTGCTGGCCGAACCCGAGGCACGCATCGAGATGGCGGGATTCAGCGGGAAGGACAAACTGCGCGTCCACGCGGCCGTGCACTATCGGCATGCCGTGCTGCTGGTACAGGAGCCCACCGCATCACCGGATCGCGGTGGAGCCGTGCACATGTCACTGATCGGCGCGGAGAGCATGAGCCGCCAGGTCATCGACCACCTACCCGACGCCGCACGCGGCAGCGGCCCCGGCATCGAGATCTCCCGGCACGAACTCGACGCCGAGGACGAGGAACCGTACCGCGTGGGCGCACCGGCCCCGCCCCGCGCCCGAGCCGAGCAGTTCTTCGAGCGCCCCCGCACCACCATCGCCCACGTCGCGGTCTACGCGGGCCCCGCATGGG
This sequence comes from Nocardia sp. NPDC004168, assembly GCF_040610355.1. Classification (NCBI taxonomy): domain Bacteria; kingdom Bacillati; phylum Actinomycetota; class Actinomycetes; order Mycobacteriales; family Nocardiaceae; genus Nocardia; species Nocardia sp. NPDC004168. The sequence continues at coordinate 465,700 of NZ_JBEXME010000003.1, read as the reverse complement.
ACAATCGCCCGGCGCCCGCCCGCGGCTTCCACGTGATGGACTACCCCGACGGCCGCTACCTCGTCCGCAGCGGAACCACCATCAAGGCCGTCCCCGCCGACACCACGGAAGTACGGTCCCAACTCGACCGGGTCGTACACGCAACGGTCGCGGCCTTCCGCGAGGAAAACGATCCCAGCTACACCTGACGCCACCCTCCACACACGCAACCGGGACCAGGCGGGCCAGAGAAGCGAGCCAACGATCCAGCGCCGCAGACGCACCGGAGTTCACCAGCCCGATTCTCCGGGGAGTCCGAGCGGTTTGCCCTTGTGGCACAGGGCACCGGCGCGGACGAGCGCGCCGAGTTCGGGCGCGTCGACCTTGTGGCAGCGCGCTCAGTCGGTGGATGTCTTCTGACGCCTCAGGACCAGCGCTAGCCCGATGACGACCAGCACAATCATGAGAACCGCGGTGGCGACGTTGTCGGGCATTCCCAGGAATTCGGGGCGATAGAGGGGATGGCTGTAGACGGGATCATCGACGAAGAAATACGAGGTGCCGGGCCAGCAACCCGCGGCGAGCACCGCGATCCAGAAGGCGCCGGCGAGGTAGGCGCCGGTTGCCATGCTGAAGCGATCGGTCACCGGGCGGCCGAGCAGGCATATCAGCGCACCTACGCCCAGGCCTATGGCGGCGAAGAAACCCATCGCCGTATGCAGCTTGGCGTGCGGCAGCCAAGCGGGATTGTTCATATGCCTGCTCGCCAGGATCACTCCGTCGAGCAGGACGGGGACAACGATCGTGGCGATGCCGACGACAACCAGCAGCACCCGCCCGACGTGGGATACCTGGGTGCGTCTCGGTGGATCCGAGCGGACCGCGGCTCGTTCGGTGGTGGTGTGATCGGACATCGGGATCCTCCGAGTTCATGACAGGATATTATCTCAATTGAGATAGTATCAAGTGAGATACATCTGGTCGAGCGATCGACCAGAGAGGTAGCCTCCCGCCATGCCTATCCGTGACGCGACACCGGACTACGCCATCGGCCCTCTCCTGCAGCGAGCGCACCGGCATGCGGCTGACGCGTTCAACTCGGCGCTCACGGCACTGGACATACAGGGCAGGCATTTCGGAGTGCTGATGACCCTGCAGCGCCTCGGCCCGATGAATCAGACACGGCTGGTAGAACATCTCGGCGCGGACAAGTCCGCTATGGTCCGAATGATCGATGATCTCGAGTCCAGAGGATTCGTCAAACGCTGCGACGACCCTGCCGACCGGCGAGCGGTCGCCGTCACACTGACCGAGTCCGGCACGAAGGCGTTCAAACAGGCGGAAACGATCGCCAAGGCCGCCGCCGACGACCTGCTCGAGGGATTCGATGCCGCTGAGCGCGCGCAATTCAAACGACTCCTGGGAAAATTCGTGAACGTTGCACCCAGTGACGTCGCACCATTGCCCGGCCGCGGACAACAATGAGCATCAGCACTTCAGAATGGGCGCCCTCCTTGCAGTGCGGAGGTTGGTCACGTTCGGCCTGAAGCATCCTTCATTCCGCTCCTGAGCCGTTCCGGGCTGCGCGGGCGTATTGGACATGTCTGCGGCATTTAGGGCTGCGACGGGTTCGCTTTGCGGCCACGCTTGTCCGCAGGCGGCGCGCAGAACATCCGGCCGGGACACACTGACACCAAACCTCGGGATATTCCTCAGGTTTCAAGATCGGACGCCGCAACGACGCCACTGCTCGGAGCAAGTTTGTCCAGGATGCGGGAAGGGCCACCACAGCGGCAGGCGCTTCGATGACTCGGCCGAGAATGTTCACCATTACCGCCGCGATCACTCGGGCGAAGCAAGCCGAAGACGACCCACCGGTGCGAGTCCAGCTGGGTCCGGAGCTTGCGGGGCACTCGCGCCTGGCGAGAGGTGGCGGGGTGCTGTGGTCGATAAGCGACGTACGCTGCCCCACAGACGATTTCGGTATCAACCGCAGTGCCTGTTGCGCCACGTAGTCGCCACGCGAACGGCCCATCAGCCCGACAACGGCCCATCGATGCAGGTCACACCGCTACTCCCGCCAGTGACAACAAACACAGCGCCGGGTGAACATAACCTTGCCCTATGCCTCGCTGGAGTACGCACCGACGGAAGCCGGCGGAGGTGGGCCGGCTGGCACGAGTCGGCGGGGATCCCGAATCATTCTCGGCAGCAACACTTTCCAGATCGATAACCAGATCGATCACTGCCGCCGCGAGTGGGTCCGGCGCATCGTCGAACGCGCACAACCAAGCACCGCCGCAGCCGCGAGTACATCCGGGCGCACTCGCGCCGAAGAGTGAATCCGATTCGCAGACCACGGCAATGGCTATGCCTCCGCTGCCACCACCACGTCAGGACGACGAGCCGCACCGGCTGCATCATTCGGGCGCGGCCGCTTTCGTCGGACTCTGCGTCGGCGTGGTGCTCCTGCTGGTGTCGGGGTGTCTGCTGGTGAACCACCCGACGGGGACGTCGGCGTCATCCACGGCGCTGCGCACCAGCGCACCGAGCACTCCGGCACCTACGTCCACCGTGCGAACGACCGCACCGGTAGCCGCTCCCCCGCCCGTCCGGACGGGCATCGGTGTCACCTTCGGAAAGGTCGTGGCCAATGACGGCACGACATTGGTGGTCAGAAACGCGTTCACCAGCAGCAGCGTCAAAGTCCGCGCCGACGCCAACACCAAGGTGAACGTCCTGGTTGCCAAACAGGCGACGGACATCCGCGTCGGCGCTATCGTCGCCGTCTACGGACGGCAGTATCCCGATCACACGATCGTCGCGGAGTTCATCACCGGCATTTCGATCGGGGCCCCGACCCGGTGAGCACGGGCGTACGCGGATCGCCGCGTCAATCACGCCCGCGCAACGCCGCTTCCACCGCCGCGTCGTCGACCGGCTCGGTCTGTTCCCACACGTCTCGCGCCAGCCGCAGCTTTCCGCACATGCTGGCCACCAACGCCGCCGCGTCGGCCCCGCCCTGCCCGATTGCTTTGCGGTAGCGAACCGCATCGACGACGACCGATTTGACCCGCTCGTGTGCGAGGTAGGTCCGCAGGTCGCGACGCCACTGCCCGATCGCGGCCTCGGGCTCGGCGGCGACCCACGCGGCGAGGAACGCCTCTTGCTCTTCCGGCAGGTAGCCCATCTTGTGCAGATGCGTGGCCACGTCGTAGACCGGATCGCCGTACAACGCGAATTCCCAATCCAGGAATACGACCCGATCGTTTCGCACGATCATGTTCTTCCGGTGCACGTCGGCATGCAGCATTCGAAAAGGCCTGGCCTCGAGCGTGTCCCACGCCGCGAGGATGTGCTCGAGCGGCTGATCGGGCACACCCAAGCAGCGGTACAGCTCGCCGAACTCCGCACTGCTGTCACGGTGCACGCGGGCGGTGACGGCGGACAATCGGCGCGCGAACCCAGCGGGTTCGTCACCCCAGTCCGGCTCGACCGGCGGCAGTAGATCTCGGGGGATGCGCCGAAGTTCCCCGAACAGCACCGCCACATCGGCCGGTACATGAGCCGGAACTCGGACCCCGCGCGGCGCGATGCGATCCAGCAGGTCGCCGTCGATGTAGTCGTGGATCTGATAGGCGGGGTGAACCGATTCCCAGCGCAGTCTCGGCGCCGCGGCGACGAAGGGCTCGATCGCGATCAGCACCGCGGGTTCGGGCCATTGCCGCAGGTCCATCACATCGGCGCCGGCTACCGGAATCCGCACGTTCACCGCACCGGCGACGCCGTCGACGCGGACGTTGTGGTTGTAGTACCCCGCGGCCGACTGCGATCGGGACAGCGCTTCGACGTACATCGCCTCGGCGTCGACACCGATCACCCGGGCGATCACGCGTGCGGCGTCGCGGTCCAATCCCGATCCGGGCGTCGGCGGCTGAATGCGCGACCGCGCGGCCGCCGCGGCTTCGGAGATGTCGGGTTCGGTCCAGCCGTACAGCGCCAGGACCGCTCGCGCGACGAGGACCAGCCCCGGATAGACGTTCGCCCCCTGGAATTCCGCGATGGCCCAGCGGGCACTGCGGACGGCATCGTCGCGCCTCCCGCGGCGCGCGAAGACCCCCGCGCGGAACAGTTCGGCCCTGGCCCGACCGGAGCGGTACCCGGCCTGCTCGAGAATCTCGCACGCTTCGGCGAGCGCGTGCTCGGCGGCATCCAGCTCCCCGAGCGACAACCGCGCCAGACCCAGTGCGGTGTAGGCCTTTCCGAGTTCGTGCAACGCGCCGAGTTCACGCTGCCGCACGATCGCCGCTCCGGCGGCCTCGATCGCCCGGGCCGGGTCCGTGAGCGCCAAGAGTTCCGCCAGGTTCGTCGCGACATTCGCCTGTCCGACAACGCTGCCCGCGGCTCGATAATGGGTGTCGGCCTCCGTCAGATACCGGGCGGCGCGTTCGGTGTCGAACGCCAATCGGTAGGCGAGATGACGCAACCGGGCGATGTCACCGAGGAACTCGTGGTCGTCCTCCGCCATCGCGACGAGTTCCTCGCACATGCTCAGCGCCTGACCGAATCGGCCCTGGCACATGTGCAAATCGGCCGCCCACTGCCCCGCGACGAGCCGGGCCCGCCCCGATCCGCGCGACCACACGTCGTGATAGATGGCCAACGCGTCGTCGGTGTCGCCGAGTATGCGGCGTGCGTTCGCCGCGGCGACTGCCAACCGCTCCGCGATCGGGCCGGTCCGGTCCAAAGCGACGTCCCGGGTGAGCCGATCGGCTTGTTTGGCGTCGCCGAGCAGCACCGCCGCTTCCGCTTCCAGGCACCGCGTGAGTTCCGACAGTTCCGCCATACCTGTCAGGTTCTCATGCGGATCGCTCAGATAGCGGTCCAGATCGCTGATCACTCCGCCGATGCCCTGGCTGCCACCCGCCGCCTCGATCCGGTCGACGTATCCCAGCAACGTCACCGCGGACAGCAGCCCGGACCGGACACCGTGATATCCCGCCTCCCGCAAGGCCGCGACCCGGCCGAGCGACCGTTCGGCGCGTGCGAACCACAGGTCGTGCAGCACCCCGTGCAGAGTGCGCCGGACGTCCGGGTCCAAACGCCACTGCAACGCGTCCACCATCAATTGGTGCAGCTGGAAGCGCTCACCCTCGTCGTTCTCGTCCGCCGCGTACACGAACGAGTACGCGACCAGGGACTTCCACGCGGCGATGTGGTGCGGTAGCTCGAACTGCCGGGCGACCGCGGTGAAGATCTCCCGATCGAAGGTGCGCGGCAGGCCCAGCAGTTCCAGCATGCGAACTTCGTCGGGGCGCACGTGCTGGAGGAAACGCTCGAGAATCGTTTCCGGAGACACCAATTCGGCGGGCGTCACCCAACCCGCGCGGGTCCGGGCATCGATGGCCAGATGCAGATAGAACGGGACACCCGCGCTCGAAGCGGCGATCGCCGCGCGCTCGTCGGGATCCTCGATGCCGGAGGAGTCGAGCAATTCGAAGCGGGCGTCCATCGGCAGGTCGTCGACGGGCACGGCCCGGATGCGGGCCGACCACTCCGAGTCGTGCCGCTCCCAGCCCAGCGGCTCGCGGCTGGCGATCACCACCAACCCGGTGTCCAGCTGCGCGACCACATCGCGTAGCCAGGCATCGGACGCCGCCGCGCGGCCTTCACGATCGGCGCCGCCTATCAGCGCTTCGTAGGCGTCCAGGAAGACCACATACGGTTTCCCCTCCGTCCCGCTCTTCAGATCCTCCGCGAACAGGTAGGAGACGGCTTCTTCCAGGCCCGCGAGACTCAACCGGTCGAGTTCCCCGAGGACCGGATCGTGGCGGATCCGGTGGGTGCGGATCACCTTGCGAGCGCCGAGTTCGAGCAACCGGGTCGCGGTGCCGAAGACCGGGATGCCGGTGGCGTCGTTGAGGATCTCGGTCAGGATCTCGCTGTGCTCGGCGAGCGCGAGCGCGTCCGAGGTCAGGCGCAGATGCGGGTGCATGCGCTGCCACAACACCGCGCGGGCGATGTCGAAGCGGTGGAACTTGATCTTCTGCGCGCCGAACTGCATGCGCAGCACGGCGAGTCCGTCCGCGGCCTGGCGATGACTCGGAACCTGCAGGTCGAGCACCGCCGCCGGATGTTTCTTGCCGACCCGCGCCCGCAGTTCGGTGACCAGCCGGGACTTGCCGATCCCGCCGACACCGCCGAGCAGCATGACGCGGGGATGCCCGGCGGCCTCGGCGAGCAGTTCGTCGAACCGCGTCAGCACCGGCGCGCGGTCGACGAACGGACGGCTGGTCGATCCCGGCTGGAACCGCGCGGTCAACACCATGGCGTACCCCCTCCTCACGAGCCCGGCACGATTGTGCCAGAGCCGGCCGCCGGCGATCTCGCACGCGCCGTCGAATGTCGGTGCCTCTTGCTAACTTTCGTCTCGTTCTGATCTGACGAAAACAGGCGAGGCGCTATGACTATCGGGGGAACCACCTATCTCGAACTGTCCGAGGACAGTGGTACCGCGCACAAGTTCTACGAGGTGATCGTCGCGGGTACGCAAGTGAGCGTCCGCTTCGGTCGCATCGGGGAACAAGGGCAGACGAAGGTGAGTTCGTTCGCCTCCGAGGAGAAGGCGCAGGCGGCCGCGTCGAAGAAGATCGGCGAGAAGGTGCGCAAGGGCTACGCGCCCGCCGTGCTGGGCGCGCGGGCCAGGCGTCCGGTGACCAGGCGCGCGATCAGCAGCGGCCGCTCCACGGCGAAGGCAGCGCCCGTGTTGTGGAGTTTCGACTCCGGCGCCGCCGCCTTCGGCATCTTCGTCGACGAGCGCCGCTGCTGGGTCGGCAACGAGAGCGGCGACGTGTTCACATTGACTCCCGACGGTGTGGTCACCGGCCGGTACCGCCTGCCGGATTCGGTCAAGTGCATCGTGGCCGACGACTTCTGGATCTACGCCGGCTGCGACGACGGGCGCGTCTACGACCTGTCGGGCAAGGTGCCTCGGGCGGCCTACGACATCGCGGCCGATGTCGACATCTACTGGCTCGACATCCACGACGGCATCCTCGGCGTCTCCGACCGCCAAGGCGGGATCACCGTGATCGACTACGAGGAGGAGTCGCTGTGGACGCGGCGCAGCACCGGCGATTCGGGCTGGATGGTGCGCATCGACGCGAACGGCGTCTACCACGGGCATTCCGCCGGCGTCACCAAGTACGACCTGGACAGCGGAAGCACCCTGTGGCAAATGGGCACCGGCGGCGGCGTCCTGTTCGGCTGGCAGGAATCCGACGCCGTCTACGCGGGCACCGCCCGTAACCAGGTCCGCATGGTGGCCAAGAGCGGCCGGGCCGAGCGCGTCTATCAGTGCGACGCCGCGGTCTTCTCCTGCGCCACCTCGCCCGACGGCCGGTATGTCTTCGCAGGCGACAACTACTCCTCGGTGTACTGCTTCGACGCCGCCGGGAACCGCGTGTGGAAGCTCGCCACCGGCTGCGGCTCGGCGTATTCCATGCAGTACCACGACGAGAAGCTGTACTTGGTCACCACGACCGGCACGCTGGCCTGTCTCGATGTCGGCGAGGCCGCCATCCGCGACGCCGAGCAGGGTGTGCTGCCCGAAACGGTGTCGGTGAAGGCTCCCGAGATCTCGGCGGTGGTGCCCAGCGACACCGTCGAGATCACCTCCGAAGCGGGTAGCGGAATCGTCGTGGAGTGCGTGAGCCAGGGCAGTTCGCTGCGCGTGCGAGTCGTCTCGCCTGGATATCACCAGGGGTGGAATGTGCAGTTCCCCAAGGATATTCGTCTGGCTGGGGCTCGTTACGTGGTCGACGGCATAGCGGAGTCGGCGCGCGGCGGCTTCTACCGCGTCCGTGGGGACATCCGCCGGTTGTCCTGAGCGGCAGACGTTCCCGATGGAGGCGTTTCTCGAACGTCGGCGCGAGATGTGCGAGGGACGTCCCTGATGGGAACACGGCTGTTCGGTGGTCCTGGCACACTGACAAAAGCGCTATCGAACAGGGGGGCTCGATGAAGGGACGATTCACATCGTTGTGTGCGGTCGCCGTGGCGCTGACGACGGTGGCCGCGCTGCTGGCCGGATGCGCGTCGGACGAGCGCGAGGAACGAGGCTTTCCAACCGAGGCAGCCGAGCGGATCGACCGCATCGTGCGGCCGCAAATGGACGCGCGGCTGGTCCCCGGGGTACTGGTCGCGGTGCACGACCCGAAACGGGGGTCCTTCGTCAGGGCTTACGGCACAGCGGATCTCGCGACGGGTCGTCCGATGGACGTAGCGGATCATGTCCGGATCGGGAGCATCACCAAGACGTTCACCGCGACCGCGGTGCTGCGCGCGGCCGACGAGGGCAAGCTCTCGTTGGACGACGTGCTGGAACGATATGTGCCGGGAGTGCCCAACGGCGGCACCATCACTCTCCGCGACCTGCTCGGCATGCAGGGCGGCGTCTGGGATCTCCGGGACTATCCGGCCTTCGCCGAGCAGTTCGACGCGGGGCCTACGGCATCCGAATGGCACGAGGGCGACCGGTTACGCGCGATCATCGCCCAGCCGGAGCGGGCGAAGCCACCGCGTACCCGCGTGGAGTACTCGAACTCCGAGTTCTACCTGCTGGGTCTGGTGCTCGAGAAGGTCTTCGGGAAGCCGGTGCCCCAAGTCATCGGTGAAGTCGTCGCCGCGCACGGGTTGCGCGCCACGACATATCCCACCGACGCCACCATGCCCGCGCCTCAGAGTCGCGGGTACTCCTACTTCGACGAAGCGCCCACCGACGTCACCGCGCGGACCACCCCGGCGCTCTTCGGTGCGGCGGGCACGATGGTGTCGACGATCTCCGACCTGGCCGACTACGCCCGCATGCTGGGCCGCGGCGATCTGCTGAAACCGGAGACCTTCCGGGCCAGGACCCAGTTCGCCGGAAACCTGCGCTACGGACTCGGCATGGTGGAGTCCGGCCGCTGGCTCGGCCACAGCGGCGCGGTGCTGGGCTACACCACCCACATGGGCTATCTCCCCGAGCAGGACGTCAGCGTCACCGTCGCGGTCAACGAATTCACTTCTCCACCCCTGCTCGGGGTGACCGCCTCGGTCATCTGGTTCGGCATCGCCCGTCAGCTGTATCCGGGCACGGTGCCCGACGCCCCGGCGAACACCCAGCCCGATCCACCGGTGCCCACGGTCACCGATCTCGACAATCGACTACGACAGACGCTGGACCCGGCGGTTCCCACGGAGCGGAAACCGCTGCGGATCGCGGACGACGACAAGGACCCGGAGTTGATCACCCGGGTCGCTCAGGCCTTCACCTCGATCACCACGACGGTCGGCAAAGTGACCGGCGCGGGCGGTTACCTCCTCGCGACCGTCGTTCTCGCCGGACCGAACGGCCGCCGTCCGACGATCGTGCCGTTCGTCTCGCGCGACGGCTCCTGGCGTATCGACCGGTACTGGGCGTGCGAGAACATCGCCGGGACCGGGCCGCCCTCGCCCGCCTGCGAATGACCGGCTCCGCGCCCTGATCTGCCGATTCGTCGACGGAACGCAACGCCCGGTGGGAAGGTGGATGTACGGCAGGTGTCGGGCGAAGGAGCGAGACACATGGTGGACAAGACCAACGGAGCTGCCGCGGGCGACGGCGGCGTGATGACGGCGGACCGCCCCGAGCAGATTCGCAACGTGGTCCTGGTCGGGCACAGCGGGTCGGGAAAGACCACGCTGGTCGACGCCATGGCGCTCACCGCGCGGGCGGTCAATCGCGCCGGGCGGGTCGAGGACGGCACCTCGCTGTCGGACTACGACGAGATCGAGCATCGCCAGCACCGGTCCGTGCAGCTGTCGGTGGTGCCGGTGGCGTGGGGCGGCATGAAGATCAACCTGATCGATACGCCCGGATACGCGGACTTCGTCGGCGAACTGCGGGCAGGGCTGCGCGCGGCGGATGCGGCGCTGTTCGTCATCTCGGCGGCCGAGGGCGTAGACGGGATCGCCGGAGCGACCAGGGCGCTGTGGGAGGAGTGCGCCGCGGTCGGGATGCCGCGTGCGATCGTGATCACCCATCTGGACACGGCGCGTGACGAGTACGACGTGATGACCGAGGCCTGCCGCACCGTGCTGGGCGGCGGCTCGTCGGAGAGCATCCTGCCGCTGCACCTGCCCGTGTACGGCCCGAAGAATCCGGACGGTCACCGGCCGGTCACCGGCATGGTGGAGCTGCTGCCGCACTGCGTGGGCGACTACTCCTCCGGCGAGGAGGTCCAGGGCGACCCTTCGCCCGATCAGGCGCCCGCGCTGGAGGAGGCGCGCAATCGCCTGATCGAGGGCATCATCGCCGAGAGCGAAGACGAGAGACTGATGGAGCGCTACCTCGACGGCGAGGAGATCAGCCTGGCCACGCTGGTCGCCGACCTGGAGCGCGCGGTCGCGCGGGGCAGCTTCCATCCGGTGCTGTTCGCCGCGCCCGCGCCCGAAGGCGCGAAGCAAGGCCTCGGCACGGTGGAACTCCTCGACCTGATCACCGGCGGCTTTCCGACGCCGGTCGAGCACCCCATCACCGCCGCCAACGGCGCGCAGCCGCATCCGCTGCGCTGCGACCCGGACGGCGAGCTGGCCGCCGAGGTCATCCGCACCGCGTCCGACCCGTACGTCGGGCGAGTCTGCATGGTCCGCGTCTTCTCCGGCACCTTGCACGCCGACGACACGGTGCACGTCAGCGGGCACGGCCTGGAGGATCGCGGCCACGAGAGCCACGAACTGGACGAGCGGGTCGGCGCGATCTCGGCTCCGTTCGGCAAACAGCAACGCCCGCTACGCCAGGCCATCGCGGGCGACATCGCCTACGTCACCAAACTCGGTCACGCCGAAACCGGCGACACCCTCTCGTCCACCGACAGCCCCTTGCGGATCGAGCCGTGGCCGATGCCCGATCCCCTGCTGCCCATCGCCATCAGCGCGCACAGCAAAGCCGACGAGGACAAACTGTCGCAGAGCCTCGCCCGGCTCGCCGCCGAGGACCCGGCGCTGCGGCTGGAGCACAATGCGCAAACCCACCAGCTGGTGCTGTGGTGCCTCGGCGAAGCGCACCGCGACGTAGCGTTGGAACGATTGCGGACCCGGTTCGGCGTACAGGTGGACGTGACCGATCACCAGGTGGCGTTGCGAGAGACTCTCGCGGGCAAGGCGACCGGGCGCGGCAGGCATGTGAAGCAGTCCGGCGGACACGGCCAGTACGCCGTGTGCGAGATCGAAGTCGAACCGCTACCCGAAGGGTCCGGGATCGAGTTCGTGGACAAGGTGGTCGGCGGAGTGGTTCCGCGCCAGTTCATTCCATCGGTGGAGAAGGGCGTCCGCGCGCAAGCCAACCGCGGATTGACCGCCGGATATCCGCTCGTGGACGTGCGCGTCACCCTGTTCGACGGCAAGGCCCATTCCGTCGACTCCTCCGACGCCGCCTTCCAGACCGCGGGCGCCCTCGCCCTGCGTGAGGCAGCGGCGGCCGCGGGAATCAGAGTGCTGGAGCCTCTCGCCGAGGTCTGGGTGCTGGTCACCGACGAATACGTCGGACCGGTGCTGAGCGACCTTTCCAGCCGCCGCGGTCGCGTCCTCGGCACCGAGCCGCACGGCGCCGGGCGCACCCGGATCCACGCCGAAGTCCCCGAGCTGGAACTCAGCCGCTACGCCATCGACCTGCGCTCGATCTCCCACGGCACCGGCGATTTCACCCGTAGGTACGCGCGCCACGAACCGATGCCGAACCAGGTCGCCGCCTCGGTGCGGGGCGAAAAGGCACGCGCATAGCGACATTCGGCCGACTTCCCAACAGCTGTTGATCTTGGTCTGGCCGGGTACAGTTGGGCTCGTATTCGAGCCTTGGTAGGTGGAGAAATGGAAAAGGACCCCGGGCGCTGCGTCGTGCTGGTGCCGGTACACGACTACATCGAACCCGGTTGCGCAGAGGGCCTGGCGGAACTCGAACGGCGCGGCTACCCGGTCTGGCGCATCTACGGTTGCTCCGCGATCGACCAAGCTCGCAGCCAGATCGCCACCGATGCGTTGGCGCAAGGTTTCGAAGAGTTGATGTGGATCGATGCGGATGTGCGCTTCCACCCGGATGCGGTGGACACGTTGCGGTCCCACGATCTGCCGGTTGTCTGCGGAATCTACGCCAAGAAAATGACACGCGAACTGGTGTGCAGTCTTCTGCCCGGTACCGAGAAGATAATTTTCGGCGACGGCGGCGGCACAGTGGAAATCCGGTATGCGGCCGGCGGGTTCCTACTCACCCGACGCGACGTCTACGAGAAGATCGTGGAGAAGGAAGAACTGCCCGTCTGCAACCTGCAGTTCGGGCGTGCCAATGTGCCGTACTTTCTGCCGATGATCGTCCCGGACGGCGAGAACCAGTGGTACCTGGGTGAGGACTACGCGTTCTCCGAACGCGCTCGGCGCAGCGGCTTCAGCATCTATGCCGACACCCGGATCCGGCTGGAGCACATCGGCAAGTACGGATTCACTTGGGAGGACGCGGGTAGCGGCAAAAACCGCTACAGCAGTTACGAATTCAGTTTCAGGCAGAGATCCACGGATACCGACGCGGAGAAAACTGCCGAGCAGGCCCGCTAACGGTAATAGTCGAGTTCAGGATGTGCCATCCCGAGGAGTCGGTGACCCGTCGGCGAAGGCGAACTCATCGGGACCGGCTGGATACAACCTTATCGAGGACTCGTCCCGCGGCACCCCGATGCGTTGCGCCGTACCCAGAACGGACGATCCATCGGCGTCACCGAGAACGCGAGCCAGCCCGGGCCGGGAAGCGGACCCGCCAGGCGCAGGGGCCGACCGCAGCCTGCTCGACAGTGCCTGTCGCCATTCCGGCACCCGGTCGTACTGATGCACGATCGGGTACAGCATGCCGGTGGAGGTACGCACGGAGTCCCCGACCAAGCTCGGCTCGGGCTCCAAGAGGAACGGACGCAAAGTACCGATCTTGCCCGGGTCCGCGAAGGTACCGGCCTGGCAGGCGAACCCGTCCTCGGACGGCACGAACTGCATCGCGGACCGATACGGTTCCATATCGAGCAGCAGGTTGTATCCGCTCTGATCGGCTATCGAGACCCCGGACGACGCCGCGACCAAGGAGATGGCCAAGCACAGATCAGCCATCACACCCGCCTCCCCCGCGAGCACTCCGACATTGCAGACCGGCTTGGACCACAGGCGCTGGACGTGTGCCGGGAAACTTCGTTGCAGATTGTCCCGGTTCCACTTCTCATCGGAGTACCGCAGTCCCTCGCTGACGGCGAGAAAGGGGCGTCGAAGGTGGGTTTCCAGCCACGTGATCGGATCCGACTGGAAGTACACGTCGCGTACATCGGTCACGACGGCGAATCGGAGGGAAGGCGCGAACATACGCAGTACCTGAGCGATGTCTTGGAATCGCCCGTTGTACACGCTGTCCGGAGGCGGCATCCGTACGGCGTACAGCCCCAGCGCTTCCAGGTTCTCGGCGATGGCGTCGCCGCGGTCATCGCGGTCGTACACGATGACCGCCCCCACACCGGCGAAACCGCTCGCGACGAGACTCCTGGCCCACGGCTCGACATCCGGCCACTCGTAACCGGCCGCCGCTCCTATGACGATGTCCTTTTTCGCGGCCATACCTTCCAGTCGCTCAGGTCTGTTGCGGTGGTGGCGGCACGGGCGGCGGCGAGGTGGGCGGCGCCTGGCTCGTGGTCGGCGGCGGTGCCGCAGCCGTAGCACCGAGGTCTGCATTGCCGGTGTCCAAACCGGTCGGGTGGATGTAGCCCGTGGAGACACCGTACTTGTCTTCCAGCGGTGGATGCTTGGGATCGAAAGGAATGAGATTACCGTTATCCAGGACAAAGAATTGATTTTGTTCCCTGACAATCAGCGCACTGTGTCTCTCCCATTGAAGAATATCACCCGTATTGAGCGCCTCAAGATTATTCACCACCCGAGGCGGATGTTCCGCCGACAACTCCCCCGCAGTTCCCTTATACGCGGATACGGCATCTATCGCGACATTCTGCCCCTGCTCGGTCAAAGCCTTCGCCACCGGCTGCGATGCATGCACAGTCTTATCGCCGATCTGGACATCCGCCATTGTGCCCGGCGTCGTCACCGGCGGCGGACTGCCCGCATAGGCCGGGGCCGTCACACCGGTAGGCGATGTCTGAGCAGCCTGTTGGGCGTTGGCCGTTTGAGCGGCGCGGCGCTCCTCCCTTGCGTGTTCCCGTTCTCGTTGCCGTTCCTCACGCGAGTCCCGGTCGTCGTTGTACCTATCGTCTCCGGCCTGCTGAGTACGGGGCTGGTTCATTTGTCCCAAGGCATTCATGAGCGCCATCTGGCCCATCATGTCGTTCATGTTGTTACCCGTATTGGCAGCCGGCGTGGTGTAGGCGGCGGGTGTGGCCGTGCCGGTGCCCGTGCCGGTCCCGGTGCCGGTCGGCATCGACGCGTAGACCGGCGAACCGAGATCCGAGCTCGAAGCGGTGCCACCCGTACCGCTGCCCAGGGTGGGCTGAGTGCTGTCGACCGAACCGGTGGGGTCCGTGGTCGACCCGAGCAGGTCGTCGTACGTGGAGCTGAAGTCCTGGCTCGTGCTGACCGGCTGAGTGGTGGTGCCCTGGGACGACGCGGGAGGCGTATACGGAGGGGTGTACGGGGGGGCGGCCGTCTGGCCGGCGCTGGTGTGCTGGGTAGCTGGGCTGTTAGCGGGGCTGGACGCCGAACCCGAGCCAGAGCTCGAACCAGAGCCCGAACCGGACCCGGAACCCGAGCCCGAACCGGACCCGGACCCCGAGCCCGACCCGGATCCCGAGCCCGACCCGGAACCGGAGCCGATCGGGAACGGAAGCTGCGCGGCCCTATCCGCGTATGCGATCACCTGATCGGTGCAGAATTTCACCGCATCACGGATCAGACCGTAAAGCGGCGCCTCCTCGGCAACATTTTGTATGCCGTCATCCGTGTAAATTTTCGACCCACCCGGATGATTTCCCGCGACACCGTCGTTGAGCTTGTCCCAGATCTTGTCGTGGGTGTCCTGGATCTTGTTGTACATACTGCGGTAGTACGAGTAATTGGTGCGAGAAAGCTCCTCGGTCGCCTGCTCGAACTTGAGGTCCCCACTCTGCCACTGGTCCGCCAGGCCGTTGAGGTAGAAAACAGCTGAATTGTAGGCGTCTTCGGTGTAGCCCGAACCGTGACCACGATGCTCGAGTTGCTGAATGAAGGAGTCGGCGAGATTGTCGTCGCGCCAGTTGTCGTCCTTGCCTTTTTCGGGGGAAATCAGGAATTTTGGTTTCTCGGGCTTCCCACTGCCCATCTGAGCCATGAGATAGAGCAGCTGAGAATTGGCTACGTCGATGAACGCCTTGAGTTCGGGGGAGACTTTTCCCGGCGGCGTTCTGATTTCCAGTTTGAAATCTGAAATCTTCTTGCCGTCGGTGATGTCGTTCTCGTCGGCGTCCTGCCCCAGGAACTTTCGTTTGGCGACATCGGCAGGAAGCTCATCGAACCAGACGATGTTGCCGTCCGCCGGGCGATTGCCGTCCCAATTGTCGCCGACTTTGTCTTTGACGGCGATCAACTGTCCGTCGTTCGTCAGAACATATTGCCCGACCCCGTCGTCTTCATCATCCCAGTCATCGGTGGCTGCGCCACCTTCGTGTTTTTTGTCGCCGGGCTCCGATACCGCATGGATTTCATTGTCATCCTTGTCGTGGAGCTCGAGCCTGGTCTCGCTGCCGGATCCCTCCTGATCCTCGAATCTGATCTGGTTGGCGTCGCTACCTTTTTCGCCGGATGTATGAATGACATTGCCGGTGGGAACATGTTCGATGACCATCTGGCCATCGCGCATACCCATCCGGTATTGCTTGTTCTGGGAATAGAGCCATTCCCCCTCTTTGATTCTCTGTTCCCGATTGAGGATGCCACCGTCGATGTCACCCATCAGTTCAACCCCCGATCACCCACGTGACACCGAACTGTTCGCGAGCCGGGAACAGCCATTCCACATCCTCCTACCCGGATACCTACGCCTCATACATTCGGGTTGGTCCTGCGCACGTACGCGCCGCCATCGATATCCGAGATCTCGAAGGTGTCCCCGGCCGTCGTCGAGTGGTCACCGGTAGCGTATCGCCCATCGCCCAGAGCGGTATAACCGTTGCTACTCTCAGTGACGTACTTCTGGGTGAACACTTTGTACGCATTGGCTGCCTTACCGAAGATCCGCTCGATCTCGCCGGCCGCGAAATCGGGATCTCTATCGGCCCGTTCGTAGGCGGGAGCGCTGGCAGCGCGGTTGGCGTTACCCAGCCTGCGCAGCTCATGCGGATCTTGAGCAAATTCCTTGACCATATCGACGAACTCTCCATTCCCACCGGCTCCCCCCATTCTCGGGCATCCCCATCACTGGGGACTCCAGGGCCGGAGGGTTGAGGCTGGACACCGACGCAACCGCGAAAGTCCAGTTCCGCCGAGTTCGCGATCAGAGGTCTCGAGCGAACTCCGTCTTCTCCATGAGGTTGTAGTCGGCCTCGGTCGGCAACTCCAACGAGTCCGCGAAATGGGGCAATCCGCCCCGGTACAGCAGCTCGGCGCGTCGGCCCACCCGAGATTTCTGGTGAGCCAGCCGAGCGACGCGCAGGACCTCCTCGGCGAGCCAGCTGTCGGGATGCTCGAGCACTTCATCGCCGAGATGCAGACCGACGATCATGCCGCTGCGGTCGCAGGCCACCCCGACCGAATAGTCCGGGTTGAACACCTCGTAGATCAAATTACGCCAATCGGGCGGGGCTTCCGCTCCCGCGACGTCCGACGTATCCAGCTCTGTCACGGCATCACTCCTGGGTAGCGTCGACCGCACCGGCGAGTCAGGGCTGCGGCCACGGTACCTTCGGCAGGGTCGTTTCCTTGACGGCGATCTTGTGCTGCCGTAGGGCGTCGACAGTACTGTCCCGGATCGCAGCCATAAGGTCGGCGGCGATCTCTTGGCCGCTCGCGGCGCTGGCGACCGTCCCGGGCGCGATGTACAGAGCGGTCAGCCTGCCCATCCCGTCCACTTCCGGAATCACTCGAGAACTGGGCGAAGGGCGCCGGGCGCGGATGCGATCGACCCGTTCCAGCATGTCATCGATGGTGTTCACCACCGCCCGACCGCTTTCCACCGCCGATATCGTTTCCGGGTGCATGTCGCGGGGCCAGATGTCCGCCACGATCACACCCCCTCGGACAGGTGACCAGCCGTCTTCTCGCCAACAATGAATGGCTCGGAGACCGCCCGAACAGGCGCGTCCGGCAGCGAAGGCGTCGGACGCGAACTCGGATCGGCGCTCAACTCTCTACGCATGCCACCTCCACCCGCAAAGTTTACTGGCCCATTCTTGCCACTCCGCCAAGGACTTCCCATATCTGGGAATCGGCGTTCGTTCCCGGACGCAGACGAGTCCACCCGTTCGGCAACCAGTGAAGTGGTCGCGGAACAGGCGGACTCGCGGGAACCTACTGCGGACGAACTGCGGACGGAGGACCCTTGGTTAGCGCTCCGCCGCACGTCAGAAGCCCGGAAGGGCTTACACGTCGAAGTACAGCTCGAACTCGTACGGGTGCGGCCGCAGGTTCACCGGGGCGATCTCGCCCTCGCGCTTGAGGGTGATCCAGGTCTCGATCAGGTCCTCGGTGAAGACGTTGCCTTCGGTGAGGTAGTCGTGGTCCTGCTCGAGGCGGTCGATGACCGACGAGAGGCTGGTGGGGGCCTGCGGGATGTTCTTGGCCTCCTCCGGCGGGAGCTCGTAGAGGTCCTTGTCGACCGGGGCCAGCGGCTCGATCTTCTTCTTGATGCCGTCCAGGCCGGCCATCATCATGGCGGCGAAGGCCAGGTACGGGTTGCCCGAGGAGTCCGGCGCGCGGAACTCGAGGCGCTTGGCCTTCGGGTTGTTGCCGGTGACCGGGATGCGGACCGCCGCGGAGCGGTTGCGCTGCGAGTACACCAGGTTGATCGGGGCCTCGTAGCCGGGGACCAGGCGGTGGTAGGAGTTCACCGTCGGGTTGGTGAACGCCAGCAGCGACGGCGCGTGGTGCAGGATGCCGCCGATGTAGTGGCGGGCCAGGTCGGACAGGCCGCCGTAGCCGGCCTCGTCGTGGAACAGCGGCTTGCCGTCCTTCCACAGCGACTGGTGCACGTGCATGCCCGAGCCGTTGTCACCGAAGAGCGGCTTCGGCATGAAGGTGACGGTCTTGCCTTCCTGCCACGCGGTGTTCTTGACGATGTACTTGAACAGCTGCAGGTCGTCGGCCGCGGCGAGCAGGGTGTTGAACTTGTAGTTGATCTCGGCCTGACCGGCGGTGCCGACCTCGTGGTGGCCGCGCTCCAGCTCGAAGCCGGAGTTCTGCAGGTTGGTCGAGATCTTGTCGCGCAGGTCGACGTAGTGGTCGTAGGGCGCGACCGGGAAGTAGCCGCCCTTGTTGCGGACCTTGTAGCCGCGGTTGCGGGTGCCGTCCGGGTTGAACTCCGCGCCGGTGTTCCAGGAACCCGAGACCGACTCGATCTCGTAGAAGGCGCCGTTCATGGCCGAGTCGTAGCGGATCGAGTCGAAGATGTAGAACTCCGCCTCGGGGCCGAAGTACGCGGTGTCGGCGATGCCGGTGGAACGCAGGTACTCCTCCGCCTTGCGCGCGACGTTACGCGGGTCGCGGCTGTAGGCCTCCCGGGTGAACGGGTCGTGCACGAAGAAGTTGAGGTTCAGCGTCTTGGCGGCGCGGAACGGGTCGACACGCGCGGTGGAGAAGTCGGGCAGCAGCAGCATGTCCGACTCGTCGATGGACTGGAACCCACGGACTGAGGAGCCGTCGAACGCTAGCCCTTCTTCGGCGAGGTCGGTGGTGAAGGCCTTCCCGGGGATCGAGAAGTGCTGCTGCACACCGGGCAGGTCGCTGAACCGGATGTCGACGTACTCGATGTCCTCGTCAGCGATGAATTTGATGACCTCGTCGGCCGTGCTGAACGTCACTTGTTCTCCTTACGGATCGGTTCCCAGCCAGTGTCGCTTGCATGGGTTCGTCGCGACCAGACGCTATGGATGCCGTGTTTCCCGGCAGTCAAGGATTTGTTTCGCCGGTGTTACACGTGCGTCCGGCAGCGTGGTACTGACCACCATGACTCGAAATGCATGGTAGTCCTGCCCGCGCCGCGGTGCGCGGGGAGGCTGAACTCCGCTTATGCGGTACCGGGCGCCGGTCCGGGCGCGCCTATTCTGGGGTGCATGGCACGCATCACCGGCTCCTGGCTCTCCGGACCTCCTGCCGACTCCGGTCGCCCGGCAACCACCGAGTTCCCCGGGGCGCAACTCGGCCTGCCGAAGGCCGGAGCGGGCTCGCTGGCCGGTATGGGCCGCCGCATCGCCGCCCTTTTCGTGGACTGGCTGATCGCCCTCGGCATCGCGGCGCTGATCACGCGCAGCGGTTCGGCGTCGAGCTTGACGCTGCTGATCTGGTTCGTCATCGGTGTCGGCGCCGTCACGCTCTTCGGGTTCACGCCGGGGCAGTATTTCCTGCGGCTGCGCACGGTGCGCATCGACGCGGCTGCGCCGGTCGGCTTCGTCCGGGCGCTGGCCAGGCAGGTACTGCTGGTGTTCGTGGTGCCCGCGCTGTTCACCGACGCCGACGGGCGCGGCATGCACGACCGCGCGACCGGAACGGCGCTGGTGCGTTCACGCTGATCTTCCGACCCGCGCGGTGACGACCGGAAAGGCCCGCACCCCGGGCGGGGCGGCGGGCCTTTCGAGCGAGCAGGTCAGCGGCGGCGGATGGTGCGCTGCACGCCGCGCATCTTGGCGCCCGCAGGCATCGGCCCCTTCGGCAGGGCGGGCCCGCTGCGCGCACTGAGGGCGGCCAGCCTGCCTTCGATGAGGTCCATCCGCTTGGTGTCGATGTTGCGCGGCAGCTTGGTGAGGTAACGCTGCAGGTCCTTGAGCGGAATCTGACCTTCGTCGTTGCCGATGACGACGTCGTAGATCGGGGTGTCGCCGATCAGCCGAGCCGTGCGCTTCTTCTCCTGGGCGAGCAGCGACTTGACCCGTTGCGGTGAGCCCTCGGCGACCAGCACCACGCCGGGCAGGCCGATCACCCGGTGCACCGCGTCCAACTGCGTGGTGGCGGCGATGCCGTTGCTCACCCGCCATTTGCCCTGGAGGTTGTCCAGCACCCAGGCCGCGGCGCCCGCCTGCCCCTCGGCCTTGCGGTAGACGCTCTTCTGCACCCGCCTGCCGAAGATGATGAACGCCACCAGCGCGCCGAGCACCACGCCAAGCGGGATCAGGAACCAGGTCAGCCCGAAGATCAGGCCGATGACGGCGAAGACGGCGGTGATGCCGACCAGGGCGCCGATCATCAGCGGCAGCAGCAGCTTGTCTTCCTTGCGCTGCATCTGGAACGCCTGCCACAACTGCTTGCGGCGTTCTCTCGACTGCTGCTTGCGGGCCGCCTTCGCCGCGGCCTTCGCTTCCTTGGTGGGCTTACCTGCTGCCATGACTCTCAGGATAGTGCCCAGGTAGTCGCGGCTTCGCCGTGGGACAGCGGCCCGACCGGGCGCTACCCGCGGCGCGCGATCGATCCGAGCACGGTGAGATCCAGGTCACCCGAGGCCTCGGTCCAGCCCATCGCGCGCAACTCGACCGGCGCCGCCACACCCAGGGCGTCGCGCAGGCCGACGGCGACCGAGCGCGCGAACTCGAGCAAGCTGCTCGGCGCGATGGGCCAGAAGAGGATCCTTGTCCAGTTGTCCGCGTCGTGCCGATCCGCGGGCTCGTGCCAGCCCAGTGCGCGCAACTCCTGTGCGGCGGTCTCCGGGATCGGGTTGCTCAGGTAATTGTTCCCGGCCAGTTCGGCGGACAATTTGATGTCGTATTGGACAAATTGGACATAGCGATTTCCGGGGGCGGCGATGATCAGGGTTGCCCGCGAGGGCAGCTCCGAGAGGCAGTGCGCCAGCGATTGCACGAACCGTTCCCAGTCCGCTGTCGCCGGCTCGCTCATTCTTCCCCCGGGTATTCGCACTGGCCTGATCATACGCCGACCCGGCCGGGACACCAGACGAAACTCGTTGCGACGTTGCGTAGTTCATTCGGGCTATAGCCGTTTGCCATATCCCGTATCGGCTCTCGGCCGAGCACCAGCCGGACCTGCGGCGTCTCCACCGGCGACACCGAGTCGGGCCGGTGCGGCGCGCACGGATCAGGCAGCGGAAACCCCGGAGCGCAATTGAGGTTTTCGTTTCCGCCCCGGCGTTTTCCGCCGACGCAGGAATGGGTCCGGCGGAATGCTTTCGATGGGAGACCGTAGCGTTCGGGTTCGCGCTTGGAATCGCGCTATGGATTTCGTCTCGGCCGCATGGAGTCCGGCGTGGGACGAGTAGGAGCGGTATCGGGTGGGAACCCAGTACCTGTTCACCTCGACCACGGGCCGAGTCGTCGCATGCCCGGGTTCCGGAAAACGCATAGGCGCCCCTGCTGGTGCGAGCGTTCCGTCGCCTTCGATCTGCCGGTGCGGCCCGCCTGGACGGACATCTGGTGATCGGCGGTACGCATCTTTCAGCCGAGTGCACCGCGCTGTTCAGCTGACGGTCACCGGGCGGTGTTAGCTTCCCCGACGTGTGTGCGCGGTTGGTGGTGAGCGTCCATGACGTCGCACCGGCGAGTGCGGCGGAGACGGAGCGCTGGTGCGCCGATGCCGATCGGTTCGGAATTCCTGTGTCGTTGTTGGTGATACCGGGGCCGTGGCGGGGCAGGCGGTTGGCCGACGAACCCGATTACGCGGCGTGCTTGCGGGAGCGCAGGCAGGCCGGTGACGACGTCTTGGTGCACGGGTGGTCGCACCGGGCGGGGCCCGAGGGTGATCGGCCGCGCCGCGCGGTAGCGCATGCGGTGGCGCGCGGCGCGGCCGAGTTCGCCGCCATCGATGTCGGCACGGCCACCGTGAAACTGCGCGCCGCCACCGAAGTGATGATCGAAGCCGGTCTGCCGACTACCGGTTTCACGCCGCCGGGCTGGCTCGCCTCGCCCGGTGCGAAACAGGCGTTGCGCGCGGCGGGGTTCACGTACACCACCTCCCACTTCGGCGCCGAGCAATTGCGCACCGGACGCCGGTTCCACGGGTTCGCGCTCTCGCACCGGCCGGGCGGTGGCTGGTCCGAGCGGTTCGGCGCGGCGCTGCTGGAGACGGCGGCGCGCCGCACGGCCGAACGCGGCGGGCTGGTCCGGCTGGCGCTGCATCCCGACGATCTGAGCAGACCGGGCCTGCGCGACACCACGTTGCGCGCCATCGACGCGGTGCTGCGCACCGGCGCGCACGCGATCACCTATCGCCAGCTGGTCGGATCGGCGGTCGACTAGTGCGGATCGTGCAGATCGCCAACTTCTACACTCCCGCCTCCGGCGGTTTGCGCACGTGCCTCGACGAAATCGGACGCGGCTATTCGGCGGCGGGGCACGACCGGGTCCTCGTCGTGCCCGGTCCGCGCGACGCCGACGAGCACACCGCGTCCGGGCATCGGATCACCGTGCGCAGCCCCAAGTTCGGCGATGCCGGCTATCACGTGCTCACCGCCCGGCGCACCCGTGCCGTGCTCGATCGGCTGGCCCCGGACGTGCTCGAGTGCAGCGACAAACTCAGCGTCCGCTGGCTGGCGCCGTGGGCGCGCGGGGCGGGCGTTCCGCTGGTGTTGTTCTCCCACGAACGTATCGACGCCATCCTGCGCTCGCGGGTGCCGCGCGGCTTCCCGCTCACCGCCGCGGCCGACCTGGCCAACCGGCGGCTTTGGGTGCGCGCCGAGAAGGTCGTGGTCACTTCGCGTTTCGCCACCGCCGAGTTCGACCGGGTCGGCGCGCGCAACGTGCGCAGGATCCCGCTCGGCGTCGACCTCACGACCTTTCGCCCGTCGACCGAGAACCGGCGCGACGACCGCTCCGACGATCCGGTGCGACTGGTCCTGGTGAGCAGGTTGTCCCGGGAGAAACGAGCCGAATGCGCCATCCAGGCGGTCCGTGTCCTGGTCGAATCCGGTGTGCGCTGCGTGCTATCGGTCATCGGGGACGGCCCGCTGCGTTCTCGCCTGGAGCAGCTAGCGGCAGGGCTTCCGGTCCTCTTCCACGGCCATCTCACCGACCGGACCGCGATGGCCGCCCTGGTCGCCGCGGCCGATGTCGCCGTGTTTCCCTCCCCTGCCGAGACTTTCGGCCTCGCCGTGCTGGAGGCGCTCGCCTGCGGGACTCCGGTCGTCGTTCCCGCGGCGGGCGCGGCTCGCGAACTCGTCGGCGACCCCGGCTCCGGCCTCATCTGCGACGGGACTCCGCGCGGCCTCGCCGACGGCGTGCGTGAACTGCTCGCCCTGCCCGCGGCCCAGCGTCGTCGCTCGGCCCGTGCCGCGGCGGAACGCTTTCCGTGGTCGGCGACGGTGCAGAGCATGCTCGCGCTCTACGCCGACTACGAGACTCCGGCCCGCTCGGCCTGAGGAACAACCCCGGCGTTGGCACGATCGCGTTGATCCAACCGCTGAAGTCGCCCACCCGGGGCGTCGACCTGCGTGCCGCCGATTCCGCGCAGGACTCCCGGCGTCGACGAGCCGGGCAAAGGCACGTGCGCTGGCCTCGATGGGGCAAGTGCGGGTCACCGCGCCTCGGCGTGCGAATGCCGCTCACGGCGAATGATTCGCCGGTTCCAACCGCGCAGGATGCCCAGCGACCGGTATCGCGCCGGATGCTCGCATCGGCCCGGTGGTTCGCCCCGCTCGTGCCCGTCGGATCCCCTTCCTCCGGTCAGCGCGCCCCCGCATTGCGCCGGAGTTCACCCGGCCTTCGCCCGTACCGCCGGGCGGGGCGCTTCCGCCGACATCTCCCGCTCGTCGTGCAGCGTCGGCGAATTCGCCAGCAGTGCGACACCGACGAGCACCGCGGTGGCCGCGCAGGCAAGCAGCGTCGGGCGCGGGTGGATCGTCGCCGTGAACAGCGTGAGACCGGCCAGGTAGCTCAGCACCGGGTCGGTGATCGTCATCGCGGTCAGCGCCGTGGGCAGTGACCCGCGTGCGTACGCCTCCTGGGTCAGGATGCCGCCGAGGACGGTGGACACCGGAATGCCCAGCAGTGCCCAGCTCGGGTCCGGCAGCGTCCTCGTCGCCACCACGACGAGGACCGCCGTAGTGGCGAAACAGCAGCCCGCCGCCACCGCCACCAGCGCGGACCGCACCTGGGTGGAGCGGACCGTCCGGGACAGACCGAACAACACGACGACCGTGCCGAACACCCCCGCGCACGCCCCCGGGAGCAGCTGCGTGCGCACCGCCGAATGCTCGGGAATCCCCGGCCCGACGAGCAGCATCAGCCCCGCGCACACCGCCGACGTCCCCGCCCAGTCTCTGGTGAGCAGCGCGCGACCACGCCGCAATGCCGCGAACGGCAGCGCGAACAACAACTGCACGACCAGCAGCGCCTGCACCACCGCGATGGCGCCGAAGCGCAGCGCGACGGCGTGCACGACGAATCCGGCCACGTTCGCGCCCTGTCCGGCCAGCCAGCGGCGGTCGGTGATCAGACGACGAGCGATCGCGGCGATCACCAGGAATCGTCCCTGCCCGGACGCGGTGGCCGCCTGCCTGGCAGCGCCTTGTTGCAGGAACGCCGACACCGCGAACAGGAACGCGGCCGACAACGCCAAACCGACCGTCCCTACCGAGTCGACGGACCCGAAACCGCGCTCCGGCATGGCCTCGATGCTGACCGGTCCGGATGAACACCGGATGGCGTTCGCCCGGCTACTGGACGACCACCCCGGTTCCGGGGGCTGGACGGCCGTCCGGGCAGACTCGATAGTCCTATGGTGATCGAACGAGCCGTCCTGTCTCGTGCCCTGTGCGGCCTGTTGTTGCTGTTGGCCGCGTTCACCCCGATGCGAGCGGCCGCCGAACCGCTGGCGGTGCCCTATCAGTGGAAGCAAGCGTTCATCGACGGCACGGACGGCACCCGGCTGCACGCGGACATCCTGCGCCCGGCCGGTGTCTCCGACGACACCCGCACACCCGTCATCCTGACCGTCAGTCCGTATCGCGCGCACCTGGCCTATCTGAGCGAGCCGCGCCTGACCGGCGGCCCGTCCACCGACAACCTCACCGCCGACCTCTTCCTGAACGCGGGCTACACCTACGTCATCGTCGACCTGCGCGGGTTCGGCGGCTCCGACGGTTGCCCGGACTTCGGCGGGCCGGGGGAACGAGCCGATGTCGCCACGGCCGTGGAGTGGGCGGCGAGCCAGCCGTGGTCCACCGGCAGGGTCGGGCTGTTCGGCACGTCGTACGAAGCCTGGACCGGCCTGATGGGCCTGGCCGCCGCCCCGAAGGGCCTCGCGGCAGTGGGCGCGTTCGAGCCGGTCGTCGACCCGTACTCCTACCTGTACATGCAGGGCGTCTCGTGGAAGTTCTCCGGCAAACCGATCACCGAGAGCGGCGTGCGTCCCGCCGACTTCGCGGGACTCGAGCACCTGCTGATCGCCTCGACGCCACCGCGTCCGGAAGACTCCGGCGAATACCAGGCGAACGCGACGCAGTTGCCGTGGCAGTGCTACCAGCAATACCTGACCCAGATCGGCGACCACGATCCCGACACCGCCTTCTGGCGCGATCGCGACCTCGTCGCGCGGCTGCGCGGCGCCACGATTCCGCTGTTCCTCGGTCAAGGCTTCGTCGACTACAACACCCGTGCCTACCGTGTGTTCGATCTGTGGAACGGCCTCGGGCCCGGCGAGCACCGCGCCTGGTTCGGCCAGTGGGGACACCGCACCTGCCACGACAAATGCGGCACGCCCCACTTCGACACCGAGTTGCTCGCGTTCTTCGACAAGCACGTCGCCGCCCGCGACGTGCGGGTGCCCGGCCCGCCGATCACCGTCGGCCAGTTCGACGGCCGCTGGCGCGCGGAGAGCGCCTGGCCGCCCGCCGACGCCCGGCGGGTTCCGGTCGAGCTGCGGACCGGCGATTACACCGATCGCGGGTTGATTCCCGGACCCGATCGCGAGATCTGGTCGGTCTCCGCGCCGCTTACCGGCGAGCAGCATCTGTCCGGCATTCCCACCGCCATCCTCCGGCTCAGCGGCCCGCCGAACGCGACGGTCGCGGTCGAGCTCTACGACATCGCGCCCGACCTTCGCGCGACCGTCATCACCCGAGGGATCGCCCCGGTCCGCGACACCGCCGCGGTCAGGCTGCTCGCGCAGGACTGGCCGATCGCCGCGGGCCACCGGATCGGCGTGCGGATCACCGACGTGGTCGACGACGTGTGGTCGCACTCCCCCGCCCTCGCCGCGGTCACGGTGGCCTCCGCGAGCATCGAGTTGCCCTTGTTGACGGCGACGCGCCGCCCCGATCTGCCGGGCGAGCTCACCGAAGGCATCGTGAAGTGGCGAAACGAGAAGACCATCGCCCTCGACCCGAGCATGTTGAACAATGCAACGGTGTCCATGAATCTGCCCGACCGCACCGGTGACCGATGACGGAGCCGGTCGACGACCTGACCGCCGAACGCCTCGCCACCGCGCTGCGGTGCGCGACGGTGTCCACCGACGACCCGCGCGACACCGACAGCGCGGCGTTCGACCGCCTCGACGCGCACCTGCGGACGTCGTTCCCCCGGGTGCACGCCGAACTCGAACTGCGGAAGTTCGCGCACAGCAGGCTCTACCGCTGGCCGGGCGCCGACCAGGACCGGGTGGCCGCGATCCTGCTCGCGCATCAGGACGTGGTCCCGGTGGACGACGCCAAGCGCTGGACCCACCCGCCGTTCGCGGGAGTGGTGGACGACGAGTTCATCTGGGGCCGCGGGGCGATCGACGACAAGAGCCGCGTGCTCGCCATCCTGGAGGCGGCCGAATCGGCGCTCGCCGCGGGCCTGCGCCCCCGGCACACCGTGTACCTGGCTTTCGGGCATGACGAGGAGGTCTTCGGCGGCGAGGGCGCCGAGCGCATGGCCGAGCATCTGCGGCAGGCGGGCGTGCGCGCCGAGTTGCTGCTCGACGAGGGCGGGGTGATCACCGCTGGCGTCGTCGATGGCGTGCGGCAGCCGGTGGCGACGATCATGCTCGGCGAGAAAGGCTACGCGACGGTCCGGTTGTCGGTCACCGAGGTCGGCGGGCACTCGTCCATGCCGGGCAGGCAGACGGCGGTCGGCCGGATCGCGCGGGCGGTGGGCCGCATCCAGGACCATCCGATGCCGCTGCGCCTGACCCCGGTGATCGCGGACATGCTGACCAGGGTGCGCGAGGTCATGCCCGCGCCGCGGCGACTGCTGCTGGGCCTGGCGAATCTCGCCGCACCGGTGGTCACCCGGGTGATGGCGGCCCAGCCGCAGACCGAAGCGATGGTGCGCACCACCACGGCGCCGACGGTGATCCGCGGCGGAGTGCGGGCGAACGTGTTGCCCCAGCGGGCCGAGGCCATGGTGAACTTCCGCATCCTGCCCGGCGACACCGTCGCCTCGGTGCTGGCGCACTGCCGGAAAGTCGTGCGCGACAAGGGGATTCGATTCGATCTGGTAGGCATGTCGTCGGAGCCGTCGCGGATAACGCGGCCCGGCCCCGCATTCGATCTGATCGCCGATCTCGCCCGCGCCGTCGTCCCCGGCATCGCGGTGACCACCGGCATCGTTCCCGGCGCCACCGACTCCAGGCACTACGACGACCTGGCGGGCACCCGGTGCAATTTCGCCCCGATCGTGCTGGACGAGCGCGACCTGGCCTCGATCCACGGAACCGACGAGCGCATCTCGCGAGTCAACTACGCTCGACTCATCGAGTTCAACCGGCGGCTGATCGAGCATTTCGCTACGGTCGGCGCGCCTTCGACGTCAGGAGCGCAGGGATGACGACCGAGCCGACCGCGGGCGACACCGCGCCCACCGAGCCGACCGCGATTCGCACCGAGTCCGGCGAGTTCGACGGTGTCGGCAGCGGAGTCGCCTGGCGGGCGTGGCTGCCGGAGGGCGCGGCGCGGGGCGTGATCGTCCTGGTGCACGGCGTGGCGGAGCATTCCGGCCGCTATGCCCATGTGGGACAGCGTCTGGTCGCCGCCGGTTTCGCGGTCTACGCGCTCGATCACATCGGGCACGGGAAGTCCGCGGGCAGCAAAGCCAACATCGGCTCCATGGCGGGCGCCGCGGACAACGTCGCCGCCATGCTGGACATCGCGACCCGAGAGCAGCCCGGCGTGCCGCGCTTCCTGGTCGCGCACTCGATGGGCAGCCTGATCACCCTGTATCTGGCCACCCGCGCGCCGATCGACGTGGCGGGCATCGTGTTGTCCGCCCCGCCGCTGGACATCCCGGTGGGCAATCCGGTGCAGCGCATGCTCGCACCGGTGTTGAGCAGGCTCACCCCGAATCTGGGTGTGCTGAAACTGGATTCGTCGCAGATCAGCCGGGACCCGGCAGTCGTCACGGCCTACGACAACGATCCGCTGGTCTATCGCGGCATGCTGCCCGCGCGCACCGGCGCCGAGATGCTGAGCGCGACGAATACGGTCAAGCAGCGGTTGGCGAAGGTCACCGTGCCGCTGCTGGTGCTGCACGGCACCGCCGACGCGATCGCCGCGCCGTCCAGCTCCGACCTCATCGAGCGGGGCGCCGGGTCGGAGGACCTCACGGTGATCCGCTACGAGGGCCTCTACCACGAGGTGTTCAACGAGCCCGAGCAGCAGAAGGTGCTCGACGACGTCGTCGGCTGGCTGGAAGCGCACCTTACCGAACAGTAGTATCTCTCCATGAGTACTACCGGATCCATCGCGTTCATCCGCGCCAGCTGGCACAGCTCGATCGTCGAGAAGGCGTACGAGGGCTTCCGCGCCGAATACGCCGACCTCGGTTTCGATCCCGCGGGCATCGACGTCTACGAGGTGCCGGGCGCCTTCGAGATCCCGCTGCACGCCAAGCGCCTGGCGCATTCCGGCCGGTACGCCGCGATCGTCGCGTCCGCGCTGGTGGTGGACGGCGGCATCTACCGGCACGATTTCGTGGCCTCGGCGGTGATCGACGGGCTGATGCGGGTCCAGCTGGACACGGACGTGCCGGTGTTCTCGGTCGTGCTCACCCCGCACCACTTCCACGAGCACAGCGAGCACGTCACGTACTTCACCGAGCATTTCGTCACCAAGGGCGCCGAGGCGGCCCGCGCGCTGGCGGGCACGCTCAGCTCGCTGCGATCGCTACCGGTGTAGCGACTACCGGAACTTGGCCAGGCAGGCGCTCTCACCGTCCAGGACGCCGGTGCGGAAGGCTTCGAGCCGCTGGTAGCCGCTCGGCACTACCTTTCCGTTCACGTCGGCGGCCGCCGCACCGTCGGCGAGCAGGCCGGAGACCGCTTCGTCCAGATCGCCCGCGGACAGGTGCGGGTCGCTGCCCGGCTCGCTCAACTTGGTGGTCACCACGCCGCTGAGGCACGCGGTGCGCAGGCCCGCCGTCTCCGCGCCGGTCAGCGACAGCTTGCGATCCTGTTGCAGCGCGAGCACATAGCGCGAGACGAAGACGACGAACGCGTTGTAGTCGCCGTCCACGACCGCCGACAGCGGGTCGCCGTCGGTCATCGTTCCGCCGCGGCGGGCCAGAGCGGGCACGTCCGTGCCGATCCGGTTCGCGCTCGGGCAGTACGACACCGGCCGGGTGACGGCGCCGTCCGAGCAACCGCGGCCGACCCCGGAGTAGTCGAACTGCGGCGTCCGCGTGACCGGGAAGATCTTGGTCAGCGCCTGGCTCAGGCTGGTCAGCGCGGCGGCGTCCACCGGAAGTTGCGCCTGCTCCTCACCGGGCTCGAAGGTGGTGGGGAGATTGCCGCGGCGCTGGGCGATCTCCTTCCTGGTGATCTTCTTGCACCCGTCGGCGCCGTCGGTGTAACCGATTTGCACCGCCGTCACTCGCTCGAAGGCCGAGCCGTGCACGTTGTCCGGATCGTTCGGGTCCCGGTCGCGCACCGCCGCCGTGGCGCCGAGCACGGCGTTGAGGCCGTCGGTGGTGTTGAGCGTGAAGTGCGCCGAATTCCCTTCGGCCACATGGCGCAGGAATACACCGCCGAGGCAGTCCGCCTGCTGTTCCTGCACGAGCGGCGGGGTCAGCAGGCCCGCGAGTCTGGCCTGCCCTTGGATGGCGTGCCCGTACTCATGGGCGAGCACCATCACCACCGCCATCTCGCCGTACTTCTGCACCAGTTTCGGCAGCAGGACACCCCGGTCCCAGCCGATGGTGTGGTCACCGCCGCAGTAGGCCGCGTTCACCACCTGGTAGGTGTCGGACTTGCAGAACTTGACCGACTGCGTTCTGGGCGCCTTGGCGTCCCAGGAGATGAACCTGGTCACCGGCTTGAACGTGCCGGGGAAGTGCGCGGGGTACTCCTTGGTCCAGAAGTCCTG
Organism: Nocardia sp. NPDC004168; assembly: GCF_040610355.1. NCBI lineage: Bacteria > Bacillati > Actinomycetota > Actinomycetes > Mycobacteriales > Nocardiaceae > Nocardia > Nocardia sp. NPDC004168. The sequence goes on along the minus strand of NZ_JBEXME010000003.1, from coordinate 435,258 downwards.
CACGTCGGCGATGGTATTGAGGGCGAGCTTGTCGATGGCGCCGCCATCGCCGTTCTCCGCCGTGATCGGCGCGTCCGGCACACCCTTGCGGGGACCGTTCGGGCCCGAAGCCGTCATCGACCCGGCCAGTTCCCAGGTGTCGGCGGGCGGCGAGACCTGCCGTGCGGCACGGTCGTTCGTGCCCTGCGCGCATCCGGCCGACACCAGCGCCACCACCGCGAGCACGGCCACACCGAATCGCCTGTACTTCCTCATCGAACTCGCCTCCCCGAGTACCGCGTCTCGGGCTCGCCGAGCGCTCACATCGTAATCGCCGCGAGCGCGCTGCGCGCATCACAGCGCCACGATCGTCTCCGGATCGGCAAGGCGCGCAGCACTTTCACGCCTGGTCAGGTGCGCAGCAGGGAATCGGGTGCGGTCGATGACGGGAGCGGCCTCAGCGCGACAATCGAAGATCACCGGAAGCCGGCCGGGGCGCATCACGACTTGCCGGCGGCGAAGTTCGATGTGGCGGCCGTCGCGCGTGGTCTGTGCGCGCCCGACAGTGTGGGGTCACTGAAGGTGGATGTGCGAGAGCAGCGCTCGATGATCGGAGCCGGGGACCGAGAGGGTGCGCACCTCTTCGGCGGTGGCGTCGGCGAGCAGGATGTGGTCGATGCCGATCACCGGTCCCCACGCGCGGTCGGCGGGGAAGGTGGGCAGCAGGCCTGCGCCCGCCTGGTCGGCCGCAGAGCCGAAGCTTCCGCGTAGCAGGTCGCGGAAGGCGGTGTGGTCACGGGTCGCGTTGAAATCCGCGCCCACGATGGCCGGGCCCCGTTGCGCGTCGAGGATTTCCCTGGTCTTGCGCATCTCCGTCTGCCACGCGGGAAAATCGAACGGCGGCGGGACCGGATGGAACGCGAAGACGGTGATCGGTCCCCGTTCGGGGTGATCCATCGTCGCGGAGATGTTGTTGAGGATGTATCCGTCGTATTTCTTGGTGTCGCGCAGCGGATATCGGCTGTAGATGCCGGTGCCGCCACCGCCGTCGCGGGTGGGCTCGGTGTAGTGGTAGGGCAGTTCACCGACCAGGCCCGCGCCCGCCAACCGCTCCAGCGCGGCGTCGGTCAGTTCGTCCACGGTCAGCACGTCGACCCGGTCGTCCCGCACCGCGCGCACAACGGCGGCCGGGTCGGCGCCGCCGAACAGCAGATTCGACTGCATGACGGTCAGCTTCGGACCGCCGGCTGCCCGGCCCTGCGGCACGAACGCGGGCACCAGCGTCCACAGCGTCGCCGCCGCCAGCACCCCGGCGACAGCGGCGCTGCGCCATCCGCGCGCGATCAGCAAGAGCACCAGGCCGACGATCGCGCCGATCATGAAGTACGACGCCCCCGACGCGAGCAACACCAGCACTCGCCGCTGCCACGCCCCGAAGTGCAGCGCTATCCCGATGGCGCCTGCGGCTACTGCGCACCACCCCACACCGAACAATGCCCGGTCCATCCATCTACGCATGCGGTCGAGCCTAGGCAATGCCGGTGAAGCTGTTGATCTGGTGCAGCTCGAGACCGGCACATAGGAAACCCGGCCACTTCGATGCCTTGCGATGTCCCTCGCCCGGGCGACGCACCTCGCGACTTCGCTGTCGGAGAATCAGCCCAGGTGGGCCGACAGCAGCCAGGCCGGAACCGACTTGCGGCCGCCGGGCTCGTCGCGTATCCCTTCGAACCGGACAGGCGCGCCCTCGGGCAACTCCGCGGGCAAGTTGGCGTGAATTCGCGCCGGCCTGATCTCATCGATCGTCCAATACTTCGACACCACCTCCCGAAGCTCATCGGCGGTGACCGGCGATGGCCCCGGCTGGGGCACTTCGGGCAGGCCCGCCCGGTCGAACACGAGCGCGAAGTAGGACGCACCCGGCGCGGCGGCGCGTGCGATCGCCTGCTGGTAACCATCCCGCGACTCGACCGGGATCGAATGGAACAGCGTGCTGTCGACGATGGTGCCGAAGCGGCCGTCGTAGCCGGTGAAAGAAGTGATGTCGGCGACCTCGAACGAAGCGCTCGTCAGGCCGCGCCGGGTTGCCTCGGCACGTGCCAGCTCGACCGCGGTCGGCGACAGATCCAATCCCACGATGGAGTAACCCCGCTCGGCCAGATACAGCGAGATCGCCGCCTCCCCGCAGCCGACGTCGAGCACGTCACCGTGGAATCTCCCTTCGTCGATCAGGGCGGCGAGTTCGGGTTGGGGTTCGCCGATACTCCACGGTGCTTTGACACCCGGACCGAACGGGCCGCCGGTGCCCCTATAGATGGCATCGAAATCGAAATCCTCTGGCGTCGTCATAGCAAACGAATATCAGTGCACCTGTCCGATGTCGGGGACCCTCGCCCACGACGCGCTCGATCCGCTCGACGGGCGGGATGACACCGGGGCTGGGCGAGATCTCCCGCACCGCTCGACACGCCACTGATCGAAGCCGGACCGTGGGCTGGGCGGCGGATCGTCGTCCATGACGAAGTCGGCCGGTCTACCCTTGGCCCAGAACTGATGGCGAGGTCACCGTCACTACCGCGAACGGGCTCGGCGACGAAGACCGGCTCGCCTTGCGCCGGTTCGTCGATCGCTTCCAGATCTTGACCGGCGCCGCGAACACCCCACCGCAGGACGACCTGGCGTGCGGGAGTCCGTGACCAGGCCCGCGCAGTGGAGATCACCGCGCGGGCCTGGTGGTGATCCCACACCGAGCAGCGCCTCGTCCGGCCGGTGGCCGACTTGGGCGCCGCATGGAGACCGCGCGCAGGAACGTGGATCGGCCGATTCGCTCCCTGCCGAGATATAGCGGCACATTCGGCCGGGCGAACGAGCCGATGGCCACGGAACCGGCGCGCGACGCACACCGGTTCGGCGGACCGCAACGTCAGTGGGCGTGCCGACTCATGGCCTCGGTCAGCGCGGCGGTGTCCGTGGTGAGCGATCCGCCGGTGAATTCGAGTGTGGCATGCGACCTTTCGGCCGCCGCCGGATGACCGGCGCCGCACGCGTCGGTGACGATGATCGGCAGATAACCCAGGTCCAGGCTGTGCCGAACCGTCGGCTCGATGCCCACCTCCATGGCGATGCCCGCCACGGCGTAGGTGTCGATGCCGCAGTCGCGCAGCGCGAAGTCCAGCGGGGTGGCCGCGAACGCCGACATGGTGATCTTGTCGAACACCACCTCGTCCGGACCCGGCGTCAACTCGGGCACCAAGTGGAATTGCGGCGAACCCTGCGGGAAGCTCGAACGCACGTCCGCCGGGTCGTCCACCCGCTGCCAGGACATCGCGGTGCGCAGCTGGGCGACGCCCGACGCCGCCACCGGCAAGGACATGTGCCGGGTGTAGAACACCCGGAAACCCCCCGCCCGGGCGGCGTCGCGCAGCCGCACGCACGCGCGCACGATCTCCTCGCCGCCGGGAATCTGCCGCACGATGCCGACCTGCATGTCGTAGATGAGCAGCGCCATCCGCGCGGGATCGCAGGCCTCCTGCACGGTCTGCGGGATGCTCAGGCCGAAGGCGTGGCGCATGCTCACGCGGTCCGGTCGTAGGGCTCGGCGACGTCGACGGCGGGATCCATCAGCGCCTCCAGCGGCAACGGCGCCTGCACCGGGACGAACGTCCATTCCAGGTATCCGGCCTTGGTGAGCGGGAAGTCCGCGACGTACTTCCGCGCCTCCTCGACGCTGTCGACCTCGAATACGATCACCACGCCGGGCTCGTCGGCGCGGGCGTAGTTCTCGCGGACGATGCCCGCCTTCCACAGCCGCCACACGTTGGCGACCTCCTCGGGCAGGTACGGGTTGATCGTCTCCAGGGTGACGCCTGGCTTGAAGCGGTCGAAAACGATGACCTTCACGATGTTTCGCTCCATGATTGCGGTGGTCGATACCAACGGCATTCATGGAATCGCGATGATTACAGTGTTACAAGAACGCACTTTTCAGTGAGTACCCGGAGGACAGGTGCCCGACAAGCGCTACAACTGCGCCGTGGAGGTGACCGTCGACCTGATCGGCGGCAAGTGGAAGCCGGTGATCCTGGCCCACTTGAAGGAGGGTGTGCACCGTTACGGCGAGTTGCGCAGGCGGATGCCGACCACCAGCGAGAAGATGCTGGTCCAGCAGTTGCGCGAACTGGAGTCCGACGGCTTGGTCCGGCGCACCACCTTCGACACGGTGCCTCCGCAGGTCGAATACACCCTCACCGACGAGGGCCGCACACTCGTCCCGGTCCTCACCGCGCTCTACGACTGGGGCGAACAGCGCGCCGCCCGCGCGGGTCTGACCGTCGGTCCTTGAGCCCGGCCGCGGGCTCGATTTCGTCAGGCCGAAAGGGACGTGCGCACGGACAGGAACCTCACGCGCCGAAGACTCGTTCGACGACCGCTTTTGCGCGCCGGGTGACGCGCATGTAGTGGTCGAGGAATTCGCTGCCGTCGTCGTTGGGCCACCCCGCGACGCGGGCGACGGCGGAAAGCAGCCGCCCCGGACCCGGTAGCTGATCGCTGGGTTTGCCGCGTACCAGGACCAAGGCGTTGCGGGCATTGGTGGCGGTCAGCCACGCGTCGCGCAGCAGCGCGACGTCCTGCGCGTCCAGCAGCTCGGTTCGCTCGATCACGTCCAGCGCCTCGAGTGTGGAGGTGTTGTGCAAGCCGGGCACCTCGTGGGCGTGCCGCAACTGCACCAGCTGAACCGTCCACTCGATGTCGGCCAGGCCCCCACGCCCCAGTTTGGTGTGCGTGGCCGGATCGGCGCCGCGGGGCAACCGCTCGGCGTCCACTCTGGCCTTGATCCGCCGGATCTCGCGCACCGCCTCGGCGGACACACCGCCCTCCGGGTACCGCACCTTGTCGATGACGTGCAGGAAACGCACCCCGAGTTCCTGGTCACCGGCCACTTGGTGCGCGCGCAGCAACGCCTGCACCTCCCAGGGTTGCGCCCACTGCTGGTAGTACGCCTCGTAGGCGGCCAACGTGCGCACCAGCGCGCCGTTGCGCCCCTCCGGGCGCAACCCGGCGTCCACGTGCAGCGGCGGGTCGGTGCTCGGCGCGCCGAGCAGCTGCTGCACCCGGTCGGCCACCCCGATCGCCCACTTCACCGCCTTGGTCTCGTCCTCGCCCGGCCGCGGGTCGCAGACGAACAGCACGTCCGCGTCCGAGCCGTACCCGAGCTCCATGCCACCGAGTCGGCCCATGCCGATCACCGCGATGTCGGCAGGCGCGTGCGCACCCCGCTCCGCTTCGCCCGCCCGGATCACCGCACGCAACGACGCCTCGAGCACCACCACCCACACCGACGACAACGCCCGGCACACCTGCGGCACTTCGAGCATGCCCAGCAGATCGGCCGACGCCACCCGCGCGAGTTCGTGCCTGCGCAGCGAACGGGCCGCGGCCACGGCGCGTTTCGGATCCTCGTAGCGCGCGGCGGCGGTGAGGATGCCGCGGGCCACCTCGTCGGGCTGCGGTCCGAGCAGCAGCGGGCCGCTCGGGCCGTCGGCGTACATCCGGATCGTCTCCGGCGCGTTGATCAGCAGATCGGGCAGGTACTCGGAGGAGCCGAGCACGATCATCAGCCGCTGGGCGATCGCCCCCTCGTCGCGTAGTTCGCGCAGGAACCAGATCTGGTCGGCGAGCCCCTCCGACACGCGGCGATAGGCCAGCAGGCCCGCGTCGGGATTCGGTGTCTCACCGAGCCATTCGAGCAGCGTCGGCAGCAGCAGGGCTTGGATGCGCCCTTTGCGGGACACGCCGCCGGTGAGGGCCTTCAGGTGGCCGAGGGCGTGTTCCGGCGCCGCGTAGCCGAGAGCGGCCAGCTGCCGGATGGCGGCTTCGGGGCTCAGGCGCAGCGCGTCGGGTTCCAGCCGCACCACCGAATCCAGCAGCGGCCGGTAGAACAGCTTGGCGTGCAAGCGCCGCACGCGCACCGCGTTCCGGCGGATCTCGCTGCCCAGCACACCCACCGCGTCCTGCCTGCCGTCGGGCCGGATGTGCGCCGCGCGGGCCAGCCAGCGCATGCCCTCCTCGTCGTCGTCGGCGGGCAGGGTGTGGGTGCGACGCAACCGCTGTAACTGGAGCCGGTGTTCCAGCAACCGCAGGAACTCGTAGGAAGCCGTGAGATTGGCCGCGTCGTCGCGACCGACGTAGCCGCCCGCGGCCAGCGCGGTCAGCGCCTCCACGGTGCCCTGCACGTGCAGCGTCTCGTCCACCCGCCCGTGCACCAATTGCAGGAGCTGCACGGCGAATTCGACGTCCCGGAGGCTGCCGCGCCCCAACTTGAGTTCGCGTTCGCGCAGGTCGGCGGGCACCAGATCCTCCACGCGGCGGCGCATCGCCTGCACGTCGGCGACGAAATCGGGACGCTCCGACGCCGACCACACCATCGGCATGAGCGCGGCTCGGTACTGCTCGCCGAGCGCGATGTCACCGGTCGCCGGACGATTCTTCAGCAGCGCCTGGAACTCCCAGGTGCGTGCCCAGCGCTTGTAGTAGGCGATGTGCGAATCCAGCGTCCGCACCAGCGCACCGGCCTTGCCCTCCGGCCGCAGCGCCGCATCTACCTCGAAGAACGCCTGGCTCGCCACGCTCATCATCTCCGCGGCCAGACGCGTGGCGGTGGCGTCGGCGGGCTCGGCGACGAACACCACGTCGACGTCGCTGACATAGTTCAATTCGCGCGCGCCGCACTTGCCCATCGCGATCACGCCCAGCCGCACCGGCACCGGCTCGTCCTTGCAGACCCGCGCCACCGCCACCGCCAGCGCAGCGGTCAACGCGGCGTCGGCCAGGTCGGTGAGCTGCCTGCCGACCACCTGGTAGGGCAGCACGGGCTCGTTCTCCACCGTGGCCGCCAGATCCAGCGCGGCCAGCAGCATCAAGTGATCGCGGTACCGCTTGCGCAGCGACGCCGCCACTTCGGGACCCGAGATCGCGGCGCGGAACAGCATCGGGGTCGCGTTCGGCCCCTCCTCCGGTGCCGCGTCGACCACGGCGAGCAGATCGGCGATCAGCTCGTCGCGTCCAGGTAACTCCTTGCGGCGCAAGCCTTCCCACGACTCCGGCGCCGCGACGAGATGATCGCCGAACGCGCTGGAGGAGCCGAGCAGCGCGAACAGCCTGCCCCGCAGCGACGTATCCGTACGGATGGCCGAATCGACCGCGTCCCAACCGTCCCCGATGCTCTCGCGCAATCGCATGAGCGTGCTCAACGCGAGGTCGGCGTCCGGCGCGCGGGACAGCGACCACAGCACGGGAATGCTCTCGACGTTGTCCCAGCCCAATTCGCGCAGCGACGCGGCGGCGGACGGCTCGAGCAATCCGAGCCGACCGACACCGGGGACAGCGGAGCGCGCAGAGGGGGGCCGGACCATGGTTCTCAAATTACCTGGCCGCGATCGGGGGCACGCCGCCCCCGGGCATCGCTCGGATTACAACCCCAGGTATTCCTTGAGCTCGAACGGCGTGACCTGGCTGCGGTAGTCCGCCCACTCCCGGCGCTTGTTGCGCAAGAAGAAGTCGAACACGTGCTCGCCCAGGGTCTCGGCGACCAACTCGGAGCGCTCCATCGCTTGCAGCGCCTCGTCCAGCGTGCCGGGCAGCTCGCGGAAGCCCATCGCGCGCCGCTCGGCGACGGTCAGCGACCACACGTCGTCCTCGGCCTCCGGCGGCAGCGTGTAGCCCTTCTCGATGCCACGCAGACCGGCCGCGAGCAGCACGGCGAAGGCCAGGTAGGGGTTGCACGCGGAATCGGGGCTGCGGATCTCGACGCGCCGCGAAGAGGACTTGTTCGGTGTGTACATCGGCACACGGACCAGGGCGGAGCGGTTGGACCGGCCCCACGAGGCCGCCGTGGGCGCCTCGCCGCCGTGGATGAGGCGCTTGTAGGAGTTGACCCACTGGTTGGTGACCGCGCTGATCTCCGGGGCATGCTCGAGGATGCCCGCGATGAACGCGCGCGCCGTCTCCGACAGGTTGATCGGGTCGTCGGGGTCGTGGAAGGCGTTGGTCTCGCCCTCGAACAGGCTCATGTGCGTGTGCATCGCCGAGCCCGGGTACTGGGCGAACGGCTTGGGCATGAAGGTCGCGCGCACGCCCTCGTCGATGGCCACTTCCTTGATCAGGTAGCGGAAGGTCATCACGTTGTCTGCCATGGACAACGCGTCGGCGTAGCGCAGGTCGATCTCCTGCTGGCCCGGAGCGCCCTCGTGGTGGCTGAACTCCACGGAGATGCCCATGGACTCCAGCGCGTCGATGGCGTGGCGGCGGAAGTTCGGCGCCGAATCGTGCACGGCCTGGTCGAAGAAGCCGCCGGTGTCGGCGGGGACCGGGACGCCGTCACGCGTGCCGTTCTCCAGCAGGAAGAACTCGATCTCGGGGTGCACGTAGCAGCTGAAGCCGACGTCGCCCGCCTTGTTCAGCTGACGGCGCAGCACGTGGCGCGGGTCGGCCCAGGACGGCGAGCCGTCCGGCATGGTGATGTCGCAGAACATGCGCGCGGAGTGCTGATGGCCCTTGCTCGTGGCCCACGGCAGCACCTGGAAGGTCGACGGATCCGGCCGGGCGACCATGTCGGCCTCCGAGACACGGGCGAAGCCCTCGATGGCCGAGCCGTCGAAACCGATACCCTCTTCGAACGCGCCCTCCAGCTCGGCGGGCGCGATCGCGACGGACTTCAGGTAACCCAAGACGTCGGTGAACCAGAGACGTACGAAGCGGATGTCCCGCTCTTCGAGCGTCCGCAGCACGAATTCCTTCTGGCGATCCATGTCCGCGAGCGTAAGCATCCGGCGTTAAATCTGTGTTACATACACGCTTAAGATTGCTGACCTGGTTTTTTCGGAAGACTCCGCACAGTCGGATCGTCCGGTTTGTGAGATTCTTCTGGACCGGGCAGCATCGCGTGACCGATCAGCAACCGCGCGCGCCCGGCTCAGCAGGTGAGGCCGGAGGCGGGCTCGGTCAGGTCGACCAGATAGGCGATCACCGCGTCGTCGACGCAGGGGACGCCGCCCGCCAGCGCCACCGTGTGCCGGTTGCCCTGATAGGTGATCAGCGCGGCGCCCAACTGGTCGGCCAGGTCGACTCCGGCCTGGTACGGCGTCGCCGGATCCTCGGTGGTCGACACCACCACCGTCTTCGGCAGACCGGTCACCGAGATGCGATGCGGTTCACTCGTGTTCGGCACCGGCCAGGCGGTGCACAGCTCCAGCGGCGCCGCGCCGGTGCCGCGCCCGTCGTCCAGGAACGGGGCCGCTTTCCGGTATTCGGCGTCCTGGCGTCCGGCGACCCCGCGATCGGTGATGCGCGGATCGTCCACGCAGCGGATCGCGTTGAACGCGTCGCTGGTGTTGGCGTAAGTGCCGTCGTCGCGACGTCCGTCGTACAGGTCGGCCAGGGCCAGCAGCGTATCGCCGCGCCCGTCGCGCAGCTCGGACAGCCCGAGCGTGAGCACCTTCCACAATTCGTCGGTGTAGAGCGCCTGGCGCACGCCGGTGAGCGCGTCGCCGTAGGTCAGACCCCGCGGATCGGTGGTCGGCGCCGGCTTGTCCCACAGCGGGTTCACCAACGCGCGGAACCGCGGCACCGCCTGCGCCGGGTCGGCGCCCAGCGGGCAGTCGGGCTGCCGCGCGCAGTCGGCGGCGTAGGCGTCGAACACCTTCTGGAAGCCCGCCGCCTGGCGCAGCGACTCCTGCACCGGATCCTGCGAGGAGTCGATGGCGCCGTCCAGCACCATGGCGCGCACGTGGTCGGGGAACCGTTCCGCGTACGCCGAACCGATCTTGGTGCCGTAGGAGTAGCCGACGTAGGTCAGCTTCGGGTCGCCGAGCGCGGCGCGCATGATGTCGAGGTCCTGCACGACCTCGCGGGTGCCGACGTGGGCGAGGAACTCCTTCCCGGTCCGATCGGCGCAGCGGCCCGCGTACCGGCGGTTGTCGGCCTCGGCGTCGGCGATGCCCGCCGGGGTGTAGTCGTCCTCCGGCTCGGCGCGCTCGGAGTCTTGCTCCTGGGGTGTCTGGCAGACGATCGAGGGGGTGGAAGAACCGACACCGCGCGGGTCGAAGCCGATCCGGTCGAAGCGCTCGGCCAATTCCGTCTTGTTGCCGAGCGACGACAGGCCGAGACCGGACTCTCCCGGCCCGCCCGGATTCATCACCAGCGAACCGACCCGCCGCCCGGTCGCCCGCGTCCGGGAGATCGCGATCTGGGCGGTCGGCCCGTCGGGCGCCGCGTAGTCCACCGGCACGGTGATCCGGGCGCACTCGGTGCTCGGCGACAGCCGGTCGTCCGGCCCGCCGAATCCGGTGCAGTCACCCCACTGCACCGCCTGGCCGTAGAACTTCTCCAGCCCGGTGGGCGGCGTGGGTGCAGGCTGCCCCGTTTCGGTGCGGGTGACGGCGCACCCCGCAACCAGCACAGCCAGCGACGCCAGCACCGCCACCGGGAGTGCACCGCGCCCATTCCGCACCATCGACATGCTGTCGATACTGCCATCGGGCGAACGCGGTGGCCGCCCCGGGCAAACCCCGTGCCGCGCTGTGACCAATCGCACCGGTCATCGGCCTTAATCCGCCTCGGTGGCGGGTGGCACACTGAAATCGTCAGACACTCCCGGGGACCCGGACGGGCCCCGAGGCGACACAGACGAAAGAGACGATGATGTCCGTATCCGACTCGGAAACCCCTGCCTACGGTGCGGCCCCCGCCGAGCCCAAGAAGATGCGCAAGACCCGGGTGCACCACCTGCAGCAGATGAAAGCCGACGGGGAACGCTGGGCGATGCTGACCGCCTACGACTATTCCTCGGCGCGGCTGTTCGAAGAAGCGGGCATTCCCGTGCTGCTGGTCGGCGATTCCGCGGCCAACGTGGTGTACGGCTACGACACCACCGTGCCGATCACTGTCGACGAGCTCATCCCGCTGGTGCGCGGGGTGGTGCGCGGCGCGCCGCACGCGCTGGTCGTGGCCGACCTGCCGTTCGGCACCTACGAGTCCTCCCCGCAGCAGGGGCTGGCGACGGCGACCCGGTTCATGAAGGAGGGCGGGGCGCACGCGGTGAAGCTGGAAGGCGGCGAGCGGGTCGCCGAGCAGATCGCGCTGATCACCGCGGCGGGCATCCCGGTCATGGCGCACATCGGCTTCACCCCGCAGAGCGTGAACACCCTCGGCGGATTCCGCGTGCAGGGTCGTGGCGACGGCGCCGAGCAACTGATCGCCGACGCCATCGCCGTTCAGGAGGCGGGCGCGTTCTCCGTGGTGATGGAGATGGTCCCGGCCGAACTGGCGGGGCAGGTCACCCGCAAGCTGACCATTCCGACCGTCGGCATCGGCGCGGGCGCCGACACCGACGCGCAGGTGCTGGTCTGGCAGGACATGGCAGGCTACACCAGCGGCAAGACCGCGAAGTTCGTCAAGCGCTTCGGCAACGTCGGCGACGAATTGCGTGCCGCAGCCGCTGCCTACGCCGACGAAGTGCGCCGGGGCACCTTCCCCGCGGCGGAGCACAGTTTCTGAAATCGCCACCTCCCTTTGATATACTGACGTATATCCGTATATCAAGGGAGGTGCGGAGCATGACGCGGACCATAGTCGATCTCGACGACGGCGCACTGGCACTCGCTCAGCAGCAGCTGGGCACACGCACCAAACGTGACACGATCAATCGGGCTCTGGCCATCGCGGCGGGCCTGACCGCGGACGATCGCGCCCGCAGTTTGGCCTGGCTGCAGGCTAATGCCGAGGACGTTTTGGACTTCGACGTTCTGGCAGGCGAGGAGCATCCCCAGCGGTGACCTACCTCGCCGATACCTCGGCCGTGTGGCGACTGCTCCGCGGCCAGGTCGATGATCCATGGCCCCGCCAGGTGGCGCAAGGACTCGTCGCGATCTGTCCGCCGGTCGAAGCCGAGCTCATGGTTTCCGTTCGATCGGGCAAGGACTTCGAACCGTTTTTCGCTGTTCTCGGACGCACGTTCGGCTGGTACCCCGCGCTCGACGATCCCTGGCGCCACGTGTTGGCGGTGCAGCGTGATCTGGTCCGCATCGGCCATCATCGCGGGCCGTCGCCGATGGACATCGTCATCGCGCTCACCGCGCTCGAGCACCGCCTGACACTCATTCACGCGGACGCGGACTTCGACTCGATCGCGAAGGTACGACCGGAACTTCCGATGATCCGCGTCGACCGATAGAACTCGGGAAGTGCGGCAGGTAGAGCGACGCCACTCGATCACCCTGCGTCGGTGGCGAACCGAGTCCGGCCGACGCCCTGTCTCCGGGCAGTGATTCTCCGTCCATCGAGCGGCTCGGGCGTCGCATGAACACCGAAACTGCTCGACGAGCTGCGCGCGCACTTCGGCTGAACTCTTCCCACCGAAAACGGCCGGTTCGGGCCGGTCGGCGGAATCAATGGCAGACTCGATGCCGACAATACCGACACGACCAGAGGTACCCATGCCGTACAGCCGTTGGATTTCACGCAGCACCCTGCTGGTGGCGGGCGCTCTCACCGCCGCCGCGTTGACCGCTTGCGGCAGCGACTCGGGCCCGGCGCCCACCGGCAGCTCGAGTTCCACCACGGTGTCGGCCACCGCCGCTCCTGGCACGACCTCCGGCCGCGTCACGCCGACGAGCCCGGAGATCTCCGACGCGGCCGCGACCCAGCTGTGCGACATGATCCGGCCGGAGCTGTCCAACTGGCGGATCCAGGGCGGGACCCTGGGCAAGATCGGGCTGAACGCCCTGGTGCACGAGTGGGCGCTGCGCAACGGCGGCATCAACGGCGCGGTGCTGGCCGACAAGCCGATCGTCGACCGCGCCACCGTCAAGAGCTGCCCGGATGTCCGTCAGCAGGCCGTGGAGGCGCTCGGCATCCCGGATCTGGCCTCTGGCTTGGCGTTCTGAGCCGGGCGGCCGGATGCGCACCCTCTATCCCGAGATCGAGCCGCACGACTCCGGCATGCTCGCGGTCGGCGACGGCCAGTCGGTCTACTGGGAAGTCAGCGGCGATCCGGCCGGTAAGCCGGTCGTCTTCCTGCACGGTGGGCCCGGCGGCGGCACCGCGCCGTTCCATCGGCGCTTCTTCGATCCGGCCGCCTACCGGATCGTGCTGTTCGACCAGCGTGGTTGCGGCCGCTCCACTCCGCACCTGGCCGACGGCGCGAGTCTGGAACACAACACCACCGGCCACCTGATCTCCGACATCGAGAGGCTGCGCGAACATCTCGGCATCGATCGCTGGCAGGTGTTCGGCGGTTCCTGGGGCTCCACGCTCGCGCTGGCCTACGCGCAGCGACACCCCGATCGGGTGACCGAACTGGTGTTGCGCGGCATCTTCCTGTTGCGCCGCAAGGAAATCGACTGGTACTACAACGGCGCGGCGGGTTACGTCTATCCGGACGAGTGGGAGAAGTTCCTCGCGCCGGTGCCCGAAGACGAACGCGATCAAGACCTGGTCGAGGCCTACCACCGCCTGCTGCACTCGGCCGACGAAGACATCGCCCGCACGGCCGCGATCGCCTGGTCCAGCTGGGAGGGCGCGACGAGTTCGCTGCTGCCGCATCCGGATCGGGTGGCCGAGACGTCCGAGCCGCGATTCGCGCTGGCGTTCGCGAGGATCGAGAATCACTACTTCCGGCACGGCGGGTTCCTCGAAGAGGGCCAGCTGCTGCGTGACATCGACGCCATCGCGCACATCCCGGCCGTGCTCGTGCAGGGCCGCCACGACATCGTCTGTCCCGCGGTCAGCGCGTGGGAGTTGCACCGAGCCTGGCCCGGGTCGGTCCTGCACATCGTCGACGACGCGGGGCACGCGGCGAACGAGCCCGGCATCACACATCACCTGGTCGAGGCCACCGACCGATTCGCGAAAGCGCGGACCAGCACGGTGATCACGGCGGGGGCCGCTCTGGTGGACGCGTTGCGCGAGGACATCGACCGGCTCGCGGCCGCCGAACCCGAGGTCCGCGCGGACGCGGAGGACTCGGTCCATCAGATGCGGGTGGCCACCCGCAGGCTGCGCAGCGTGTTGCGGTCCTACGGCAAACTGCTCGCCAAGAAGCCCGCCGCCGCGATGGGCGCGGAACTCAAGTGGCTGGCCGGGTTGCTCGGTGAAGCGCGGGACGCGGAGGTGCGCGCCGATCGGTTCGCCACGCTGCTGGCCGATCATGCCGAGCGAGCCGACCCGGCGGAGCTCGACGCGGTCACCGCGCGGCTGGTCGACGCCGAGCGGGAGCGCTATCGCGCGGCGCACGACGAGGTGCTGACCGCGTTGGACGGCGCCCGCTACCGCGAGCTGCGCGACGAGCTGTCCCGATGGCGCACCGACCCGCCGCTGCGCCACTCACGCGCCGACGCGGCGGCGCCGGACGTGTTCCGGGAGGTGCTGCGGCGCGACCTCGACCGGGTGGAATCCCTGATCCGCGCCGAGCCCACCGTCGATCCGCTCGAACGGGTGGAACTGCTGCACGACATCCGCAAGAGCGCCAAGCGGCTGCGGTACTCGTGCGAGGCGGCGCAGCAGGTCCTCGGCGACGACGCCGCCGATCGCGGCGTCCGGGCGAAGAAGCTGCAGACCGTGCTCGGCGACCATCGGGACGCGGTGGAGTCGCACGACGCGATCCTGCACCGGGCCGCCGAGGCCGCGGCGGCGGGCGAGCGTGCCGGCCTGTACGAGGCCCTCGCGGCCACGGAGGACGCCGCGGCGGGCCGTGAACTGAGCCGCTATCCGGCCACCGCCGCGGCGCTGTTCGGAGCGGCCGTCATCACGGGGTGATCCGGTGTCCCGGCGCTGAGCCGGTCGAGACGAGCCGATCACCGCGTTCGCCGACCAGCAGCGCCGCGGGCGGTGCCGTGACCGGTAGCGGTCGTCCGCGGCCGGGATACGACGCGGCCGCGCGTCCGGAGTCGGCAATTCGGGCCGCCTCGTGTCCGGTCGGCAACGCGGCCACCCGCCCGCGGTCGATCAACCCAGCTCGCTGGCCCGCGGTCGATCAACCCAGCTCGCTGGCCCGCGGTCGATCAACCCAGCTCGCTGGCCCACGGTCGGTCAACCCAGCTCGCTGGCCTACAGTCGACAACACGGCTCGCTGGCCCACAGTCGACAACACGGCCGCAACCCACGGTCGGCCGCAGTGCAGACCTCTGCTCATCGGCACGCTCGCGAGACGAGGTCGTGTACGGCGCGGCCGCCGCTGCCGTTCACGCAGGGTAGGTGAAGGACACCTTCCGTTCCCTCGGGTCGGCCGACAGCAGCCGCACCCGCACGGTCTCGCCTTCCGGCGGTTTCCCCTCACACGGGCCCAGCACCGGCGGGTCGGCGACGAAGACCACGGCGGGCCGGTTGCCGTTGGCCTCGCGCACCACGACGGCGTCGAACGTCGCTCCGGTACGTGGCGCGAGCAGGGTCGATTCGGTCAGGTCGATGCAGGCGCGTTCGATCTTGCCCGCGACGCTGTCGCTGCGCCGCATGGTCTCGGCGGCGCTCACCAGCCCCTCCCGCACCCAGCGCGGCACCTCGGCCCCCGCGCACCGGGCCAGGCAGATCTCGGTCGCGAACCGGTCCGACAACCGCCGCAGCGGAGCGGTGACGTGCGCGTACGGCGCGCCGATCGCGCTGTGCCGCAGAGCTTCCGGCGCGTGCGGCGCTCCTGCCGCGCCGTCGACGACGGTGTAGGAGGCGCCGCGCAGCAAGCTCGTCGCCTCGGACATCAGGACCAGTGCCGCGGGAGTGCCGGTGTCCAGCCGGGCCAGCATCCGGCCGACAGCTTCGCCGTCGGGCCAGGCCACGCCCAGCGCCTGCGCGGTCCGGCGCATCGACTCGATCGCGGATTCCGACGGTGGCGGCATGGTGCGCAGCAGCGCGACCCGGTCCAGTGCGGGCGCGTGCCCGTCCAGCATGATCCGCGCCGCGCACATGCCGGTCAGCAGCGAGACCTGCTCGTTCCAGTCGTCGGCGGCGGTGCGCGGTTCCACCACCAGGCGCCAGTGCCCGTCGGCGTGCTCGTCCTGGACCACGCTTTGCGCGGGCAACCGCAGCCCGATCGCGCCGCGCGCCAGCCCCGCCTCGATGCGCCGCGTGCCGAATTCCGGCAGGGCCGCGATCGAGGGATGCAGCCGACCCGACTCCGCGTCGGCCTGCACACGGGAGTAGTCGAGCCGGGCACGGGAGCGCACCAGGGCGCGGACAACCGAGTACCGCACCGGTTCGGCCTGCTCGTCGAGTTCGATAGTCCACAGCGCGGCCGGGCGCGTCCGGTCCGGAAGCAGGCTGGCGGACCCTTCCGACAACGCAGGTGGGTGCAGCGGCACGGTGCCGTCGGGAAGATAGAAGGTCTGGCCCCTGGCGCCGGACTCTTTGGCGAGCGCGCCGTCGGGGAAGATCACGGCGCCCACGTCGGCGATGGCGTAATGCACGAGGAAGCCGCCGGGGCCGCGTTCGATATGCAGGGCCTGGTCCAGATCCATGGCCCCGGGTGGGTCGATCGTCACGAACGGGATGTCCGTGCGATCGACCCGGTTGCCCGCGAACGCGTCGACCGCGTCGCGGGCCTCGGCACTGGCCTCGGCGGGGTACGCCGAGGCCAAGCCGAACTCGGACCGGATGGCGCCGAAATCGACCGGCGCCGACACGATCCGCTGGTGGAGTTCCACGCTGGGGCGCCGGGTCCTACTGCAGCGCCAGCATGGAGCCGTTCAACTGGTCGAACGGCCCGTAGACGGTGAACGTGACCCGGCCGTTCGGCACCGAGGACGACACCTGAGCCGCCGCGTCCAGCGCCTCGCCAAAGGAGGCGGCGGACGGATGCGGCAGCCCGGCGATAGCCAGACCGACATGATTCTGGTGCACCCATACCGTGTCGGCGGGACTCAGGTCGACCTGAACCCCGCCCGGCAGCGGGGTGACCGCGACCGCGCCGGCCGACCCCGCACCCAGCACCGCGAAAACCGAAGCGGCGCCTGCGACCAATGCGCCGGCGACCATGGAGCGAACTACTCGCATATGTGTTGAGACCTGCTTTCCCGCGATCGAAGTATGAATGGCCCGGTGCTGCCCCGCACCGGCCCTTACCAACGGCGACTACTTTATGACGTCGATCACGATCAGGGCCAGTTCCGCACGAATCGGACAGCGGAAATTCTCGCCCCGCGACACGACCCGGGCGGCGCTGCTAACGTGGCCCGCCGTGACGGGCGTGGGTTCGCCCGCACGTTTGGATATGTCCCGCACGTCGACAATTTGGGAGCTCCACAGCTATGTCATCGATTTTGTTCGACTACCTCTTGCCGCTGCTGGGCCCGGAGCAGGCCGCGTACTGGGCGCAGGTTTTCGTGATCAACCCGATCTGACCGCGCGATTCTTTTTCCCACTGCTCGTCGCCTCCCGTTAACCTGACGGGAGGCGGCGGTGGTTATAGACGGCTAGCATGCCGCTCCGTGACAAGAACTACCGCCGCCATCGCGGCCAGCGCCACCCTCTTCGCCCTGCTCCTCACCGGGTGCGGGGACGACAAGACCAGCAATGCCACCTCGTCCGCCACCACCACGGCGGCACAGGCCGCCGCCCAGGTCGACAGCGTGAAGGCGGGCGCGTTCCTCGTCAGCTTCCGCGGCGCGTTCCCCAAGCTGGCCGAGGGCAAGGACGACGCGAAGATCGCGAGCATCCTGACCGAAACCTGCGGGGACATCAAAGCGGGCAAATCCGAGGACGACGTCGTCAAGAACATCACCAAGCGCGCGGGCGGCGCCACCCAGCCCAGCGCCGAGGAAGCCAAGGCGATCTACCAAATGGCCAAACTGATGTGCTGACCCCCGCGCTATCCCGGCGTGCTTCGCACACCCGCCGAGCTCGCGGAACGCGACCTCGCGCGGAGTAGAGCCGGAGTGCGGAGCACGCGCCGGCGGGCGGACGAGTTGGTCTGTAAGCCGGATCCTGTCCCCGGCCTGAGCCGGGAGGCGGCCATCCATCTGGGCACTCCGTTGCCGGGTACCTCGAGCGGTCCACCCGCAGGCTCGGGCGAGCAGCCCTCGAGCGCCTGCGCAGCCGCACCGTAACCGGTGCGGCCTTCGACCTTGCTCCGGGCGGGGTTTACCGAGCCGCCCCGGTCACCCGGGGCGCTGGTGCGCTCTTACCGCACCGTTTCACCCTCACCGCACGACCGCTAGGCCGTGGGCGGTCTCTTTTCTGTGGCACTTTCCCGCGGGTCACCCCGGGTTGCCGTTAACAACCGCCCTGCTCTGTGGAGTCCGGACTTTCCTCGGCGCCGGGCGGCGGCACAGCCGTGCCCGTTCCCAGCGCCGCGGCCGCCCGACCAACTCGTCCGCCAGAACAGGATACTGGGTACGGTTGATGGCCATGGAACGTGTCGAGGTCGGCTTCCCATCCGGAAGCGAACAGTGCGCGGCGTGGCTATATCGCCCGGACGGCGCACCCAAACCCCGCCCGCTAGTGGTGATGGGACACGGCCTGGGGGCCAATCGGGAAATGGGACTGGATCGGTACGCGCGGCGTTTCGCCGCCGCGGGAATGGCGGTCCTGGTATTCGACTATCGGCATTTCGGCGCAAGTCAAGGCACGCCGCGCCAGTTGCTGAACATCGCGCGCCAGCGCGCGGACTGGCATGCCGCCATCGCGTTCGCGCGCACGCTGCGCGGCATCGACGCGACCCGGATCGCATTGTGGGGCACGTCGTTCGGCGGCGGCCACGTGCTTTCGGTCGCGCCGGACGATGCCTACATCGCGGCCGTGGTCGCGCAGGTGCCGTTCACCAGCGGCCTGTCCTCGGCGTTGGCCAAGGGGCCGATCAGCCTGGTCAAGGTCACCACCATCGCGGCCACCGACCTGCTGCTCGGAACGCTCCGGCGCAAGCCGGTCGGCATTCGGCTGGCCGGACGCCGCGGCGCCGCGGCGCTGATGAGCGCGCCCGACGTACCGGACGGCTTCCGCAGGCTGACCGACGAGAGCGAGACCTATGAGCCGAAAGTGGCCGCGCGAGTAGCGTTCTCGGCACTCTTCGACGCACCCGCGCGGCGCGCGAAGGCACTGAAGATGCCGGTGCTGTACGCGCTGTGCGATGACGATTCCGTCGCGCCGGTGAAATCGGCGCTGCGCGCCGCCGAACGCACCAAGCACGCGGTGGTGAAACGTTATCCCGCCAAGCATTTCGACATCTATTTCGACGAGGTCTTCGAGAAGACCGTGTACGACCAAACCGAATTCTTGGTGTCGGTGCTGCGACCATAGGGCGTTCGCGGCCCGGCCCGGCGGCCGGGCCGCACATCGGTGCCGCGCTCGGTAGATTGCGAAAGGAGCACGCGTCGATCGAAACGAGGCACCGATGATCGATCCCTTGATCCTGGAACAACGGCGCGGCCGATTGCTGCACCGGGTACGCGAGTTGCGGCGCGACCTCGCGGCGCTGGCCGACGACTACGGCGCGTTGCCGGATTCCGGGCTGCTGATCGACACCGACGGGATCGGCGCGCTCACCACCCCCGGCTACTGCGTCGCCGGGGCACGCGAAGTCTTCGAAGAAGCGCTGATCGAACTCGCGGCGGCCGCCGACGCGCTCGACCGCGCCGCGGCGTACACGGCCCGGCTGAAACCCGTTGTGCTGGACGGCTGAACCTGTCGGTGCCCAGAGCTACTGTCCGTGCCATGCAGCCCTCCACCGCCGCGGTCGCCGAGATCGTGCGTCGGATCGCGCCCCTCGACGAGCTCGAGCGACGGCACATCGACACGACGCTGGCGTGGCTCGCGTCGACCGACGACATCTTCCGGCGGGCCAGACCGGCGACCCCGCCGCGGCACCTGGTCTGCTATGTCGTGCTGGTCGATCCGGCGGCACGGGCGGTGCTGCTGGGCAAGCATCGCCTTGCCGGGTTGTGGTTGCCGACCGGAGGGCACGTCGATCCGGGCGAGCATCCGCTCGATACCGCGCGGCGAGAAGCGGCCGAGGAGATCGGCGTCGAGGCCCGATTCGACGTCATCGGGCCCGACCCGCTGTTCCTCACCGTCACCACCACGGTCGGCTCGGCCTCCGGTCACGAGGACGTCAGCCTCTGGTATGTCATCCGCGGTGACCGCGCCGACGGCCACGCCCTGGATCCGCGCGAGTTCGACGGTGAACGATGGTGGGAACTGGACGGATTCGCCCTCCACGACACCGACCCGCACTTCGGACGTTTCCGCACCAAGCTCGACATCGCTCTGCGACCCGCCGCCGACTGAGGTCCCTTCGAGTCGACGGCGGCGGCCGATGGTGTCACGATGGCGCGGATGATTGTCAGGCTTGCGCGAGAGGACGACCTCGCCGGTTTTCTCGAACTGGCGGGGCAGGTCGAGCACTGGTTCGGCGCGTCCGCCGACGATGCCGGATTTCGCGCCGCGGTGCTGCGGCACGTGCGGCGCGGTACGGCGCTCGTCGCCCGGTCCGCGGGGGCGGAAGTGCTCGGCGGCATCCTGTTCGGCTCGAACCCGCCGACCTACCGGGTGCATTGGCTGGTCGTCGCGGAACAGGCGCGCGGGCACGGGATCGGCCGGGCGCTGACCACGGACGCGATCCGCCGTTACGTGCCGACTCCCGGCACGCTCGAAGTGGTCACCTTCGGGCCCGACCATCCCGGCGCGGTCGCCAGTGGTGCGCGCGCGTTCTACGAGAACCTGGGCTTCCATCCCGCGGAGGAGGCGGATCCCGGGCCAGAGGGCGGATCTCGGCAGTTCTACCGGCGGCGCGTGTAAGGGGTCAGCCTCGACGGAACGCGCGCCAGAAAATGAAAGCCAGGACCGAGGCGGGAATCGCAGCGAGGACGGGCTTGTCGCGGAGCGTCTCCAACAGGGTGCGGCCCGGGTGCGCCACCGGGCCGGGAATTCCCGCCGCGCCGCGTTCGGCGGCGGTGGCGGCGTCCGCCTGGACTCGTTCGGCGCGCTCGGCCGCGCGTCGAACCGACTCCCCGACCGGCGTCTGCTCACGACTCCCGGCTCCGGCCGCGTGCCTCCCAGTGGATTCCGGCCCCGGTTCCGGCTTTTCCGCCGCACCAGGAGCGCTACCCGCCTGCGCAGCCGCATCGGCCGGAGTCACCGGCTCCGCCGCACCAGTCATGCGGCCCGCCTGCGCAGCCGCCGCCGAAGACACCGCCGCCGCATCGGCGGTACCGCCAGTCTGCGGGGCCGCACCTGTCGCAATCTCCGCCGAAGACACCGGCTCCGCCGCACCGGGCGCGTGGTCCGCCTGCGGGGCCGCGCCGGTACTCACGGACTCGCCCGCATCAGGCGTGCCGCCCGCCTGCCGGGCCGTGCCGGTCGGAACCTCCCCCGAAGACAGCGGCTCCCCCGCACCAGACGCGCTGCCTGCCCGCGAGGCCGCACCGGCAGTCACGGACTCCCCTGCATCAGGCGTGCTGCCCGCCTGCGGGGCCGTGCCGGTCGGAACCTTCCCCGAGGTCACCGTCGCCGCCGCGTCAGCGGCGCCGCCCGCCTGCACGGACGCGTCTTCCGAGACCTGCGCCGCACTCCCCGTGGCCGACGCTCCCGCGCCGCCTTCGTCGGAGTCGCCGGGCGTGCCCGCCGCGCGCCGAGTGGCGCCCGGCTCCGGCTCCCGGCCCCCGTGCGCCGCACCCTCGGCCGGTTGCCCGGTTCCGGCCGACCGGCCACCGGAGACGTCGGCGGTGTCTTGCACGTCGTCGGGTCCCTTGTCCGTGGGCTTGCGCTTGTTCATGGCTGTCTCCTGTGCTCGGCGTCGCGGTGCGGGACGGGCGTCTCGGATGCCGTCGCGGCCCGGATACCCTGCGAAGGGGCGGACAAACGGGACGGCCGCCACGCCATCTCGAATTCCCGTCGCGGGTCGCCCGGCGCCATGGGCCCGCTCACCCCGGTCCGCACGAAGCCATTGCGCAGATACAGCCGCTCCGCGAAGGCATTGTGCTCGGCGAACTCCAAACGGACGACGTCGTGTCCGCCCGCGACCGCCCAGTCGAGCACCGCGCCGACCAGCCGGTCGGACACGCCGGTCCCCCGTGCCCGCGGCGCCACCCACATCGAGATCAGGTGCACGCCACCGCGTTCCGGGTCGAGCATGCCCGCGACGGTGCCCACTTCGGTCCCGCCCGACTCCGCCACGAACTGCACCCGGTCCGACAGGGCGCGCCGCCAGTCGCTTTCGGTGCGGGCCCGCGCCTCGGCCAGGGTGGTACCGAAGAACTGCGGCGCGTCGGTCAGCGCCGCGAGCCGGACGCGCCGGAACACCGCCCAGTCATCGGGCGCGAGCGATCTGATCCTGGGTATCGAGACGTCCATCCGCATGTCTCTACCGGGTCGAAGACCTCGTGCACAACGGATTTCGACCACGGCGAGGCGCTGTCACCGCGACATCGGCGACGGGCAACCCGATCCTCGCAACCTCGAACCGGCAAGGGTGTCCGGAGCAGTCGCGCGGGTCGCTTCGTCGGCGCGGCGGGACCGGTCGTCGTCGAGCACGGCGCTCACCCGAGCCTGCGCAGTCCGGCGAACTCCAGCCCGGCGAAGGTCGCCACCGCCGCCGCTCCGACGAGTAGGAATGCGAGGCCGAGCCCGGTCAACGCGAAGAATCCCGAACCGGCCAGCCCGATCATCCCGGCCGCGGAGAGCGCGTTGACCGTGACCACCGCCCCCGCGTAGCGCACGGCGACCGCCGGGCGCCGGGCGATCGACAGCAACGCGAGCGCGCCGCCGAGCATGACGACGCCGAACGCGAGGCTCCAGCCCGTCGGTACCCCGAGCGGGTCGCGCAGCAGTCCGGCTCCGGCGAGCAACACGCCGCCGAAGATCCCGGTGCTCCAGCCGTCCACGCGCAATGCGGAGCACAGGAACGCGGCGCCGCCGTCGCGGCGAGCCAGGGTGGTGGGTCTCATGTCGTACTCCCGTGGTCGATCCGGCGGGGCCGATCGGCTCCCGGCACCAACCCTGCTGCCCGGAGATGGGCGTCTCAATAACCTCCGAGGTCATGGCCGCACCGCGCGCCGGGATGCTTAGCTGACCGGGTGACTTCGGTGCGGACACAGTCGAGAGCGGGCATCCTGCTGCGGGAATGGCGGCAACGGCGCAGGCTGAGCCAGCTCGACCTGGCGCTGGCCGCGGACACCTCGGCGCGGCACCTGTCCTATGTGGAGACCGGCCGAGCCGCGCCGAGCCGGGCGATGGTGCTGCGGCTGTGCGACACGCTGGAGGTGCCGCTGCGCGAACGCAACACCCTGCTCGTCGCGGCCGGTTTCGCGCCCGCCTACCGGGAGAGCAGCCTCGACGACGCCCATCTCGCGTCGGTCCGCTCCGCGCTGGACGCCATGCTGACCGCCCACGAACCGTATCCGGCGGTGGTCATCGATCGGCTGTGGAACGTGGTGGTGGGCAACGCGGCGATGAGCGTGCTGATGGACGGCGTCCCCGAGCACGTCCGCGCGCCCCGGCCCAACGTCTACCGGCTGGTGCTGCACCCGGACGGGCTCTCGGCCCGGTTGGCCAACCGCACCCAGGTGCGCGAGCTGTTCCTGGAGCGGCTGGCCAGGCAGGTCAGCGCGAGCGGTGACGCGGAACTGACCGCACTCTACGACGAGGTCTCCGGCTACCCCGATCCGCCGGGGACGGACGGGGAGGCGCAGACCGGCACGCCGTCGAGCCCGTTCGAGGTGCCGATCCGGATCAGCACCCCGGCGGGCGAACTGTCGATGTTCAGCACGATGGCGACCTTCGGCGCTCCGGCCGACGTGACGCTGTCGGAGCTGGCCATCGAATTGTTCTATCCCCTGGACGACTTCACCGCGGCCGCGCTGCGCGGGGCGGCGGCCGCGGCGAAGTCGTGAGCGGACCTCAGGCGTCCAGCATGGACTCGTCCCACTCGCGGTCCAGGTCGGGATCGGCGGCCGACAGCACCTCGTCCAACCGCAGCCCCAGCTCGCCGATGTTCGGCTCGGTCATCATGTTCAGGTGATCGCCCGGCACGTCGATCACCGTGAACCGGCGCGCCGCGTACTGCTTCCAGCCGTTGTCGGCGCTGTCGAACATGCTGCCGACGGTCTTGTGCGCCAGGTCGACGCCCGGCGGCAGGCCCTCGGTGGCGCGCAGCAGCGTGATGTCGCGCTGGTACGGCTCGAGCTTGTAGTCCAGCATGGCCGAGTAGTTGGCGAAGAACACCTCGTAGAGCCGCCGGATCGCCTGCGGCGAACTGTCGGCGGGCAGGATGCCCGACCGCACCGACTCCGCCAGCATCGCCGCGAACAGATCCTCGGAATTGTGCACGCCGGGCTCGAAATCGACCAGGGCGGAGCGGCTTCCCCGCGCGTACCACAGCAGCTCGAGGAAGAACCACCGGATGAGCTTCTCCTCCGGAATCGGGGTCCGGGTGCGTGCGCGCAGCGCCATGGTGTCCAGCAGCGTCACACTGGAGACCTCGTGCTCGGGCAGCTGGCGGGCCATCTCCAACGCGACGTAGCCGCCGAACGACCAACCCGCCAAGTGATACGGCCCCTTCGGATGCACCCGCCGCACCGCCTGCAGGTACGACTCCGTCATCGCGGGAATGGTCTTCTCCGGGGCGCTGCCGGAATCCGCGCCTGCCGCCTGCAACCCGTAGATCGGTCGATCCGGATCCAGATAACGCGCGAGGGCCAGGTAGCACAGCACGTTGCCGCCGATCGGGTGCACCAGGAACAGCGGTGGCTTGCTGCCGCCGACGCTGATCGGCACCAGCGGGTCGAATGTGCGTTGCACGGCACCCGCCCGCACCAGGGTGGCGATCCCGGCGGCGGTGGGCGCGCCGATGAACGCGTCCAGCGGCACCTCGACGCCCCACCGGCGCGACAGCGCCATCACCACGCGCATCGCCCCGATCGAGGTGCCGCCCGCCGCGAAGAAGTCGTCGTCCACACCGATGGCGCGCAGTCCCGCGTACTCGGCGAGCAGTTCGACCGCCGACCGCTCGTACTCGTCGGCGGGCTCCCGCCGTGCCGACACGGTTTCCGTGGCGTCCTCGCCGTAGGCGCGCAGCGTCGCGTCGTCGCGCTTGCCGCTGGGCGTGCGGGGCAGCTCATCCAGCCAGGCGAACCGCGACGGCACCATGTGCGCGGGCAGCATCGAACGCAGGTCGTGCCGCAACGCGGCGAGGTCGGTCTGCTCGGGCGCGCCGACCAGGAACGCGATCAGCGAGCCGTCGATGCCGCCGAAACCGCGCGCCACCACTGCGGCCTCGGTGATGCCGGGGAACTTCTCGACCAAGCTCAGGATGCACAGCTCGACTTCGGCCGGCTCCACCCGGAACCCGCGGATCTTCACCTGGCTGTCGCTGCGTCCCAGGCAGACGATGTCGCCGGAGAACAGCCGGACGCCGAGATCGCCGGTGCGGTAGCGGATTCCGCCCGCGTGCGTGGCGACGAACCGCTGCGCGGTGAGCGCGGGCCTGCCCTCGTAGCCGCGGGCGATGCTGCGGCCGCCGAGATAGATCTCGCCGATCACGCCGTCCGGCACCGGCCGCAGGGCGCTGTCGAGTAGTTCGACGGTGTCGCCGTCGACGGCGCGCCCGATGGGCGGCAGCGCGGGGAACTCATCGGCCGGACCCGTGAGCGTGAACTTGGTCGCGACGTGGGACTCGGTGGGACCGTACTGGTTCTCCAGCACCAGGCCGGGAACCACCTTGCACAGGGCGCGGATCTCGTCGGTGATGCGCAGCTGCTCGCCGGAGGAGATCAGCACCTTCAGTTCGGTCGGGAACATCCGGTGCGCCACGGCCGCTTCGGCGAACGCCTGCAAGGCCACGTACGGCAGGAAGAGCCGTTCGATGCCCTCTTCCACCACCGTGGCCAGCAGTTGCTCGACGTTCGATCGCAGATCCGCCGAACTTACCCGCAGGGTGGACCCGGCCGCGAGGGTGGTGAAGATCTCCTGGAACGAGACGTCGAAACTCAACGGCGCCAACTGCAGTGTGCTCAGCAGGCCGGTGCCGGTTGCCGCGCGATTCTGCCAGTCCACCAGGGAGGTCAGGCCGCGATGCGGCATGGCGACACCCTTGGGCTCACCGGTCGACCCGGAGGTGAACAGCACGTAGGCCACCGCGTCGGGCGAGACGTGGTCGGGCAGCGCCACTTCCGCGTCGGGCACGGGGTCGTCGAAGAGCGCGGCGGTGTCCAGCACCAAGGCGGCGTCGTCGACGATGTCGCGATAGGCGGTGTCGGCGATCACCCGGTGCGGGCGGGCTCGGTCGATCATCAGATTGAGCCTGGCTCGCGGGTAGCTGACATCCAGCGGAACACACGCGGCCCCGATCCTGGTCAGCGCGAGCACGAGCAGCACCAGCCGCGGGCGGCGCCCCATCAGGATGCCGACCCGGTCGCCCTGCGACACCCCGAGCCCGACCAGGCGCCGGGCCAGCCGGTCGGAGCGATCGATCAGCTCGTCGTAGGTGACCGATTCCTCGTCACCGGCCAGGGCGATGCGGGTGGGGTCGAGCGCGGCCGCCTCGGCCACCAGCGTGCCCACGTCGCGGGCGGTCGCGGGGCCGACGCCACGGTCGATCGCCGCGTCCGGGTCGGCGACGATTCCGGCCAGCATGCGCAACTGGGTGAGCGCCACGGTCTCGCACTGCTCGGCGGTCAGCGTGTGGTCGCCGTCCACCCGCAACCACATCCGGCCGTCGCGCGGGTCGGTGGCCGCGGTGACCAGCAGTTGGAAGTTGGTCTCCTCGCGAGCGTCGAAGTCGAGCAGGCGCACGCCGTCCAGCACGAGCATGGGCTGGAAGACGTGGTAGTTGACGAAGTTGAACGCCGTCTCGAAGACCGGCCCGCCGTCGGCGAGGATAGACCGCAGCGGGTAGCGGCGGAACGGGTAGGCCTCGCGTTCGCGTCGCGCGATCTGCTCTACCGCCGCGCGCCATGTGGTCGCGGTGCCGTCCAACCGGATCGGCAGCGTGTTGAGGAACAGGCCCGCCACTCGTTCGGCGCCCGCCCGGTCCGGGCGACCGTGGCTCACCACGCCGGTGGTGACGTCCGTGCGGCCGGTCAGCGCCCGCAACGCCAGGCAGTGCGCGGCCAGGTACACCGATTTCTCCGGCACCTGGTGGCGCGTGGCGAACGCGGAGACCCGTTCGGCCAGCCTGCGCGGCACCAGCGCCCGCGCTTGCGGCACGCCCGCCACCACCGGCTGGTGCACCCCCAGCGCGGTGAGCGCGGTGGGTTCGGCGCCTTCCAGGGCGGTCAGCCAGTACGCGCGGGCCGCGCTGTCGCGCGCGGCGCTCTGCTCGGCCCGCGCGTACTCGGCGAGCACGTTGGCCGGATGCGGGGTGGCCTCGACCCGGTTGCGAGTCATGCCGATGTGGTGGAGGTAGTCCAGCAGCAGTTCCAGCACCGACGTGGCGACACTCCAGCCGTCCAGGATGGCGTGGTGGAAGCTCAGCACCAGGTCCACCGTGCCGACCGGCTGCTGCGAGCCGGGACGGACGAACACCCGGATCGCGAACAGCGGAGCGCGTGAGATGTCGTACTGGGCGTGGGCCCGCTCCTGGAGATAGATCTCGATCAGATCCTCGCCGTCCGCCTCGTCCATCTCGCCGAGATCGATGATCTCCAGTTCGTAGGGCGGCGCGACATGCACGATCTGCAACGGAACCGAATACCTGCTCAGCTCGAACGACGAGCGCAGCGCGGGTTGACGCCGCACCAGCCGGCCCACGGCATCCCTGAATTGCGAGGCGTCCCAGGGTACTTCGAGCCGATAGCGGAACACGTCCTTGTAGGTGACCGAGTCGGCGCGCTCGATGCTGTGATACAGCATGCCCAGTTGCAGGGCCGTTGCCGGGAACGCGTCCTCGGCCTGGTGCAGCGCGGCGCGGTCGATCAGCGGCACCGTCTCCAGGGGCGCGGCGACGCGGCCACGCTCGTCGTGGCGGTCGTCGCGCACGACGCCGGCCAGCTCCGCGATGGTGGGCGCCTGGTAGAAGGCGTCCACGTCGAAGTAGAGCCCGGCGCGTTCGGCTGCGGTGCGCACGGCCAGCGCGAGGATGGAATCGCCGCCGTGGGTGAAGAAGTTGTCGTGCACGCCGACCGACTCGACGCCCAGCACGGTGCGCCAGACCTGCGCGAGCCTGGTCTCGACATCGGTGCGCGGCTCCGCGCCCGCGACCGGCTCGCCGCCGTGGCCGAGGACGAGCTGCTCGGCCAGGGCGCGCCGGTCCAGTTTCCCGTTGCGAGTCAGTGGAATCCGATCCACCCGGATCAGTCGCGACGGCACCATGTAGCGGGGCAGCCGGGCCGCCAGTTGCGCGGCGATCTCCTCACCGGAGACGTCGGCGCCGACGAAATAGCCGACCAGTTGCACGCCGTGCGCTTCCGAGACCTCGTCCACCACGGCCGCCGCACGGACCCCGGCGCAGCCGAGCATCGCGTTCTGCACCTCGCCGAGGGTGATCCGGTTGCCGCGGATCTTCACCTGATCGTCGAAGCGACCCAGGTATTCGAGATTGCCGTCCGGCAGCCAGCGCGCCAGGTCACCGGTCCGGTACCGGCGACGCCCCGGCACCGCGCGATCGTCGACGAACGCCGCCGCGGTCAGCTCGGGCCTGCCGCGATAGCCGCGGGCCACGCCCACCCCCGCGATGTTCAGCTCCCCCGGCACGCCGACCGGCACCCGGCGGCCGATGTGATCGAGCACGAGCAAGTCGATGTTGTCGATCGGGCGGCCGATCGGCACCACGTCGAGCGGATCGTCGGCGGGGCAGTCGAAATAGGAGACGTCGACGGTGGCCTCAGTCGGTCCGTAGAGATTCACCAGCTGCGGCGCCGACGCCCCGGCCGCGGCGAAGACCGCGTGGAACCGGCGCACGAGCGCCGGGGGTAGCGCCTCGCCGCTGCAGAAGACCCGTCGCACGCTGCCGATGCGGGCGACCGTGGCGGGGTCGGCCGCGAGTTCGTCGACGAACGCGGCCAGCATAGAGGGCACGAAGTGCAGCACCGTCACGCCGTGTGCGGCGATCGCGTCGGCGATGCGGCGCGGATCGCGCTCGCCGCCAGGTTCCAGCAGCGCCACTTTGGCGCCGGTGATCGCCCACCAGAACAGCTCCCACACCGAGACGTCGAAGGTCACCGGCGTCTTCTGCAGGATCACGTCCGAATCGTGTAGGGGGTAGCGTCGCTGCATCCAGGTCAGGCGGTTCACCACCGACCGGTGCTCGATCATCACGCCCTTGGGCACGCCCGTGGAACCGGAGGTGTAGATGAGGTAGCTGAGATCCGCTGGATGCGAGACGTTTTCGATACCACGCGCCGGGGCGGTGTCGGCCACCGTGATCCTCGTGACGCCCAGCCTGTCGAAAACCGCTCCATGCTCCGGCCCCGCCACGACGAATCGTGCCCCGCAGTCGGCGAGCACGGTCTCGATACGAGCGGCCGGGAAGTCGGGGTCGAGCGGCACATAGGCGCAACCGGCCCGCAGCGCACCGAAGATCGCGACGAGCATCTCCGTCGAGCGGGGCAGTACCACCGGGACGCATTCGTTGCCGGTCGCGCCCAATGCGTGCAGCCTCGCGGCGAAACCGTCGGCCAGCGCGGACAATTCGGCGTAGCGCAGCGGCTGCTCCCCGGACCCGGCGACCGGTTCGATCGCGATCCGGTCCGGATGGCGCGTGGCCACGTCGGCGACCAGCCGGTCGATCGTCGTGTACGGGAATTCCTCGCGCGGTCCGGATTCGAACGCGGCGACGGCCGCCTGCTCCCGCCGCGACATCAGCGGCAAGTCCGAGATCGGCGCCTCAGGCCGGTCCAGCGCCGCCACCACCAGCGCACCGACGCCGCGCACGACCGACTCGAACGGGAAATTCTCGTCGAAGACGTCCTTGTCGTAGTACAGCTGGAGGTTCAGCGAGCCGTCGCGCGCGTGCTCGACGCCGAGAATGTTCAGCGCCTCGAGCACCGTGCCCGGGTTGACGATGTCGAGGGTGCCGAGAATCTTGTCGAGGTGATCCGACGGCGGCATCTTGATGTAGGAGTACGCCACGTCGAACAGCGGCGGCGCCGTGGGATCGCTGCTGAGGGCACGTGCCAGGTCACCGTAGGGAAAACGCTCGTAGCGCTTGAGTTCCCGGATCTGCGCGGCCACTTCCGAGGCGACCGCCGACAGCGGCTCGGCGGGGTCGACCCGGATGCGCAGGGGCACCACATTCGTCCGGTGCCCGGCGGTGCGGAAGGTCTCCGCGCTGTGCCGGTTGAGCATCGGGACGCCGATCACCACCTCTTCGGAGCGGTGAATGGTGGTCAGGTAGGCGGCCAGCGCCGAAACCGTGAACGCGAAGACGGAGAAGCCGGTGGCGCGAATGCGGTCGAGAAACGCGGGTTCCACCACCACGCGCCGCCGCCCCCGGTCGACGTTGGGGGTGCTCGCACGTCCGGAGAACAGCGCGGGGACCACTCCCTCGAAGCGACGCACCAGCGCGTCGCGGTCCGCCACCCACTGCGGGGAGGACAGATACTCCTCGTGCTCGGCGGCGATCTCGCGATAGGTCGCCGCGCCGCGGTCGGTCTGCTCGGTGAACGGATCCGGCTCGGCGAGCTGCTCGAGCGAGAGGTCGGTGCGGCTGTAGTTGTCGACCAGGGCGCTCCAGAGCGCGTTCACGCCCCAGCCGTCGATCATCGCGTGGTGCATCGCCACGTAGAGATGGAAGTGGTCGGGCCCGTCGACCAGCGCGGCGATCCGGAACGGCTGCCGGGGCGGGGACGGCGTCACATTGGCCCGGTTCACCCAGTCGCGGCGCGCCGCGGCCGGGTCCGACGCCCAACTGAGATCGACCAGCTCGACCTCGGGTAGCTCGTCGGAGACCCACTGCCAGAAGCGGCCTTCGGAGAACTCGAACCGCAGGCGCAGCGCCTCGTCGGCGAGCAGCGCCCTGCGCACCACGGCCCGCAACCGGTCCATGTCGAACGGTTCGTCCATGAACGCGCAGTAGGCGTTTCGGGTGACCGGCGCCGGGGCATACCGGTAGGCGACCGACAAGACATCGCGTTGGTACGCGCTGACCGGCCAGGCTTCGGGGGGTCTCTCGGAAGTAGCACTCGGTTCGAATGTCACAGTCACTCCTATCGCGACAGTCGCGGCACCGGCCGTGCGCGGATCTACTCGAGCCCACCCTGATCGCTGACACGCAAAGCTGCTACCACACTTATCCAGTTATCGATATCGCGAATCACGGCATCGGCACTGCCGATGCCGCGACTCTGCTGTTGTTATCGCGGTGTATGCGGGCCGGTCAGCAAGCTGACAGCAGCGCGCGCACGCTTTCGTCGGCCAGACGGTCGGCGCGGTCACGTGATACCGCGGGCTCGACGTAACCGATGTTGAGGGACAGCTCGTTGTGCGTCGCATTGGCGGTGGCCATGATGAAGCCGCTGACGGACATGCCGGAGACGAACTGGGCGCCCTCCAGCTGCCAGGAGCCGATCTTGGCCGGGAACGGGTAGTCGCCGAGGTAGGTCATACAGAGATGTCCCGGGCCGCGAGTGTCCATGAGTTTCACCGTGGACGCGCTGGCGGCCACCGACTTCGGCGCGGCCACCTTCAGCAGGTTCAACGCGGACAAGTGATCGCGCCGGTCCATCCGCGCACCGAACTCGCGCTCGATCTCGGCGGCGATCTCCCACAGCGAAGCCCACGGTGCGTACTTCGCCGGGGTGGCGATCATGCCCTGATAGGTGCCGACCTCGGTGTCGCCCGCGGCGCCGTCGAGATGGTCACGGAAGTTGACCGAGCTGCCGACGGTGTACCAGGCGGCCTTGTCGGTGCCCGCCTCCCTGGCCGCCGCGGTCAGCAGCGCGGCGGAGAGCGCGGCCTGCAGGCCGACGCCGTGGCGGGCGCAGCCCGCGGTGAGCGCCTCCAACTGGTCGCCGTCGAGGCTGCGGTGCACCACCCGGCTGCGCCGCTGTGCGGGCGGGGCGAGCCTGGTCGGCTCCAGCCTGCGCGGCTTGCGCAGCTGCGACTTCTGGTCGCGCAGGAACGATCCCGCGGTGCGCAGCGCACCGCCCGCACCTTGGAAGCGCGGGGGGAACAGTTCTTCCGGGCCCGGCCGGACCGGCGCGGGCGAGAAGTCCCCCCCTTCCCCGGCGGCCACTTGGAGCACCTGCTTGGCCACCGACAACGCGCTCTCGCCGTCGGCGATGGCGTAGTGCAGCGTGACGATCAGCTCGTTGGTGCCGTCGGTCTCCTTGATCAGCACCGCCCTGGCCAGCGGGCCGGTGCGCCAGTCGAACGGCTCGCGCAGCTCCACCTCGTCGGCCTCGGTCAGCCAGTTCGTGCTGTCCTCGGATTCGATCACGCGCAGCGGGATGGGCGCTTGCACCGGAACGAAACGCGGTGCGGTGCCGTCCGGTTCGGCGGCGACGGCGACCCGCAAGAGCGGATGTCGGCGCTGTACTTCGTCCAAGCCCGCGCGAATCCGGTCGGCTTCGACGTGGCCACGAATTCGCACCCGCGACAGGATGTGCAGCGGTGCCAGCTGATCGGCGATCCAGTGCCAGCGCTCGACCGGCGAGAGCGGACGCGGCAGCCGCGCCGTCGGCCCGTCCGGCGGCGGGAACGACATCGGTTTGCCGAGTTCACGCAGGAAGAATTCGGTGGGCGCGTGGCGGAAGTAGGTGTCGCGCACTCGCACCAGGCGCGGGTCGGTGGTCTGCTCGATCTTCGCCAGCGAAGCCGATCCGTTCACGAACATGGCGGTGCGGTCGGCGCGCAACTTCTCGTAACGACGCAGGCCCGCGACCGGATCCAGGGAGTTGCGCAGCACACTGGCCAGCACCACCGCGTCCTCGATCGCGGCGTTGGCGCCCTGGCCGAGGCTGGGCAGCATCGGGTGCGCCGCGTCGCCGAGCAGCGTCACCCGGCCGCGGCCCCACTGCGCCAGCGGCGGGCGGTCCTGAGCGGGCACGGCCAGGATCGCCGCTTCGTCGGTCTGCTCGATGCAGGCGCGCACCTCCGGCGCCCAGTCGGCGTACAAGCGCAGTAGGTCTTCCTTGTCGCCCTGCCAGTTGGCGGCCTCGTCGGCGGGGAGCGTCTTGGTGCCCCACCAGTACACCCGGCCGTGACCGATGTCGTGGATGCCGAAACGCATTCCGGTGCCCCAGAAGTGCGCCGACAATCCGCGCGCGACATTGGGGTGCTCGAACGGGATGCAGGCGAGCCAGCAGACGAAATCGCCGGGCCGCGGCTCGGCGCGACCGTGCAACTGGGCGCGCACCACCGAGTGGATACCGTCGGCGCCCACGAGCAGATCGCCCTCGGCGACCCGGCCGTCGGCGAACTCGACGCGCACGTGCTCGCCGTCGTCGACGAAGCGGGTGGCCTGCGCGCCGACGAAAGTCGGCGTGTCGCCGATCGCGTTCAGCAGCACGTCGTGCAGGTCGGTGCGGTGCAGCGCCACGGCGGGTGCGCCGAGCTGGGCGTCGAGCCGATGCACCGGGAGCACCCGGATCGGGCTGCCGTCGGGGTTGCAGAAACGGAAGGTCTCGACCCGGCCGCCGCGTTCGAGGAGCTGCTCGTCGATGCCGAGACCCAGCGTGCGCAGTGCGTTGATTCCGTTGGCCTGCACGGAAAGTCCGAAGCCCTGGGCCCGCAGTTCCGGGCCCGCTTCGTATAGTTCGACGCCGAATCCCGCATGCCGCAGGGCGGCCGCGGTGGTGAGTCCTCCGATCCCTGCCCCGAGAACGACAACCTTGATCGGACTGCTCATCGAACCTGCACTCTCATCGAACCACTCGACGGCACAGGTGGTTCCCGCCGCGACGCGGCCCGCGGGCCACTCTGCCCGCGCGAAACCGTCCCGCTGAGCAGCACTGACCGAGGTCACTGCGTCGACCCCGACCAGGCAGGCAGCTAGGACGCCTGTGCCTGACCGTCCGGAAGCCTACCGCTACTCGGCGCGCAAGGCCGAGTTGAAGTGAGATTCACCGCATCGCGCGATTGTGAAACGGAAATGTGTTGCAATGAGGCATAATTCGCCCTCCACGCACCGCGTTCGCCCTCGAATCGGGCTCGTCGTCGGCTTCAGAGGTAGGACGTATCGTTCACCAGACGCACCGAAGACCCGCCGTCGAGATAGAACTCGGCTATCGAGAGCGACGCCAGATCCAGATGCAAGCGATACAGCAGCGACGGGCCTGCATCGAGGGCCAGCCGAAGCAGCGTCTTGATCGGGGTCACATGACTGACCACGACCACATTGGCGCCGGGGTACCGCTCGAGCAGGTCGCGCAGAGCCGCGTCCACCCGCGCGCGGACCTCCTCGAAGTTCTCCCCGCCGGGCGCGGCGACGGTCGGGTCACCGATCCAGCGGGCGTGTAGATCCGGGTCGCGTTGCGCGGCCTCCGCGAAGGTCAATCCCTCCCACGCGCCGAAGTCGGTCTCGATCAGCCCGTCGTGGATCTCGACCGGGACCCCGAGCGCGGCGGCGGCCGCCTCGGCGGTCTCCCTGGCCCGGCCGAGCGGAGAGCTGACCACCGCGGCGATGCCGCCTTTGGCGGCCAGCATTTTCGCGGCGCGCGCGGCCTGCTCGCGGCCCAGCGGGGTGAGCGGCGGATTGCCGCGACCGGAATAGCGGCGTTGCACCGACAACTCGGTTTGGCCGTGGCGAAGCAGCAGCAAACGCGTGGGCCGACCCGTGGCACGGGTCCAGCCGGGACCGTGCTGCGCGGGCTTCGACTGCTCGGTGTTCGCTTCCCTGGCTTCGTCGATCCAG
Source organism: Nocardia sp. NPDC004168 (assembly GCF_040610355.1). Lineage (NCBI taxonomy): Bacteria > Bacillati > Actinomycetota > Actinomycetes > Mycobacteriales > Nocardiaceae > Nocardia > Nocardia sp. NPDC004168. The sequence continues at coordinate 400,514 of NZ_JBEXME010000003.1, read as the reverse complement.
CTCGGCAGAGCGCGCTCGGTGTCCGCGAGAGCCGGATCGGCGGCCTCCACCGACCGGGTGGAGGCGGCCTCGGCACGGCCCTCGTCCACGTCGGCTCCGGCGTCCATAGCCTCGTTCGCGAGCCGGTCGGCATGCGAGTTCTGCGCGCGCGGGATCCAGCGGTAACTCACCCGGGCGAACCCGGCCGCGATCCTGCGGGCCTGGTCGGCGAGCGGGATCAGGGCCGCGTGCTTGATCTTCCAGCGACCGGACATCTGCTCGACGACCAGCTTGGAATCCATCCGCACCACGACCGATTCGGCGCCCAGCTCCGCGGCCGCCGCCAACCCGGCGATCAGTCCGCGATATTCGGCGACGTTGTTGGTGGCGATGCCGAGGAACTCCCGGCGCTCGGCGAGCACCCGGACGTGATCGGCGTCGTAGACCACCGCGCCGTACCCGGCCGGACCGGGATTGCCCCGCGAGCCGCCGTCGGCTTCGACGATCACTTCCGGGAAGCTCATCGCATCTCCCCGGCAATCGGTCGCGGCGAACTCACAGCCCCGATTCCCTGGTCCGGACCAGGATGGCGCCGCACTCCGGGCAGCGCACGACCACGTCGGGAGCCGTCTTGGCGATACGGGCGATCTCGCCGCGATCGAGTTCGATGCGGCACGCGCCGCAGCGCCGCGCCTGCAACAGGGCGGCGCCGACACCGTGCTGTTCCCGCTGACGGTCGTAGATGGCCAGCAGTTCGCCGGGCAGCTTCGCGACCACGCCCGCGCGATCGGTCTCGCAGCGCGTCTGCGCCACCTCCAGGTCCGCGAGCGCCTCGTCCCGCTGTCGCCTGGCATCGCCGAGTTCCTCGTCGGTCTTGCTCAACCGCGCGCCCGCGTGCTCGTGGTCGGCGGCGGAGGCTTCGCGCCGCTCCATCACCTCGAGCAGCTCGTCCTCCAGCACGGAGCGGCGGCGCTCCAGACTCCCCAGCTCGTGCTGGATCTCCGAAAGCTGTTTGGCGTTCACGGTTCCCGCGGTGAGCAGACTCTTGTCCCGCTCCTCGCGCTTGCGCACCGCCTCGACCTCGCCCTCCAGCTTGCGGATGTCGCGGTCGAGATCGTCCAGCACGATTTCCACGGCCACCGCGGCGTCGGAGTGCGCGTTGCGCTCGGCCTCCAGCCGCGCCACCTCCTGCTGCTCGGGCAGCACGGTGCGGCGGTGCGCGATCCGGGTCAGCTCGGCGTCGACGGCGGCGAGCCGCAGCAGCTCGGCCTGGATCGGGGGTTCGACATTCAACGCGGACAAACTCCTGGACGGGGTGGACGGGACTGGTGTTCAACCGTACCCCGCCGGATCGGCGGACCGGCGTCAGCCGCCGACCGTGCGAGTTTTGATGGCGTCGCGGGAGATGTAGACGTCGTATTCGCCGGGCACCGCGATCACCGCGTTGCCGTAGGCGGAGCGCACGAACGGCTGGGTCCACCAGCGGCCGGCGCGCATGTCGGCGAAGAAGTCGCGGTCGCCGTCGTTGAGGAAGATCTGGTTCTGTTTGGTCGCGACGCCGTCCAGACGCTGACCGTACAGGCGGCTGATCCGGTAGCCGGAGTGAAAGCCCAGCGCGTTCACCCACGGCTCCAACTCGACGATGCCCGCTTGCAGCACCCACATGTCGCCTTCGACCTGGTGGGTGAGACGCTGCTCGGGGTGGTCGTCGTCGCCGTACAGGGTGACATCGACGTCGAGCAGGTGTTCCTGTCCCGCCACCGGCTTGGCCACCACATGCGCCGCTTTGATCTCGCCGGTCAATCCGAGATAGGTCTGCAGCAGCGTCGCGATCCACAACAGCACCGCGGCGACCAGCAGCAGCGCGAGCCCGCCCGTTCCGCGTGCGAGCAGCGGCCGCATTCCCACCCGGCGCGCGGCGATCAGACCGGAGATGGTCAGCGCTACACCGACGACCAGCAGCAGGATCAGCCCGATCTGCACGAGCCCGAAATCCACCGGGAAGTTCATGCGGTAGTTGTACCCCGCGCGAACTACTCGATTCACCCGAAACGCCCAACCCGTTCCGGCCCGGCGCGGACACGCCCCGACACGCCGTTGCCAGTTCGTCGCCGAGACAACGGGTTCGGACGCGGAGGTGCGACGCTCAGCCGGGCGCGCGCACCGTCCACGGATCGGTGCGCAGCGTGGACACCCTGGTCTCCAAACCGGGAAGGGCGGTTCGCACGACCGCTTCCGCCTGCGCGCACCACGGGAATTCGGTCGCCCAGTGCGCGGCATCCACCAAGGCGGGGCCGCCCTTGCGCAGGTGCTCGTCGACCGGGTGATGGCGCAGGTCGGAGGTGAGATACACATCGACACCCAGCCCGCTGGCCCTGTTCAGATAGGAGTCACCCGCGCCGCCACACACCGCGACCGTGTAGACGGTGCGATCCGGGTCGCCCGCGGCGCGTACGCCCCACGCGGTGGGCGGGAGGGCGCGGGCCACGCGATCGGTGAAGTCGCGCAAGGATTCCGGTTGCGGCAGGGTGCCGATCCGGCCGATGCCGAGCGACGACGGCAGCTGGGCGCGTTCGCTGATGTGATACACCGGGTCGTCACCGGGATGCGCGGCCCGCAGCGCGGCGAGCACGGCCGAGCGCGCGGCGGGCGGGGCGGCCACCTCGATCCGCTCCTCCTCGACGTACTGGAGTTCGGTCAGGGAGCCTTGTTCCGCGGCTTCGGGACGGAACTGGCCGGTCGCGGGCACACGCACCGCACGGTCGCAACAGTGCCCGCTCGCGCCCGCACCGGCGGCGAAGAGCGCGGCGAGCACCGCGTCGGTGTGCGTGCGCGGCACCTGGATCACCCAGTTGTCCACGGCTGCTTCGGGTTTGGAGTCCAGCGGGCCGGTCACGGTCAGGCCGATGGCCGCGGCGAGCGCGTCGGAGACGCCGGGATCGGCGGAGTCGGCGTTCGTGTGCGCGGTGAACAGCCCGCAGCCCGAACGGATCAGCCGATGCAGCAGCGCGCCTTTCGGCGTGCTCGCCGCGACGGTGTCGACGCCGCGCAGCAGCAACGGGTGGTGCACCACCAGCGCCTGCGCACGCCAGTCGATCGCCTCGTCGACGACCGCGGCGGTCGCGTCCACCGCGAACAGCACCCGGGTCAGCTCCTCGGCCGGGTCACCGCAGACCAGGCCGACCGAGTCCCACGGCTCGGCCAGCGCGGGCGGGTAGGCCGCGTCGAGCGCCCCGATGAGATCCGCGAGCGTGGTCATCGTCCACCTTCCTTCGCTTCGGTTCCGCACTGTGCGGCAGTGGATTCACCGCCGGGCGTGCCTGCGTGGCTGCGTGCGCTCGCCCGTCTCGTGCCGGTGATTCGCGTGGTCGGACGGTACGAAGGGCACAGTCCAGCGCCACGAACACCGCGTCCGTCGTGGTGAGTGGGCCGGACCCTTGTTCGCCCGGATGCCCGGTGCGGCGACCACCATGCGGCGGACGTGGAGATCGGCCACCGGCCGCGAGACGTCCGACACGCGAAATCTCCGTCCGGCCAGTGCGCCTGCGCGCGGGATCGGATCTTTGATCGGCGTGGCACGGCCGGAGCCTCGTGCTCACCGGACATCCGCCGACCGGATCGCCGCGACCAGCCGGTCGACCTCCGCGGGGCCACGGACCGCGACGCGCAGGTGATCCGGGCCCAGGCCTGGGAAGGTGTCCGCGCGCCGGACCGCGATCCCCTCCGCGGCCAAATGTTTGCGCAGCAATTCACCGTCCGCCACGCGCAGCAGCAGGAACGGGCCTTCCGCCGGAGTGTGGACCGCCACGCCGAGGCCGCTCAGGCGCTCGATCATCGCGGCACGGTGCACGGCGAGCGTTTCGGCGCGGCGCTGCGACTCGGCCACGGCGGCCGGGCTCGCGGTCGCGGTGATCGCCTCCAGTTGCAGGGTGCCCAGCGGCCAGTGCGGTCGCCCGTGGCCGAGGCGCGCCAGCACCTCGGGCGCGCCGAGGAAGTAACCGCAGCGCAGCCCCGCCAGCGCCCACGTCTTGGTGAGGCTGCGCAGGACGAGCAGGTCGGGCGCGGGGTCGGCGGCGAGGGATTCCGGCTCACCGGCCACCGCGTCGGCGAAGGCCTCGTCGACCACAATGACGCGTCCGGGCCTGCGCAGGGCGCGGATGGCGGCGGCCGGGTGCAGTACCGAGGTCGGGTTGGTGGGGTTCCCGAGCACCACCAGATCGGCTCCGGCGGGCACCGCGGCGGAATCGAGCCGGTAGGGCGGTTCGAGTACCACCCTGGTGACGGGAACGCCCGCTTCCCGGAGCGCGAGTTCGGGCTCGGTGAACGACGGATGCAACACCGCGGCCGACCGCGGCGCGAGGCGAGGCAGCATGGCGAAGCCTTCCGCCGCGCCGGCCAGCAGCAGCACCTCCCCGGGATCGCGGCCGTGCCGGGCCCCGATCGCGCGGCGGGCGGCTTCGGCGTCCTCGGCGCTGGGATAACGCCCCAGATCGGAGAGGCGCGCGGCCAAGCGCCGTCGCAGCCATTCCGGCGGTGCGGCCCCCTGCACGTTCACCGCGAAATCGAGCATGCCCGGACGTACGTCCACGTCGCCGTGGTGGCGCAGTTTCGCTCGATCGACGGTGTCCTCGGCCACGAGACCACACCCTACGTGGCGGCGCCGGAGCGGGACCGGCCAGAATGGCAGGCGTGGGCCAGCTGCACGTCTCGTTCGTCTGTACCGGCAACATCTGCCGCTCTCCGATGGCGGAGAAGATCTTCGCCTCGCACCTGTACCGGGCCGGCCTGGCCAATCGGGTGCGGGTGAGCAGCGCGGGCACCGGTTCGTGGCACGTGGGCGACGACGCCGACCCGCGCACCAGCGCGACCCTGCGCAAATACGGGTACCCGACCGGCCACGTCGCCGCGGCGTTCGGCGCCGAGCACAGTGACGCGGACCTGGTGATCGCGCTGGACAGCTCGCACCAGCGCGACCTCGCCCGCCTGGGCATCCCGGCCGAGCGGCTGCGGTTGCTGCGCGCCTTCGACCCGGACGCCGACGGTCAGGACGTGGCCGATCCCTACTACGGCGACACGGCGGACTTCGAACTCGTGCGCGCGCAGATCGAGGCCGCCGTCCCCGGCCTGCTCGACTGGGTGCGCGCCGAACTGGCCGCCGCCGAACCGCCCGACCCGCGCCTCGTCTCCGACGAGCGATCCTGATGCGCAGACTGACCTTCCTGCTTCGCCCCAGCTGGCTGATCCTGGCGGTGCTGGTCGCCGCGTTCGCCTACCTGTGCTTCACCGTGCTCGCGCCGTGGCAACTCGGCAAGAACACCGCCACGTCGCACCGCAACCAGTTGATCGCCGACTCGGTGAAGGCCGAGCCCATCGATGTCACGACCGTGCTCTCCGGCGCGGGGAGCGAGCACACCGAGTGGCGGCGTGTCACCGCCTCCGGCAGTTATGTTCCGGACTCGACGGCGCTGGTGCGGCTGCGCCATCTCGACGGCGCTCCGGGGTACGCGGTGCTCGCGACGTTCCGGTTGGACGACGGGCGCGTGCTGCTCGTCGACCGCGGGCTGGTGGCGGCGGTCGACGGCACGCGCCCGCCGCAGATCCCCGAGCCCCCCGCCGGGCCACAGCGCATCGAGGCCAGGGTCCGGATGTCCGAAGGGGTCACGCCCGGCAAGGACCCGAGCGTCCAGGACGGCTATCGCCAGGTGTACTCCATCGACACCACCCAGGAGACGGCGGTCCTGCGACAGTCCCTGACCGCCGTTCCGACCGGCGGCGAGCGCGGCGGCTACCTGCAACTGAGTGAAAACCAACCGGGCGCGTTCACTCCGACGCCGCTCCCCCAGCTCGATGCGGGACCCTATTTGTCCTATGGCCTGCAATGGCTGGCCTTCGGCATCATGGCTCCCCTCGGCCTCGGCTATTTCATTTACGCCGAGATCCGGGAACGAAGGAAAGAAAAGAGCTCCGCCGCAGAATCGCCCGAGGCCACGTCAGGCACCGAACCGGCCGGGTCCGAGCAGGCTCCGTCGACGGCTCCCAGCGTGCCCGCCGCCGCACCGACCACGCAAGCGCGCCTCGCCGACCGCTACGGCCGCGGCCGCGGTTGATCCCGGCATGGTCGCGGCCGGACTTGCTCGACGCGACGACGGACGATTCGCACTACGGCTGAGCCGGGCCGAGCAGATCCCACCGGTTCCCAGCGATGTCCAGGAAGACCGCCACCTGCCCGTATGGCTCGCTCCGTGGCGCGCCGACGAACTCGACACCGCGTGAGACCATTCGGTCGTACGCCGACCGAAAGTCCTCGACCTGCAAGAAGAATCCGACGCGGCCCGCGACCTGCTGTCCGATCACCGCGGCTTGCCGCGCACCGTCGGCGCGGGCCAGCAATATGCCGGTTTCGGCGCCGGGTGGCCGCACGACTACCCACCGTTTCGGGCGGCCGTCATTCGTGCGAGCCGCTGAGTCCTCGATCAGTTCGAATCCCAACGAGTCGACGAAGAAGTCGATCGCGGCGTCGTACTCCGCCACCACGATGGTCATGAGCCCGATTCGCACCCGCCGACCCTATCCGAGCCGGAATAATCCGGATTCGCACGATCAGCGCCCCTACACCAGCCGATCGGAAGTTCCGCGCGGCGCCGACGCTGCGGCCGATGACCGTCATCGCCCGGCGATCGCGAGCGGCTGCGGCCGCCGGTGCGCGGGCCGACCGCCCGCGGACTCCCGTCGTTCGCGGCTGCCCGGTGCGGTGGACGGCTCAACGCCTGATCGCGGCCACCCGCCGCGGCCAACTACTCAACGTCTGATCGCGGCCACCGCGGCGGCGATCACGGTGGCGGTGAGTTGCACAGCCTCCGAAAGGCGTACGGCGCGGCGCAAGTCGTGCACGGTCGGAGCTGGGCCGTCACCGAGCACCGGGCGCATCTCCACACCGTGCGGGTACTCGGTGCGACCACCCAACCGGACGCCCAGCGCCCCGGCCATCGACGCTTCGACCACACCCGCGTTGGGGCTGGGATGCCCGGTGGCGTCCCGGCGCCACGCGGCAAGGGCGGCAGCGGGCGTTCCGCCGATCGAGGGTGCGAGCACGGCGGTGAGCAAACCGGTGACGCGCGCCGGGATCAGGTTGGCCGCGTCGTCGACGCGCGCGGCGGCCCAGCCGAAATGCCGGTAGCGGTCGTTGCGGTAGCCGATCATCGCGTCCAGCGTGTTGACCGCGCGATATCCGAGCAAACCCGGAACGCCCGCCACCGCTCCCCACACCACCGGGGCGACGGCCGCGTCGGATGTGTTCTCGGCGATCGACTCCAGGGCCGCGCGGGCGAGACCGTCCGCGTCGAGCGCCTGCGGGTCGCGGCCGCACAGCGAGGGCAGCAGCGCGCGGGCGCCGTCGAGATCGCCCGCCGCCAGGCGATCGGCCATCCGGCGACCGGTTCGGGCCAGACTCCGGCCCCCTAGCACGGTCCAGGTCGCGGCGGCGGTCGCGACCACGCCGCCGCGGCGCACGGCCACGCCGAGTCCGACCACCGCGCCGACGGCCATCGCCTCGTGCGCCAGCCCGGCCACGCGCCGGTCGGCATAGGTCACCGACTCCAAAGCCGCCACCGCCGAACCGAATCCGGCCACCGGGTGCCACCGCCGCGGATCACCGAACGCTCGATCGAGCGCGAATCCGAGCAGCAACCCGAGCGCGGTGGAGGTCCCCTTCTGCACCCGGCGACACTATCGGGCGGGCGCAGGCCTGCCCGCACGGCCCGCCCGTGTCGCACTCCGCGCCCCTACGTCGTCGGTCTGGTGACGCATCCATAGACTCGCTCCGGCAGGGGCCGAACGACGAACGGCGAACACGTGACTTCCGAGCAGCCTTCCCCCGAGCACCTCGACCAGGCCGAGCTGGCTCGGCGGTTCGAGGAGCACCGCCCGTATCTGCGCAGGCTCGCCTACAGCACCTTGGGCAGCCTCAGCGACGCCGACGACGTCGTGCAGGAGGCCTGGCTGCGGTTGCAGCGGCAGTACGAGAGCGGCGCCGCCGGTGAGATCGACAACTTGCGGGCCTGGCTGTCCACCGTCACCGGCAGGCTCGCCCTCGACCACCTCGGCTCCGCCCGCGTGCGCCGCGAACAGTACGTGGGCGAATGGCTGCCGGAGCCGGAGGTGACCAGCTGGGACGACCCCGCCGACCGGATCACCCAGGACGAGCGGGTCACCACCGCGCTGCTGGTCGTGCTCGAGTCGCTGTCGCCCGCCGAGCGCACCGCGTTCGTACTCCAGGACGTCTTCGGCATGAGCGGCCCCGAAGTCGCCGAAGTGGTCGGCCGCACCCCGGCCGCCGTCCGCCAGCTGGCTTCCCGCGCACGCAAACACGTCGAGGAGGGCACCCCGCGCTTTCCCGCCTCCCCCGACGAGCAGAAGAAGGTGGTGTCGGCCTTCGCGCTGGCGTGGCGTTCCGGCGACCTCGGCGCCCTGCTGGGCGTCCTCGACACGAACGTCAGCCTGACCGCCGACGGCGGCGGCAAGGTGCCCGCGATCCGGCAGCCCGTGCACGGCGCCGAGCTCGTGGCCAAGCTGCTGCTCGGCTGGTACCAAGTGGCGGGCGGCTGGGGTCGCGCGGTGCTGGTCAACGGCCAGCCCGGACTGGTGGTCTTCGACGGCACCCACACGGGCGTCTTCTCCTTCACCGTCGACGACGGTCGCATCGTCGCGATCGACGTGGTCCGCAACCCCGACAAGTTGCGCGACCTGCCCACCACCGGTGAGCCCGACTGGCACCTGGGCGGAAGCCGCACCGAGCGGGAGTAATCAGCCCGCGACGCCGAGCGGCCGCGAGTATCCGTGCGCGGCCGCGACTTCGGCCGACAGCAGCCGCCCGGCGTCCGCGGTGAGCCCGTGCGCGAGATCGGGGTGCCGGGCGCATGCCTCCTGCCAGCCGAGTTCGGCGATCGCCCGCACGTAGGGCAGGGTCGCGTTGGTGAGCGCGATGGTCGAGGTGTGCGGCACCGCGCCCGGCATGTTGGCGACGCAGTAGAACAGCGAATCCGCCACCCGGAAGGTCGGATTCGCGTGCGTCGTCGGGTGGGCCGAGGCGAAGCAGCCGCCCTGGTCGATGGAGATGTCCACCAGCACCGCGCCGGGGCGCATACCGCCGACGAGCTCATCGGAGACCAGCTCCGGCGCACGCGCACCGGGAACCAGCACCGCGCCGATCACCAGATCCGCCGACAACACCGCGCGCCGGACCTCCGTGGCGTTCGACGCGACGGTGGCGATCCGCCCGTCGAAGCGAGCGTCGAGTTCGCGCAACCGATGCAGGTTGGTGTCCAGCACGCTGACGCGCGCCCCCATGCCGACGGCGACCGCGGCCGCGTTCGACCCCGCGACGCCGCCGCCGAGCACCACCACTTCCGCCGGGCGCACGCCGGGGACGCCGCCGGGCAGCAGTCCGGCGCCACCGAGCGGCGCCATCAGGTGATACGCGCCGACCTGGGCGCCGAGCTTGCCCGCGATCTCGCTCATCGGAGCCAGCAGGGGTAGCGACCCGTCGGCGGCGCGCACCATCTCGTAGGCGATGGCGGTGATGCCCGAGCGCAACACGGCGTCGGTGCATTCGCGCGACGCCGCCAAGTGCAGGAAGGTGAACAACACCTGCCCACGGCGCATCCGCTGATACTCCTGCGCGATCGGCTCCTTCACCTTCAACACCAGGTCGGCGTCCCGCCACACCTGGTCGGCGTCGGGGACCAGGCGGGCCCCCACCGCGGCGTAGTCGGCGTCGGGAAATCCCGATCCGACGCCCGCGCCCGCCTGCACCAGCACGTCGTGTCCGTGCCCGGTCAGTTCCCCGGCGCCCGCCGGAGTCAGGGCTACCCGGAACTCTTGATCCTTGACCTCCTGTGGAACTCCGATCCTCATACCGCCATCGTGGCCCCGGCGCGGGGCCGACGCCACGACCGACGCGCCGAACGCGCACGGCGACCACCCGAGCCGCGCGCGCCGGGTGAGTTTCTCGGCACGTTGCCCAGCTGAGTTCGGACGACCCGTCTCACACGGTGGTGGTGCGTCCCAGCGGCGGTATCCGCAACTGCTCAATGCGGCCGCCGTAGCGGAAGACACGGCCCAGGTGGTCGAGCGTCTCGCTGAAGTGCGCCCAGCCTTCGGCGTGGACGGGCACGATCACCGCGTCGCCGAGCGCTTCGGCTGCCTCCAGCGCGGTGCGCGCGTTCAGGGTGACGTCGGTGTCGCCGAAACGGCCGACGTTCGCGGCGCCCACGTTGAGCACGGCGATGTCGATGCGGCCGATCCGCTCGACGATCTGCCGTACCAGGTCGACGGAGGCGTTGTCACCCGAGACGTACACCGTCGGTTCGCCTTCGCCGCGCAGCACGAACCCGGTGACGATGCCGCTGAACGGCTCGCAGCCCTCGGGACCGTGCAGGGCCGGCACGCCGGTCACCTGCACGCCGTGCACCGTCACCGTCTCCCAGTTCGCCAGCCCGCGCACTCCTTCGATCCGGGTCGCCGCGCCGGGCGTGGACAGCACGGTCGGCACCGTGGTCAGCAACTTCCGGCCGGAGTCGTCGAGGTTGTCGGCGTGTTCGTCGTGCGAGAGCAATACGACGTCCACGGGACCGACTTCCTCCCGCGACACGGCGGGCCCGACGAGTTTGTGCAATGTGATGGGCCCCGGGTAATCGCCCGGCTCGTCGAAGGTGGGGTCGGTCAGCCAGGTGCGGCCCGCGTAGCGGAACCGCACCGTGGGACCGCCGATGTGCAGGAGTTCCAGGCCGGTGCGTTCGATCGTCTCGCTCATGCCGTTGATCTTGTCCCGCCCGCCCGCCGCAAGCCAGTGGCCCGCGAGCCGCTTACCGTTAAGATCAGGCCATGCGTACGGTGGCCGTCCTGGCGTTCGACGGAGTCAGTCCCTTCCATCTGTCGGTGCCCAGCCTCGTCTTCGGCCGGGTCGGCGTCGAAGGGCCCGCGCCGTATCAGGTGGACGTGTGCGCCGAGCGGCCAGGAACAGTGCGCACCCCGGCCGGATTCGACATCCACGTCCGGCACGGACTCGAGACGCTGACGCGGGCCGACACCGTCGTGATCCCGAGCTGGCGACTCGGCGCTCCGCTGTCCGCCGACGTGCGCGACGCCCTGCGCACCGCCCACGCCGGCGGCGCCAGGATCGTCGGGCTGTGCCTGGGTTCCTGGGCGGTGGCCGCCAGCGGACTGGCCGACGGCCGCGAGATCACCACGCACTGGGCCTCCGCCGCCGAGCTCGCCCGTGCGTTCCCCGCGGTCCGGGTCCGTGCCGACACGTTGTGGTCGGATCTGGGCGATGTCGTGACCTCCGCCGGGGTGGCCGCGGCGCTGGACTGCTGCCTGCATCTGGTCCGCGGCGATCTCGGCAGCAAAGCCGCCACCGAGCTGGCCAGGTCGCTGGTCACCGCCCCGCATCGCAGCGGCTCCCAGGCGCAGTACATCCCCGTCGCGGTGCCCGACGCCGCCGACGACGATCCGATCGAGCGCGCCATGGTCTGGGCGCGCACCCATCTCGGCGACCCGGTCGACCTGGACGGCTGGGCCCGCGTCGCGCTCATGTCGCGGCGCACCTTCACCCGCCGCTTCCGCGACCGCACCGGCACCAGCCCCCAGCAGTGGCTGCTGCTCCAGCGCACCGATCGCGCGCGACTACTGCTCGAATCCACCACCGACACCGTGGAACGCATCGCCGTCGACACCGGATTCGGCACGGCGGTGAGCCTGCGCCACCACTTCCACCGCATCCTCGGCACCAGCCCCGCCGCACACCGCACCAGTTTCCAAGGACAGAACTGACCGGGACGGGCCGCGGGTGGCCGGCCGCACAGCCGAGCCCGCTAAGTTCATGGCCATGCGGATTCAGCTGGGCGAGCATGCGCCGGAGATCGATGAGAGCGCGTGGATCGCGCCGAACGCCACCGTGATCGGCCGTGTCCGGCTCGGCGCCGAGGTCAGTGTCTGGTACAGCGCGGTGCTGCGCGGCGACCTGGAGACCATCGAGGTCGGCGCGCGCAGCAATATCCAGGACGGCTGCGTGCTGCACGCCGACCCGGGCTTCCCGCTGACCGTCGGCGCGGGGGTCTCGGTAGGGCACAACGCGATCCTGCACGGGTGCACCATCGGCGACGACGTGCTCGTCGGCATGGGCGCCACCATCCTCAACGGCGCGGTGGTCGGACCCGGCAGCTTGATCGCGGCCAATGCGCTGATCCCGGAGGGCGCGCGGATTCCGCCCGGTTCGCTCGTGGCGGGCGTGCCCGGCAAGGTGCGCCGGGAACTCGGCGCCGAGGAGCAAGATCGCATTCGCCTGAATGCGACTGTCTACCTAGCAAATACAGCCCAACATCGCACGGCGAATGAGGTGTGAAACAGGACACACTGATCAAATGTCCATTAGAGATCGCTGATAGCATTCAGCCAGCGTGCCCGGCGACCCGGGCTCTCCTGTCGACACGGTTGTCGTGCGACTTGTAGCGCAGTGGTGAACCCACCCGGGTCGATGGGTGGGCGAGCGTGCAGGCAGGAGGTATCACGGTGTCGTACGTGCAGTCGGGTGTGCACGGGCCCAAGGGCCGGATCAGCGTCGCCGACATCGCGGCCCAACCGGGGGGAGTCGAGGCACTCCAGCGCCGGGTTCATGAATTACGTTCTCGCGGTGTGGATTTCGCCGCGAACGCGATCGAGAAGGAAATGGCCGAGCTGGATCTGCCGCGCCAATGACTTCGACGCCACGCTCACCGCGGATCACGATGCCGCGGTGAGCGTGGCGAGTCCGGCCGTGGTGTGCTGATCCAGCGCCATCAACGCGGCCCGAATTCGTACCGTTTGCCAGCCACCGTCGACCCGGCGCAGGCGCACCGTCCCCTCGGTACGATGCCGCGCCAGATCTCGCGACATGGTTCGCGCGGTCGCCAGATCATCCGGATGAATCTGCGGCCTCGGTTGCCCGGGGAGATCCGCCCAGGCGACGTCCGGCATGGGTGGCCCGATCCACCGGATCAGCCGCAACGAGCGCAGATTGACGATCGCGCGGTACTCGCCGGGTTCGGTGGCGGCCTCCAGCACCGCGTACTCCAGGATCGTCGGCGGTGGAGCGGCGGAGACGGCGGTGGCCGCGCCGATGTCCTGGGTCACCCCGCGCAGCAGCACATGAGGCTCGCCCGCGTCGTCCGGCTCGGCGACGATCCGGCAGGCGAAATGCCCGGCGCGCAGAGCGTCGTCGTCGCGCCGGATGGTCCAGACCGCCTGATGCTCGGTGCCCGGCGCCGAGTTGACGATCTTGGCCAGCGCCTCGCTCTCGTCGCGGTTGGCGACCAGCCGGGTGAACGCGCCCGCGATGGCCAGCTCGGCGGCACGGTTCTCCGGCGCGACGCCGTACAGGTCCAGCAGGTCGATACTGCGCACCGAGCGGTTGGCCGTGAGATCGAAGTACCACGCCCCCATCGGGTCGGCCGCCGCGACCGGCTCTTGCCGCGGGCCCACCCACAGTCGTACGGCATGCGCCCGCCCCGGTGCGATGAGCAGCGGCTCGGCCCGCACCGTGCGCCGCCCATCGCCGGAGACGCACGCGACCGGCGCACCGGTGGCGCATGCCCGCCGCAGCGCCGACTCCGCGTCGGCCCGCGACAGCGGATTGCGCACGATGTTGCTCAGCGGCACGAACGCCTTCGGCGCGGACCCCACGGCGATCACTCGCCCCGGCTGGCCCGAAAAGCAGTCCAGCAGCAGCCATTTCGTCACCATCCGCGCCCCCGCACGTCATCATCGGCGGTCCACCGTAACTCGTAATATGCTCGGCCGGTTGTCATTTCGCCCTCCCCGTCCCTGACCGCGCATCCGGCGTGCGGTCAGGACCGGAATACCATGTCCAGCACCTTCTCGTGGTACGACCCCGCCATTCGTGTGACCAGGTCCACAGCGATGGCATCGATTCCGACCAGGACTTTCGCCTCGCCGCGCGCGGCGCCGCGCAGAATGGTCCGCGCAGCCGCTCCCGGGCTGGTCCGCGCCACATGTCCCTCGAATCGGCGCACCACCGCTTGCGCGTCGACGCCCGGCGCGACGCTCGCCGACCGGGCGATCCCGGTGAGCACTCCGCCGGGATACACCCCGGTGACCCGCACCGAGCCGCCCGCCGCACGCATGTCCTGGCGCAGCGAGTCGGTGAAACCGCGTACGGCGAACTTCGCCGCGTTGTACGGCGCGTGCCGCGCGACGGCCACCAGCCCGAACGCCGAGGACATATTGACGACATGCGCGCGATCGGCGGCCAGCAGATGGGGCAGGAACGCCTTGGTCCCGTTGACCACACCCCAGAAGTCGACGGCCATCACCTGTTCGAAGTCGCTGAAGGGCGACTCCAGCACGCCGCCGACGTGCAGGATGCCCGCGTTGTTGAACAGTGCGTCGACCCGCCCGAACCGGGCGACGGTCCGCTCCGCGTATGCGAACACCGCTGCCCGATCGGTGACGTCCACCGTGCTCACCGACGGCTCCCGGCCCACCGCCGCGCACAACACCCCCGTCTCGGCCACGGCATCCGCCGACTTGTCCGACAGCGCCAGCGATGCCCCCGCGCCCGCCAATGCCACCGCCAGCGCCCGGCCGATGCCCGAACCCGCGCCGGTGACCGCCACCACACGATTCGCGAAATACCCCATGGCTCAACCCCTTTCCGGACCGGCCGGAGTCGCGGCCGGACACCGACCACAGGCTAGTCAGCCGAATCTGGACGCGCGACCCACTCCATCCGGCCGCTCCTCGGCAATGCCGGGTCACGCGGCGTCCACCCAATGAAATAATGGACGTTCCCGTCCGCACCCGTCGCGATGCCGCGCCCACCGGCCACGGCCCGGCGACCGCGCCGAACCTACTGGAGATCCGATGCCAACCCTCTCGCCCATGTTGCAGCGCATCCTCGAGAAGCCGGTCGCCGACGGCGAAAAGCTCCTGGAAAGCGCACTCTCGGCATTCCTGGACTTCGGTATCAAGCGGACCAGCATGGGCGAGATCGCCCGCCGCGCCGGGATCAGCCCGGCCACGCTGTACCGGCGCTACGAATCCAAGAACGACCTCGTCGAGGCGGTCAGCGTCCGGGAGGCACAGCGCTTCGTCGCCGCGATCGAGAAGCAGGTGCGCACCGTATCGGGCAACGACGATCAGCTCGTCGAGATCTTCGTCGCGTTCATCAGCGCCATCGCGGGCAACGAACTGCTGCGCAGGCTGCTGCGCACCGAGCCCGACCTGATCCTGCCCCGGCTGACCACCGAGGCGGGGCCGATCCTCGCCGTCGGCCGCGACTACCTGGCCGAGAAGCTGCGCGAGCTGCGGAACGCCGGTGGCACGCACGACTTCGACGCCGATCTGGTCGCCGAGATCATGGCCCGGCTGGCGCTGTCGCTCGCCCTCACCCCCGACGGCCTGATCCCGGTCAGCGATCAGAACGCGGCGCGCGAGTTCGCCCGCCGCACGCTGCTGCCGATGGTCGGCGTCCGGGTCAGCGCTTGATGGGCGCTGTCGGACGCAGTCCATCTTCAGCCCGCGCATGGCCGGAGCGAAGGCGGAGGTACGCCTGATAGGCGCTGTCGGACGCAGTCCGTCTTCAGCCCGCGCATGGCCGGAGCGAAGGCGGAGGTACGCGCAATCCGACGCCGAACGCGGCGGCCACCCGCTCGTCCAGCTCGGCCCGCGCCGCCGCATCCGGCGCCCGGCCTTCCACGAACTCGCGCACCAGATCGATGACTCCCGCCGACCGGACTGCCGCCGGATCGGGCACCGGCAGCCGTGACACATATTGGGTGATCCACCGCCGCCTGCCCGAGTACAACCGATTGCCGCAGACCACGTCGTAGAACCGCAATCCGAGCGCCGAATTGGCCACCCCCATAAGCAGGTATGCCAAGCGCGTCGCCTCCGTGGGCGCAGCCGCCAGATCGGGCAGCGAGATCCAGTAGCAGTCGCCGTTGACCACCGCGCCCGAGCTGTCCAGCGCGAAACGCGGACGGTCGCTGATGTCCGGGAATACCAGCTTCGGCTGCTGCCACAGGTGCGGACGCTGCGGCACCCAGATCTCGTACCAGGCGCGGCCGCTCTCGACGACATAGCGTCGCCCGGCCAGTGTGCGACGATGCGACCGTAGATACGCGGCGGCGGCGGGGTATTCGCCGAGATCGATCGGCGTGCGGCGGGCACAGGCCAGGTCGTAGGGATACAGCACGCGAACGTCGCGGGCGCGTGTGGCCCGCCACGGCGCCAGATCGTGATGGGTGATCAGCTCCAGCAACAGTTCCGGCTCGGGACACAGGTCGGCCTGTGCCCAGCGGTCGGAGATGAACACATGGTCGGCGGTCGTCTTGATGCCGACCCGGATGCGCGCCACCTCGCCGAAACTGCGCCAGGTCGCCGCCGCTATCCGCGCCAGCCAGGAATCGATCGCATCGTGCGACATCCGCCACGCGGCCTCCGGCTCACGCGCCGCACCTCGGAGCGTCCTTCGTTCCGCCGTGACATCCGGCGTGGCGTCACTGGTCGAACTCTCATCGCCACCCCGACCGGCTCCGAGGGCCCCGGGCGGCCCGGACCCCGTTGCCAACGTGCCGACCTCGACGGCGAAGGTCCGGCCGTTGTACTCGACGATCGAGCCGCCCGGGTCGAGCAGCGCCTCGAACAGCGTCTTCGCACCTGGTGTTTCGCCGATGGCCTCGTAGGCGGAGACGTAGCGGCAACCGTCGCCGTGGTTCGCGCGGCGCGCGATGGTGATCGCGGGCAGCACAGCGGCGGTGAACAGTTTGGTGTCCCCCAGGTCGTACAGCTCGACCGGAGCCAGATCTGTCAGCAACAGCCGCCGGATGTTCGCGCCGGCCTTGGTGGTCAGGAATCGGTTGGCGCACAAGAGGCCGAGCACACCTCCCGCGGCCAGCAGCCGGGGCAGCGTCGCCACGAACGGATGGGTCAGGTCGATCCGCCCGCTCAGACCGAACCGCTTGCTCAGCAATTGCGCGGTCGATCCGCCCAACTGCTGGGTGCGCACATACGGCGGGTTGGTGATCACCGCGTCGAACGAGCCGTCCGCGAGCCGCGCCTCGACCGCGAGGAAGTCCGCCTGGTGCCAGTGCGCGTCGATCCCCGCCGAGCGGGCGCGCTCACGGGCGACCGCGAGCGCGCGGGCGTCCAGGTCGTAACCGGTCAACACCAGACGGGCACCGGGAAACCGGGCCGCGACCTCCTCGTGCACGGCGAACAGCAATTCGCCGTCGCCACAGGCCGGATCGAGCACACGCAGGACGCCCGCGTCCGAGGGCTCGGCATGGCGCAGCAGCCGTTGCGCCAGGAACCGCGCCAGCACGGGCGGCGTGTAATGCCTGCCGTGCCGTTTGCGGTCCCGCGCGGCGGGAGCTTCGGACGCCATATCGGGATTCTGCCTGGCGCGACCGCGCCCGTTGCCGCAACGCGGGCAACACTTTTGCGCCCCGCGCGCGTCGCGGCCGACTCGCCCGGCGACGGCGTGGCGCCCGGCTTTCGCGTCGGAGCGTTCGATGCTAGCGTTCGGTCTCGAAATAAGACTGCCAAAGGAGGCGGGGGAATGACCGTGACGACCGACGACTTCACAACCCTGACCCGAGTGCTCGACGAACGGTGGACCTGCAGGCAATTCCACTCGCAGCCCGTCGAGCGCGACACCATCCGCGCCCTGTTGCGGCTGGCCCAGCGAACGCCGTCGTGGTGCAACACCCAGCCATGGCAGGTCGTGGTGACGGAGGGCGCCGGAACGGATCGTTTCCGGAAGGAACTGGTCGGACACATCGCGACAGCCACGCCCGCGTCGGATTTCGAGTTTCCCGCGCAATACACCGGTGCGTACCGGGACCGCAGGCGCGAATGCGGAAAGCAACTGTATGACAGCGTCGGCATCGCCAAAGGCGATCACGAGAAGACGATGCGGCAGGCCGTACGGAATTTCGAACTCTTCGACGCGCCGCATGTGGCGATCGTGACCAGCGAAGCCGATCTGGGCGTCTACGGAGCGGTGGACTGCGGTCTGTACATCGGCAGTTTCCTGCTGGGCGCGCAGAGCCTCGGTCTCGGCGCGGCGCCGCAGGCGGCACTTGCCTCGTACTCCCCTTTCGTCCGGGAGTACTTCGGCATCCCGGAGCATCGCAAGGTCGTCGCCGGAATCTCCTTCGGATATCCGGACCACGATCATCCCGTCAACGGCTTCCGCACCACCCGGGCCGACGCCGACGAAGTCGCCACCTGGTTCGCCGACTGACACCCGAGGGCGTCAGCGCGCGCTACCCGCGGTCGCCTCGGCGCCGGTGACGCCCAGCAAGCCCGGTCCCGGCTTCGGGGTGACATCGCGTGCGGTGAGTTCGGCTCCGCACGAATCGCATTCGAGCCGGACGTGGGCCTCGCCCGCGCACTCGTGATGGGCGTAACGCACCGGAGGCCCTTCCGGCGCCATGTAAGCATCGCCCCAATCACGGATGGCCAGCAGAATCGGGTAGATGTCGTGCCCCTTGGGGGTGAGGCGGTACTCCTCGTGCGCACCCACGGCGGCCTTCTGCTTGACGAGGATGCCGTGCTCGATCAGGCGGTCCAGCCGATCCTGCAACCTGCTGCGCGAGATGCCCAGTGCGCTCTGGAAGGCGTTGAACCGCCGGACCCCGGAGAAGCAGGACTTGAGGATCAGCAGCGTCCAGCGATCACCGAAGATCACGAGCGGGCGCGTGATCGAGCACGGCACGTCGGCCAGTTCTTCGTAGCGCACCTCCCGATGCTACCGACCACCGAGCCGCTCCCGCCCCGTGAGACTTCACGACCTCACCCGCTCGAACTGCGTGCGACACACCAAACCACCGACTCCACGGCGCCGCACGAGCCCGCCGGTGCGAAATCCGGAAAACGCGAAGCGGGCCCCGGGAATACCGGAGCCCGCTTCGGTGCGTAGATCAGAGCGGAATGTTCTTGTGGTGGCTGGCGCGGGCCGGGGCCGCGGCGAGCGCCGCCGCGATAATGCTGCGGGTCTTCGCCGGGTCGATGACCTGGTCGACGACACCGATGGCGATAGCGCGCTCCACGCCGCCCGCGATGCGCTCGTGTTCGGCGGTGAGCCGCTCGTGCAGCGCCTCGCGCTCCTCCTCCGGCGCGGCCGCGAGGGCCTTCTTGTGCAGGATGCCGACCGCGGCCTTGGCGCCCATGACGGCCACCTCCGAACCCGGCCACGCGTAGACCGCCGTCGCGCCGAGCGAGCGGGCGTTCATCGCGATGTAGGCGCCACCGTAGATCTTCCGGGTGACCAGCGTGACCCGCGGAACGCGCGCCTCGGCGAACGCGTGCAGCAGCTTCGCGCCGCGCCGGACGACGCCTTCCCACTCCTGGCCGACGCCGGGCAGGTAACCCGGAACGTCGGTGACCACGATCAGCGGAATGCCGAACGCGTCGCACAGCCGCACGAAACGCGCCGCTTTCTCCGCGCTCTCGGAGTTCAGGCAGCCGCCGAGACGGATCGGGTTGTTCGCCAGCACACCGACGGTGCGCCCACCGAGACGGCCCAGACCGGTGACGATGCTGCGGGCGTACCCGCCCTGCAATTCCTCGAACGACGACTCGCCGTCGACGTTGTCGAGCAGCTCGTTGATGATCGGCTTCACGTCGTAGGCGCGCTTCGCCGACTCCGGCAGCATCGCCTTCAGGTCGACGTCGCCGTGCTCGGCCGCGACCAAGTCGAATTCGCCCTGCTCGGCGAACATCGACACCAAGCGGCGAGCGCGGTGCAGCGCGTCGGACTCGTCGGCGGCCACGATGTGGGTGACGCCGGACTTCTTGCCGTGCGTCTCCGGCCCGCCGAGGGTGGCCATGTCGACCTGCTCGCCGGTCACGCTGCGCACCACGTCCGGGCCGGTCACGAAGACGCGGCCTTCCGGAGCCATGATCACGATGTCGGTCAGCGCCGGGCCGTAGGCGGCGCCACCGGCCGCGAAGCCGAGCACCACGGAGATCTGCGGGACCAGGCCGGACGCGCGGACCATGGCCTCGAAGACCAGACCGACCGCGTGCAGCGCCTCGACGCCCTCGGCCAGGCGAGCGCCACCGGAGTGCCACAGGCCGACCACGGGGACACCGGAGTCGATGGCGGTGTCGATGGCGTCGACGATGTGCTTGCAGCCCTCCACGCCCATCGCGCCGCCCATGACGGTGGCGTCGGAGCAGTAGGCCACGGTGCGGACGCCGTCCACCTCGCCGATGGCGGCGAGCACGCCGGACTTGTCACGCGGGTGTAGCGGAAGAATGGTGCCGGGATCGAAGAAACGCTGGAGCCGGCCGAGCGGATCGCGCGGGTCGGTCGTCGTCTCCTGATGCAACGCGGGAGCGATGATTGTCATCGCGTTGTCTCCTGACCTCGATAAGTGCGCCGCTGCCGCGGCTGCGTATGGCGAAACGCGGCGGGGCCGACCACGTCAGATGGCCGGCCCCGCCGGAATCGTTGTGCAGTCGATCGCGCGGCTATGCCCGACCGAAGGCGAGCGCTACGTTGTGCCCACCGAATCCGAAGGAATTGTTGATCGCGTACTCGATCTCCTGGCGTCGGGCTTCGCCCTTCACCACGTCGAGGTCGATCTCCGGGTCCTGGTTCTCCAGGTTCAGCGTCGGCGGAACGATGCCGTCGCGGATGGAGAGCACGGTCAGCACGGACTCCAGGGCGCCGACGGCGCCGATCGAGTGGCCGAGCGCCGACTTCGGCGCGTACACCGAGGCGTGGCTGCCCACGGCTTTGTTGATCGCGTTCGCCTCGGCGGTGTCACCGATCGGCGTCGCGGTCGCGTGCGCGTTGATGTGCGTGATGTCCTTCTTGGTCAGACCAGCGGACTGCATCGCCCTGGTCATCGCCCGCGCGGCGCCGTCACCCGTCGGGTCGGGGGCGACGAGGTGGAAGCCGTCGGAGGTGATGCCTGCGCCGAGCAGGCGGGCGTGGATGGTCGCGCCCCGAGCCTTCGCGTGCTCCTCGGTCTCGATGACCATCAGCGCGCCCGCCTCGCCGAAGACGAAGCCGTCGCGATCCTTGTCGAAGGGACGCGAGGCGCCCTTCGGGTCCTCGTTGCGGGTGCTCATGGCGCGCATCATGGTGAACGCCGCGATGGGCACCGCGTCGATGAAGCCCTCGACGCCACCGGTGACGACCATGTCCGCGTCACCCATGACGATCATCCGCCAGGCGTTGGCGATGGCCTCGGAGCCGGACGAGCACGCCGAGACCGGAGTGACCACTCCTGCCCTGGCCTTCAATTCGAGGCCGACAACGGCCGAGGGGCCGTTCGGCATGACCATCTGCACAGCCAACGGCGAAATCTTGCGGTAGCCGCCGTTCTTCAGCTTGTCCACGGAATCGATGAGGGCGTCGCCGCCTCCCAATCCCGTGCCGATGGCCACACCCAGCCGCTCCGGGTCGACTTCCGGGCTGCCCGCGTTCCGCCAGACCTCGCGACCGAGCACGGTCGCGAGCTGCTCGACGTAGGCCATGCGCCGACATTCGACCCGGGTCAGCAGGGTGTCCGGCCGGACCTTCAGGTGACCGCCGATGCGGACCGGAAGGTCGTATTCCTCGACGAAGGAATCCTCGAGAACGTCGATGCCGCTCTCGCCGTTGAGGAGTCCCTTCCACGTCGCATCGACGTCACCCGCGATCGACGTGGTCGCCGCAAGGCTGGTTACGACGACGTTGGGGAAGTTCCCGTTCAAGGTGGAAGGAGTGGTCACAGTTTCGGCCCTACTCGGCGTTGTCGAACTTGGCCTTGAGCTCGGCCGCCGCCTCAGCGTTCTCGGCCTCGAGCTTCTGGATGTAGTTGACGGCGTCGCCAACGGTCTTCAGGCTGGCCAGATCCTCGTCGGGGATCTTCACGCCGTACTTGTCCTCGGTCTGAACCGCGATCTCGACCATGGACAGCGAGTCGATGTCCAGGTCATCGACGAAGGACTTCTCGATCGTCACTTCGGAGGGCTCGATGCCGGTCACCTCTTCGATGATCTTGCCGAGTTCCTCGACGATTTGTTCCTGGGTCAGAGCGGCCACTTCGTGGCTCCCTTCTTGATACTTTGTAGGGCTCTACTGGTTTTTTTCGGATCGAGCGCGGTAATAGTTACCGCCTCTCGGTCACGACCTCGCATCATGTGATGCATGGTCGCGGAGGAAAGCTAGCCGGACACGGTCAGCTCAGCCAACGCGGGGAGGTCTTGCGGGGTCTTCAGGGCCAGCGTGGGCGTGCCCTTCAGCTCCCTCTTGGCAATGCCGACGAGGGTGCCCGCCGGCGGCAGTTCCGCCACCGCCGAAACGGCGGCCTGCCGGACGGTCTCGGTGCACAGATCCCAGCGAACAGGCCGGGTGACCTGCGCGGCGAGCTTGTCGATCGCGTCCTGTCCGGACGCGACCGGCTTGCCGTCGAAGTTCGAGAGCAAGGTTCTGGTCGGCTCGTTCGGCGTGATCTTCGTTATGGCGTCGGTCACAGCATCCTGCGCGGGCGCCATGAACGCCGTGTGGAACGCGCCCGCGACGGGCAGCGCCCGAACCCTGGCCTTCTCCGGAGGGTTCGCGGCGAGCTCGGCGAGAGCGTCCAACCGACCCGCGGCCACGATCTGGCCCACCGCGTTGCGGTTGGCCGGGACGAGGTCGAGTTCGGTGAGCCGTTCGAGCACGGCGGCCTCATCGCCGCCGAGCACCGCGGACATACCGGTCGGTTCCAGTGCGCACGCCTTGGCCATCTCCGCTCCGCGGATGGCGGCCAACCGGACCGCGTCGTCGGCGGAGATGACTCCGGCGACCGCGGCGGCGGCGAGTTCACCGACCGAATGCCCGGCGACGATGGTAGCGGCGGGCAGCTCGTCCTGGGAGATCTCCGCGAACGCGAGTAGCGCGGCGGCGACCACCAACGGCTGGGTGACCGCGGTGTCGGTGATCTCCTCGGCCGTCGCGGTGGTGCCGAGACGGACCAGGTCCAGGCCGGAAGCCTTGGACCACAGCGTGAGGCGCTCGTTCGCGCCGGGAAGGTCGAGCCAAGGCGCGAGCATGCCGGGTGTCTGAGAGCCCTGTCCAGGGGCGAACAACGCGATCACGCCTCTAAGAAAACACTGTGAGGCGGGCCGCACGAGATGTCGACGCGGATGAAGCTTCGGAAGCGGTTTTGTGGGGGTTCCACAAAAGACCACGTGGGCTGTCCGAATCGACCGATTCCGCCGATGCGTTACAAGCCCTCGGGGCCCAACGCGATCGAAGTGACTTCTGGGACAGGAGTTGACGATTCGTTACGGGTTCGTGTCAAACGACCCACTGTCGCGGCGATCCGGAGGACGTACGCGTCCCGTGGATTCATCGGATCCCGCCCGGTGATCTCGGCGATTCGCTTGAGGCGATACCGAACCGTATTTGGATGGACGTACAGCTGACGCGCACACGTCTCGACCGCCCCACCGCAATCCAGATAGGCATCGAGCGTGTCCGCCAGCGACGACCCCGCCGCAGCCAACGGTAGGACAAGGTACTCGTTCAGCGCGTCGATCGCAGCTCGATCACCCAACAAAGCGCGCTCCGGCAGCAATTCCGCCGCGTGCACCGGTCGCGGCGCCCCCCGCCAACCCACCACGGCTTCCATCCCGGCCAGCGCTTCCACCGCGCTGGCGTGTGCCGCGCCCAGCGTGCGGGTGGTCGGACCGATCACCACCGGACCATCGGAGAACACCTCCGCGAGCAGGTCGGCCAGGAACGGTGAGATCTGAGCGGTCTCCCCCAGATGCCCGGAGACCACCATCACCAGCCTGGTGCCCTGCACCACCGCGAGCGCGGCCCGCCCGTGCCGCGCCGCGATGGAATGCACCGCCCCCACCGACGAGACACCCTGCTCCCCGGGCGGCGTGCCCACCAGCACCGTCGCCGGTGCGGTGGCGTCCCAGTTCAGCGTCGCGGCCCGGGAGAGCATGTCCGGGCCGGTGTCGCCGCGCACCACGGCGTCGACGACGAGCGCCTCCAACCGGGTGTCCCACGCGCCGCGCGACTCGGCGGCGCTGGCGTACACCGAGGCGGCTGCGAAGCCGAGCTCACGCCCGTAACGCAGCACCGCCTCGGTCAGCGCCACCAGCTGCCGGTCGTTGCGCGCGAGCGCGGGCAGCCACTGCTCGAAGAACTCCATGGCGACACGCACCATGTCCACGGTCTGGCGCAGCGTCAACCGCCGCGCGAGATCCTGCGGGATCACCTGGAAGGCGTCCAGGCTGAAACGGATGTCGCTGTCCGGGTCCTGGAGCCATTCCAGGAAGTTCACCACCGCGGTCTGCACCAGCATCTGCACGCCCGCCCGCTGCGCGGCGTCCAGATCGGCGAAGAACGGCAACCGATCCTGCATCGACCCCACCGCCTCCGTGGAGAGGCGGCCGGAGAACTGCTTCACGCGTTTGAGCAGCGTGTCCGGAAGGGGGTCGCGGGTCTGCCGGTTCGGGGAGAGCGCGCCCGTCGGCAGATACACCTCGTGCTCGGAAGAGCCCTCGGAGATCCGTCGCGGCCGCGGCGGTTTACGGTCCACCATCCAATATTCCGCTATGCGAGGTCTTCGTCCGAACTCACCGCCGCCTTCGGCGCGGCGTCCACGTCGGCGATGCCGTATTTCGCCGCCGCCTCCGCGGCCTTGGCCGGGTCGAGCTTGCCGATCCGGCCGAGTCCGGCCAGCGCGGCGACCACGATGGACTGCGCGTCGACGTTGAACACCCGCCGCGCGGCCGGGCGGGTGTCGGAGAAGCCGAAACCGTCCGTGCCGAGCGTGGTGAAGTCGCCGGGCACCCACTTGCGGACCTGGTCGGGCACCGCGCGCATCCAGTCGGTCGCGGCCACGTACGGGCCGTCGACCCGCGACAGCGCCTCGGTGACGTACGGAACCCCGGGCTCGGCGCCCGGGTCGCGCAGCGCGGCGATCTCCTTGTCGAGCGCCTCCTTACGGAGTTCGCCCCACGAGGTGACCGACCACACGTCCGCCTGCACGCCCCACTCCTGCGCGAGCAGCGCCTGCGCGCGCAGGCCGTCCGGCACGGTGACGCCGGAGACCAGGATCTGGGCGCGCACCGCGCCCTCACCGCCGCGCTTGTACAGGTAGATGCCCTTGAGCAGCCCCGCGACGTCGAGGTCCTCCGGCTCGGCCGGCTGCGGGTACGGCTCGTTGTAGAGGGTGATGTAGTAGAAGACGTCCTCACCGCCGAACTCGGTGGGGCTGCCGTGCGGATGGGTGCCGGGCAGCGGCGCGGAGCCCTGCGGCGGGGTGCCGCCGCCGTACATGCGCCGCAGGCCGTCGCGCACGATGTGGGCGATCTCGAACGCGAACGCCGGGTCGTAGGTCACCACGGCCGGGTTGGTCGAGGCCAGCAGCAGCGAGTGCCCGTCGTTGTGCTGGAGGCCCTCACCGGTCAGCGTGGTGCGTCCTGCGGTCGCGCCGAGCACGAACCCGCGCGCGAGCTGGTCGGCGGCCGCCCACAGTCCGTCGCCGGTGCGCTGGAAGCCGAACATCGAGTAGAAGATGTACAGCGGGATCATCGGCTCGCCGTGCGTGGCGTACGAGGTGCCCGCCGCGGTGAACGACGCCGTCGATCCCGCCTCGTTGATGCCCTCGTGCAGGATCTGCCCGACGGTGCTCTCTTTGTAGGCAAGCATCAATTCCGCGTCGACGGATGTGTACAACTGCCCATTGCGGTTGTAGATCTTCAACGAAGGGAACCACGAGTCCATACCGAAGGTACGGGCCTCGTCGGGGATGATCGGGACGATCCGCTTGCCGATCTCCTTGTCCCGCAGCAGCTCCTTCATCAGCCGCACCAGGGCCATCGTGGTGGCGACGTTCTGCTTGCCCGAACCCTTGCGGACCGAGCGGTAGGCCTCGTCGCCGGGCAGCTTCAGCGGCTTGGCCGCGGCGCGCCGCTCGGGCAGGAACCCGCCGAGCGCCTTGCGCCGGTCGAGCATGTACTGGACCTCGCGGGCCTCCATACCGGGGTGGTAGTACGGCGGCAGGTACGGATCCTTCTCCAACTCGGCGTCGCTGATCGGGATCCGCTGCAGGTCGCGGAAGTCCTTGAGATCCTGCAGGGTCAGCTTCTTCATCTGGTGCGTGGCGTTGCGGCCCTCGAAGTGCTTGCCGAGGGTGTAGCCCTTGATGGTCTTGGCCAGGATCACCGTCGGCTGGCCCTTGTGCGCCATCGCCGCCGCGTAGGCGGCGTACACCTTGCGGTAGTCGTGGCCGCCGCGCTTGAGGTTCCAGATCTCCTGGTCGGACAAATCCTGCACCAGCGCCTTCGTGCGCGGGTCACGCCCGAAGAAGTGGTCGCGGACGTACGCGCCGTCGTTGGCCTTGTAGGTCTGGTAGTCACCGTCGGGGGTGCTGTTCATCAGGTTCACCAGCGCACCGTCGCGGTCGGCGCCGAGCAGCGCGTCCCACTCCCGGCCCCAGATCACCTTGATGACGTTCCAGCCCGCGCCGCGGAAGAACGACTCCAGCTCCTGGATGATCTTGCCGTTGCCGCGCACCGGGCCGTCCAGGCGCTGCAAATTGCAGTTGACCACGAAGGTCAGGTTGTCCAGACCCTCCATGGCAGCGACGTGCGCGAGACCGCGCGACTCCGGCTCGTCCATCTCGCCGTCGCCGAGGAACGCCCACACGTGCTGGTCGGAGGTGTCCTTGATACCGCGATCGTGCAGGTAGTGATTGAAGCGCGCCTGGTAGATGGCGTTCATCGGGCCCAGGCCCATGGACACCGTGGGGAACTCCCAGAAGTTGTTCAGCAGGCGCGGGTGCGGGTAGGACGGCAGCCCGTGGCCGGGGCCGCCGTTGCTGTACTCCTGACGGAACCCGTCGAGCTGATCGGTCGACAGCCTGCCCTCGAGGAACGCGCGGGCGTAGATGCCCGGCGAGGCGTGGCCCTGGATGAAGATCGAGTCGCCGCCGCCCTGATGGTCCTTGCCGCGGAAGAAGTGGTTGAAGCCGACTTCGTAGAGCGCCGCCGAGGACGCGTAGGTCGAGATGTGGCCGCCGACGCCGATGCCGGGGCGCTGGGCGCGATGCACCATGATCGCGGCGTTCCAGCGGATCCACGCGCGGAAGCGGCGCTCCACCTCCTCGTCGCCGGGGAACCACGGCTCGTTCTCGGTGGGAATGGTGTTGACGTAGTCGGTGGAGGTCAAGGACGGGATGGCGACCCGACGTTCACCGGCCCGCTCCAACAGACGGAGCATGAGGTAACGCGCACGGCCGGGCCCCTCCCGGTCGAGCATCTCATCGAACGACTCGAGCCATTCGCTGGTTTCCTCCGGGTCGATGTCCGGTAGGTAGGACGCCACCCCTTCGCGGATCACCCGCACCCGTCCGGCCGGCTGCGGCGCGTGCGACCCGTTCGGATCGCGGCTCGCGGCGGGCGCGGGAGCGGAGCTGGTACCAGCGGATTTCGCCGGTGCGGAAGAGTGGATCAGGTCGGTCAAATCTGCTCCTCGTACAGGGGTGGACATGCTGATGGCGTCGGTATCCCCGGGCGGGTTCGCTGGTTGGCGGACCCCCCGTTCACGAAAGGTTCGGGCGCACCATCCATCCTTGCCGATGACGCGTCCCAAATCATCATGTCAGCCGGAAATCCAGTACCGTTCGACAGGCAAGGTGAGCATGTCGAGCGTGGCAGCCCTGAGGAGCGGGAGGACGATGAAGCTGCTGAACCCACGCGGGTTCGGAATGGTGTGCGCCACCGGCGCGGTCGCCGTCGGATTGGTCGTCGCGGGGTGCGCCAACCGCGTGGAAGGCGTGGCGGGTCCGAACGCGAGCGATCTGGCGGCATACAAGACCGAGGCAGCGTCCTCGTCGGCGGCGGCGACCTCATCCAGGCGCGCTGCCGCGCAGGCCAAGGCCATCTCCGACAACTGCGGTCAGTTCCCCACCATCACCGGAGCGGGCGTCAGCAAATACAACGATTTCGTCGACGCACACGATGCGAACGCACCGGACTACGTCGCCAAGCGCGACTCGGCGGTGCAGACCCTCGAGGACGCCGCGAACAAGGTGGAAAGCGGCGTGAACTCCGCCAAGGAGGCGCTACCCGCGGACCTGGTGCCGCTGTTCACCGAATACGTGAACGCCGCCCGCGCGCTGGCCGCCGAGACGCGCAAGATGACCTACACCGCCCCGGTCGCGGCGCTCAACGACGCCAGCAAGCGCGTCAACGACGCGCGCAACGCCGTCCGCGACTCGTGTCCGAAGCGCTGAGAAAGCCCTTGACACACCATCGCAACGCGACATTCGGTAGCTATTTCGCCGGATCGGCTTGCGCTGAAGCCCATAACCATGTTCGCTTGCAACTACCTACTGTCGGGAGTTGAGGAGGACGCCACCGTGGTCGCCGCGGCGGACGCGCAGAACTACGCTCAGAAGCTTGGCATCTCACACGGCTTGGTTGTCCAGGAATTGGGCTGGGACGAGGACGTCGACGACGACCTGAGGGCCGATGTCGAGGAAGCGATCGGCGGTGAACTCGTCGACGAGGACTCCGACGAGGTGATCGACGTCGTGCTGCTGTGGTGGCGGGATGGGGACGGTGATCTGGTCGACGCCCTGATGGACGCCATCGCCCCGCTCGCCGACGACGGTTTCGTCTGGGTACTGACCCCCAAGACTGGACAACCCGGCCATGTCGAGCCGAGCGAAATCGCCGAATCCGCACCGACCGCAGGTCTGACCCAGACCTCGGCGATCAGCCTCGGCTCGTGGACCGGAAGCAGACTCGTGCAGCCCAAGGCGCCCTCGAAGCAGCGTTGAGCCACCGCGCTATGGTTTCCACCAGGGTGGTGTCGCACGCCCACCCGGTGGAGACCCGACACGATGGAGGATTCGCTATGCCGCTAGAGGTTGGCACTGTCGCGCCGGATTTCACGCTGAAGGACCAGAACAACCAGGAAGTCACCCTGTCGGCTTACCGGGGCAAGAAGAACGTCCTGATCGTGTTCTACCCGCTCGCCTTCACCGGCATCTGCCAGGGTGAGCTGTGCAAGGTGCGCGACGAGCTGCCCAAGTTCCAGAACGACAACGCGGAAATCCTCGCGATCTCGGTCGGCCCGCCGCCAACGCACAAGATCTGGGCCGCGGAGCAGGGCTACATCTTCCCCCTGCTGTCGGACTTCTGGCCGCACGGCGCGGTGGCCCAGGCCTACGGCGTCTTCAACGAGAAATCGGGCTACCCGAACCGAGGCACCTTCGTCGTCGACCGCGAGGGCTACATCCGCTTCGCCGAGATGAACGGCCCCGGAGAACCCCGTGACCAGGCGGCTTGGGAGAAAGCGCTCGCCGCGCTAGATTCATAAGCCGCCGGTAACGGCACGGGCGTATAGCTCAGCGGTAGAGCTCTGGTTTTACACACCAGCGGTCGGGGGTTCGATCCCCTCTGCGCCCACAGATCAAATGCCAAGTAGAAGCCGCAAACTACGTTTGGTGCGTTTGCCCCACTCGCACTATGTGGGGCACCGGCCAGATCTACATCGGACTACATCTGCGGCCGGGTAACCCGCGCGGCAAAGCCCCCGAAGTATGCGCCTATGCGCGCACCGAATGTCGCTCGGAAGCAGCGTTGACGGGCCTAGCGTTCTTGCCGATGCGGTGCCGTCGGCGAGTGTCCCGACTGCTGTAGTGAGACAAACACTTCAGAGGGATGACGAATGAGCACGGGGGGCACGCCGATTCCGCCAGACCCGCCCGCCCCGCCGGAGAACGATCCGCCCGCACCGGGTCAATCTTCGCGGTGGGGCAGGGTGTTCCATTGGTCGGGCGGACGGAAAGTAGCGGCCATGGCAACGACAGTGGCGACGCTCGACGCGACGATTACGCTGGCGCCCTATGGTTCACCGCTCAGTCTCTGCGCGCGACGAACAACCAGTACTCCTTATCGCAGCAGACGGCGGTCACCGATCGCTTTCGGCTGGCGGCTGAACAACTCGCCTCCGACAAGATTGACGTACGGCTCTCGGGTGTCTATCTGCTCGCGCGGCTCGGACCGCGCCACCATCACGGCAGCCACAGCGGGTGCGGCATGACCGCAGCAACCACGTACGCTACCCAGGCCTGAACACCCTCATGGGAAGCGAGCACCACACCGTGTCGATCACCGCCGACAGAACCGCCCTCACCGACCCCACCCGGCTAGCTGCGGTACGCCGTTACGAGATCCTCGACGCTCCAACCGACGGCCAGTTCGACATCATCGCGGCGACCGCCGCAGCGGTGTGCGGCACCCCGATCGCCACGGTCAGCATCGTCGACGCCGATCGGGTCTGGTTCGCCGCGACCAAGGGACTGGATGGTGTCGCGCAGGTCGGCACGGAACCGGGACTGTGCGCGTCGGCGTTCTGCGCCGAGGGCCCGTACGTGGTCAACGACGCGGTCACCGATCCGCGCACCCTCGATCATCCGTTGGTACGTGGTGAGCTGGGGCTGCGGTTCTACGCCGCCGCCCCGATCGTCACCGCCGACGGGCACCACCTCGGCACCGTTACCGCGATCGACGCCATGCCTCGGGAGTTGAGCGAGGTGCAGGCGACCGTGCTCGGCTATCTCGCCGACCAGGTCGCGCAGCACCTGGAGCTGCGCCTGGCCACCATCAAGGCGGTACGCGCCGAACGCCAGTTGCGCGGCGATGCCGAGCAACGCGCCGCTGCCGCCGCCGAACTCGCCGCCCAGATACGAGCCGCGGCCGCCGTACAGGCCACCACGCCGCACCCTGAGCACTGCCAGCTCGGCGGCACCGCCGGCTGCACCGCGCCGGCCGAGCTGAAGATCGCCGATTCGTGGGGCGACTCGGCCTGGGGCTGCACCACCCACGTCGAAGAGGCCATCATCAACGTCCGTTCGGTGTTCATCGCCAACGAGGAACTCGGTGGCCTGGCCGCCTACCTCAACCGCTGACCGTCACCACGAACCAACCTCCCGGCCCCGTGCGGCACCGGCAGCCCGGGTGACCGCCCGCCACGCGCGCACCCGCAGCTACCGGCCCCGTGGTCCACTTGTTGTTTCCCCTGGGCGTCACTGCCTTGGGCGGCATGCGCACGACGATGCGGCGGGCCATGCACGACACGACCGACGAGCTCCCGCCACCATGCGTGATCGAGTCACGCAGCGCCGACGACCCGCAGAACCCCACGATCGTGGAGTACCGGCTGGCCGAAGGCACCCTGCCACTGCTCGCCGCGGCGCTCGAACGCATCGACGGCAGAAGGTAGGCCTACCCGCCTCACGCCTCCGACGCGGGATCCGCCGCTACGAGCGTCGCGGTGCGGACGCTGAACGGGTAGCGGCCGGGCGCCTCGAGCACGGCCTGCACGATCGCCGACCAGTACGCGACGTGATCGAGAGTGTGTTCGACAACCCGCGCGTGGTGTACCGGCTCAGTGACGGCCGGATCGTCGAGCCCGGCCGCCTCTACCGGCTGCGCAACGGAAAGCGGGCCGAGCCGTGGCCTCGTAGCTGCCCGCATCGCGGGCATCAGTTCGGCCCGAGACAGATGCTCGTCGGGTCGTTGGCCAGCTTCAGGCTGGCGGTCTGCACCGCCTCCACTGGTGTATCCGGTGTGGTCACGTCGTCTACACACCGCCCGTCGGTGCGGACTACGAGCACCCGACGACGCGGTCGAGCTGATCGGATCAGCTGGCGAGATCCAGGAGGTGGACGGGCGGGTCCTCGTCTTCGGCGGCGCCGCAATAGCAGGTTCCGGCGCAGTCGGTGCACGTCGAGCACCCCAGGCACCACGCCGACAGGTGATGGCCGCACTCGGCGTTCCATTCCGCATCGAGGGTGACTGGGTGCGGGATGAGCGGACCGCCCTGATCGTATGAGCGAAACTGCATAACCTGAATGGTCACCCCAGCCTTCCGCCCTTCCGTCCCGGCCTTCCGGACGGCACGTGGGGTCCAGTTGAACGGAAACTGGCGTTAGCTGGGCTGGTGCCCGAAACACCTTGCTGTGGAGAATCATTCGTGTTGATTGCCATCCCCGAGTGACCACCTCGTTGCCGATCATGGGACAACTGTCGCGAGCCCAGAAGTAGAACCCGGTTCCCGCGCTGCTCACTGACCGACAGGCACTGCCCGGACGCGCGGAACGCGGCTACGGGAGTGCGTTGGTGCGTCCTCGATGACGATCTACTCGAGAACCCGGACGAGTAGCGCTGCGAGATGGTCCCTCTCGGTAGTCGACAAGGCGTTGAGAAGATCGCGTTGAACGCCCGAGAGTGTCGCGTCCAGTTCCGTCAGTCGTTGTCGGCCAGAGCGCGTCAAGGCGATCAGATTGCGGCGTCGATCGTTGGGGTCCGAGGTGCGCGCGACGTGCCCCTGCTCTATCAATTCCTTGAGCATGGTGTGCATATCGCTCTGGTCGATTCCGCACCGTTGGCCGATCCGCGCCTGACTGTCGGGGCCGAATTCGTCCAGCGTGGCGAGGATCGCGAAGTGATAGGCACGGCCGCCGGATCCGGCCATCGCTTCGCCGATGAGCCGATGCGCCCGCACGGCCGCCTTGCTGATCAGCCAGGTCGGTTTGCTGCGCAGGCGCGTGGGCGTTTCCTCCAGCTCCATGCACGAAAGTCTAGTCAAACTCTTGGTCCGACCCATGAATATGGTTATCCTTGGGACGTCCAAGCTTGGCTGACCCAAGAGATTTGAAGGTGGAGCGATGTCACTCACTTCGGAACAAGCGCGAGCGGCCAGCGCCTGCGTACGCGAGCATGCCGCAGGGCTCGGTGCCCGAATCACGGTCGCCATCGTTGACGGCGGTGGACACGTGCTGGTTGTCGATCGGATGGACGGCGCGCCGCCGTTGTCGGCTCGAATCGCCCCAGCGAAAGCATCCAGTGTTGCGCTGTTCCACCGCGACGGCGGTGAGTTGGTGCGATTGCAGCAGGCATGGCCCGCACTGTTCGCACAGCTGGATCAGGTTGCGGGCACACCCATCATCGCGGGTGCAGGTTCTCGACTGATCCGACGTGGCGATGTCGTGGTCGGTGCGATTGCGGTCAGTGGGAGCGCACCTGAACACGACGACGTCTGCGCTGAGATTGGGCTGGTTTCGGTCCGGTCGGCCGTGTCGGACTGAGTCTCATTCGGGCGTTCGCCCACTTCTGCCAGCAGTCGTGGTCGAACCGCCTCTACACCCCACTGCGGCGGAGCGCGGGAGCGACTTCGCGGGCGGCGCGGTGGCCGGATTCGGCGGCTCCGTCCATGTAGCCGGCCCACCGGGTAGCGGTTTCGGTGCCTGCCCAATGCAGCGGGCCGATGGGGGTGCGCAGGGCCGGACCGAAGCGGGTGAGGGTGCCGGGCGTGGTGAACGCGCCGTAGCAGCCGCGGCTGAATTCCTCTTCGGCCCAATCGCGTTCGATGTAGGCGATGGGGTTGCGGGCCCGTGGCCCGAAGTAGCCTGCGAGATCGTCGATCACCTGTGCACGACGATCGGTGAGGTCGAGGCGCGCGCCTCTGTCGGCGTGCCGTCCCTCGAGGAAGCCGACGAGCACGCCGGGTGAACCGTCGAGCGGGGTGTTGTCGAAGACGGTGCCCAGGGGCCGATGGTCGCTGTTGGCTTGGCCGCTCAGACCCGCTTCGCGCCAGAAGGGCTCGTCGTAGGCGACATTGACTTTGATGACCCGGCCCATCGGCATGCGCTGCACGAGTTGGTCACGATCGCCGGGCAGGCCGGGGGTGAAGCGGACGCGCGCCGCCAGTGGCGGCGGAACCGCGATCACGGCTCGACGAGCGCGAACGGTCGTGCCGCCCGCGACGACCCGGACACCCGAGACGTCCCACTCGACATCGGTCACCACGGTTTCCAGGACGACACGGTCACCGAGTTCCTGGGCCAGCGCCAACGCGATGGTCTGCGAACCGCCGACAACGCGGTCCTGCTGCGCACCGCCCGCGGTATTGATCAACGCGTCCAGCCCACCGGCGGCGCCGACGTAGTAGGCGGCCCACAGTGCCGACATATCCTCCGGCTCCGCGGAGAACACCGCCTCGGTGATCAGCTGCAAGAACGACCGACCCGCGGAGGTGTGGGCGGTCCGCCGCAGCCAGGTGGCGAAGGTTTGCGCGTCCAGCACCCCAGCCCGGTCGGCGAGCCACGGCTCCGCCGCCGCGACCCGGCGCGCCACCCGGTCGAGCCTCCACTGGATCTGCGCTACATCGGCCAGTGCCAGCGGGTTCAGCTTGGGAATCCGGCCGGTGTATACCGAGCGGGCCGTGCCGAGTTCGGCGATATGACGGCCCGCGGTGTACGTGGGGAAGGTCTTCAGGCCGAGGTCATCGATCAGCGCGAGCACGTGCTGCTGGCCGGGCCCGACCCATTGACCACCCACCTCGATGGGCGCACCACCGGGGAGTTCATCGTTCAGCAGCCGCCCGCCGACCCGGTCGCGCGCCTCCAGCACGAGCACCTCCGCACCACTTCGCGCCAGGTCGCGGGCGGCTACCAGACCCGCTATCCCGGCTCCGACAACGACGACGTCCACTGATTCGCCCATTACGACCCACTTCCATACAGTCTGTATCTGACATACATACTGTATGTGATATCCATACCGCATGGAGTCGTTTCGCGAGAAGTACGCGGAGAACACCCGCCAGGCGCTGCTGGAGACCGCGGGGCGGCTGTTCGCCGAACGCGAGTACGCAGATCTGTCGGCGGAAGAGCTGGTTCGCGCCACCGGCCTCACCCGCGGCGCGCTGTATCACCACTTCGACGGCAAGAAGGGGCTGTTCGAGGCGATCGTCGACGATCTGGAGACGCGAGCGGCACAACGCATCCGCATCGCGATCGACTCGGCCTCGGACCCGTTCGACCGGGTCGATCGCGGGGTGCGGGAGTTCCTCGACGTCTGCGCCGAACCCGACTACCGGCACATCGTGCTCCTCCAGGGACCGATCGGCCTCGGCTGGCAGCGCTGGCGTGAGCTCGACCAACGCCATCTCGGCGGCCTGGTCGTCGAGGCGGTGCAGAATCTGCTCGATGCGGCGCTCATCCGCCCCTACCCCGCCGCATTACTGGCGAGTGCCTTCTATGGGGCCCTGACCGAACTGTCGCTGACCATCGCCGAGACCGATGATCGGCAACGCGCTCACGAGCAGGCGGCAAGCCTTGTGCACGATCTCCTCGCAGGGTTGGCGATCGGCGCGACTTCCTGACACTACGAACCCGCCGGGGAAGGGGGGAGCGATGTGGCACGAACGCCCGGTTCCAATCCCCGTCGCTCAGGAGCGGCGCGCGGTGACCAGGAGGTACTCCCACTCCATGCGCCCGTCGCCCAGGTCATGTCGGGCAGCGAGTTCCGTGAGTTCCCGGTCCAACTGTGCGACGCGGTCGGGCTCGGCGGCGATGGCTTTGTACACCGCGACCGCCGGGCCGTAGTAGGACTTGAAGAAGTCGCGGAACTCGGCGCCGTCGGCGAAGCGGTCGATGACCGCGTTTTCGCGCCGCAGCTCCAGATCGGTGACGCGATCGCCCAACAGCGACCGTACGTGCGTCTCGTCGCCCCACAGCGGGGGCGGCTGGGCGCCGGGCGGGGGTGGCGGCGCGAACGGTTTCATCGTGGCGAACATCTGCCCGATGAATCCGGTCGGCGTCCAGTTGATCAGCCCGATCGTGCCGCCCGGCCTGGTCACGCGGAGCATTTCGTCCGCCGCCGCTTGGTGGAACGGCGCGAACATGACGCCGACGCAGGAGATCACGGCATCGAAGTCGGCATCCGCGTAGGGCAATGCCTCGGCATCGGCTTGCTGCCACCGCAGCTCGACACCCCTTTCCGCGGCGAGACGCCGACCCGCCTCGAACAGCTCGGGCGTGAGGTCGCTCGCCACGACCTCCGCACCGGTCTCGGCCGCCGGAATCGCGGCGTTGCCGGACCCTGCCGCGATATCCAACACGTGCTGACCAGCGCCGATACGGCAGGCCTCGACCAGACGCCTGCCCAATCCAGAGATGACCTCGGTGGCGACGGACGGATAGTCGCCCAGTGCCCACATCGCGCGATGCCGCCGCTTCAGCTCAGCGGAGCCGGACTCGGTCATCTGACGCTCCCTAGGTGTTTTTGGTAGCCACACCCAAGATCAGCGGTCGAATGATCGGGGGCTCTCCCCGCCACGAAGCTTCCTGTACGTCTTCGAGCTTCAGTTCGGACCCCTGGATGAGCTCGAGTGTGGCACGGTTGCAATGGCAGCCCTCCGCGAACCGGCGCCACGGGCCGGCGAGGCGGTCTTGCCACTGGGCGAGTCGCGGCGACTCCGAACGCACATGCTCGATGAACAGCAGCTGGCCGCCAGGGCGCAACACACGCCCGATCTCGCGCAATACGGGTTCGGGGTGGTCGACAGTACACAGCACGAGCGTCGAGACGACCGTATCCACGGTTTCGTCCTCGAACGGCAGTTGTTCCGCCGATGCGTCGAGCACACGTGCCCGGCGTCCACTGCGACGCAGCTTCCGCGCCAACCGCGTCCGCATCGCGGCTTCCGGTTCGGTCAAGATCAGTTCTTCGAGGTCGTCAGGGTAGTACCCCACGTTGAGACCGGTACCGCTGCCCAGCTCGACAGTTCGCCCCCTCGCACGGCTGAGCAGATCTCGTCGGCGAGCGCCCATACCCGCCCTCTCGCCCATCCACAGCAGAGGGTCGTACAGCGCCGCGAAAACCCGGGCCCACGGATCCGAGCCCTTCACCGCTGCCCCCGACACGGCGCCACTGCTCACAAACTCGACGGTACGCCGGGTGGGCAGCATCGCCAATGCCCAGCCCGCGATCGGTCGTCCGCACACTGCGGGGAGCGGCGGTGCGGGGTTAGTGTCGGACCATGTCGAGCGATCCCTCGTCGCCTATCCCGTCGTTCCACGTGAACGCGATCCCTGACTCTTCCCACACCACCGACGACGACCCGATGGCCACGCTGGTCGGCATGCTCGACCTGCAAGCGGCGCTGCCCGGTATCCGGCGCATGCGTGCGTGGGGACACGAGGTCTTGGCCGTCGAGCCGGGCGAGCGGGTACTGGACATAGGTTCCGGTACCGGCACCGAGGTGATCGAGTTGTCCGAGCGAGTCGGCCCCGATGGCGACGCGGTGGGAGCCGACCCGAATCCCGCGATGCTCGCCATAGCCCGTGGGCGAGCCGAGACCGCGGACTCTCGGGCCCGCTTCGTCGAAGCCACCGCCTATCAGCTGCCGTTCTCCGACGGCTACTTCGACGCGGTGCGTTGCGAGCGGGTCTACCAGCACCTCGACGACCCGGCGTCCGCGACCGCCGAGATCGCCCGCGTCCTGCGACAGGGCGGCCGTGTGCTGCTCATCGACACCGACTGGCACACCGTGATCGCGCATCCCGGCGACCCCGGTGTGCTCGCCCGCCTGTCGAAGGCGATGCTCACCACCACCCCCAACCCCGCGTCGGGCCGGCGCTTGCGCGGCCTGCTCACAGCCGCCGGTTTCACCATCGATGACATGGGTTCGGAGGCGGTGATCTGGAATCCGGACACCGCCCTCCCGCTGTACATGCAAATGATCTCGTCCGCGAGCACCAGCGGTGCCATCACCGAACAGGAAGGGCGCGACCTGCTGGCCACCATGGACGCGGGCATCGCCAAAGGCGATTACCACCTGTCGGTGACCATGTTCGCTGTGCTCGCCCACCGAGCGGACTGAACGACCTGGCTCCGACCGCTGCCGAGCACCGGAGTCGATGGCGTGTCGACATACGATGCGGCTCGCGGTTGCGGGACCGTGAGCGGGACGCGCTGGGTGCTTCGCCGCGGAACGAGGAGTTCCTGAGCGAGCGATGGGACCGATAACGCGGCTGCGGCCACAGCTGGTCTCGAAAGCCGTCGGACCGAACCACAGCGGCGTCCACGACGCAGCGCAGACAAGCCGGTGCTGAGAACCCACCGAAGCGGCAGCCCATCGATCCCAGGCCATACTGACGATCGTGCGGTTCGGGATCCTGGGTCCGGTGGAGGTGCGACGGCCCGATGGGGGTCCGGTCGCGGTGGGTGGGCCGCAGGTGCGGGCGCTGCTGGCGGTGTTGGCGTCGGAGGCCGGGCGGGTCGTCTCCCGCGAGCGGTTGATCGACGATCTCTACGGGGAGGATCCGCCGGGCGACGCCGGGCACGCGCTGCAGTCCCAGGTGTCGCGGCTGCGGCGGGCGCTGCGTTCGGCGGGCGCCGACGAGCTGGTGGAGTCCTCGACCGCGGGCTACCGGCTCGCGGTCGACCCGGGCACGGTGGACGCGCACCGGTTCGATCGGCTCGCCGAGGAGGGCCGGATCGCGTTGCGCGACGGGGATCCCGCTTCCGCGGCCGCGCTGCTGGACGAAGCCGCCGGGCTGTGGCGGGGTGCGGCGCTGGCCGACGTCCGCGATGCGCCGTTCGCCGCGACGGCGGTGACCCGCCTCACCGAAGCGTGGCTGGCGGCGCGGGAGGATCGGGCAGAAGCCGGTCTGGCGCTGCGCGACCATCGAGCGGTGGTCGCGATGCTGACCGAACTCGTTGCCGCACATCCGCTGCGGGAGCGGGCTCGAGCATTGCTGATGCGCGGGTTGTCCGGGACCGACCGGCAAGCGGAGGCGCTGGAGCTGTTCGAGCAGGGCCGCCGACTGCTCGCCGATGAGCTGGGGGCGGATCCTTCGGCCGAACTGGCCCGAGCCCACCTCGCGATCCTGCGCGGGGACACCGTCGCCGCGGCCTCGTTGCGCCGCCTACCTGCCCAGCTCACCAGTTTCGTCGGCCGCGACGACGAGTTGGCGCAGATCGCGTCGCTGCTGGCGCGGGCCCGCCTGGTCACCTTGACCGGTCCGGGGGGCACCGGCAAGACCCGGCTGGCGTTGGAGGCAGGCTCCCGGGCTCAGGGCGAGGTCTGTTTCGTGGATCTGTCGCCATTGGTGGACGGCGCGCAGATGGCGCAGGAGATCGCGGCGACGCTCGGCGGCCGCGCGACCGCCGGTGAGCACGAAGACACGGAAAACCGGCTCCGCGCGATGCTCGCAGGCCGGTCTCTGCTGATCATTCTCGACAACTGTGAGCATCTGGTACTCGACGCCGCGCGGCTCGTCCACCGGTTGTTGCGCGAATGCCAGGGCCTTCGGGTGCTGGCGACCAGCAGGGAAGCCCTGCGCATCACCGGCGAGACCGTCCTGTCGATCGGGCAACTGCCGGTCGCGGCCGCCGAAGCGCCGCTGTCCGAGCAGCTCGGCTGCGCGGCGGTCCGTCTGTTCGCCGACCGCGCGGCCGCGGCGCGGCCCGGATTCACCGTCGACGCGGGCACGATCGCGGCCGTGCGGCGCATCTGCGCGCGATTGGACGGCTTGCCGCTGGCTTTGGAACTCGCCGCCGCCCGTCTGCGCAATCTCGAAGTGGACGACATCGACGGACGCCTCTCCGACCGGTTCCGGCTGCTGTCACGAGGAGACCGGACCGCGGAGCCCCGACATCAGACCTTGCAGGCGGTAGTCGAATGGAGCTGGGATCTGCTGGAACCGGCCGAGCGCCTCATGGCGCGGCGCTTCGCGGTCTTCGCGGGCGGAGCGTCGGCCGCGACAGCCGCTTCGGTCTGCGAACTCGACGATGCCGAAGAACTGCTCGACGGCCTGGCCGACAAATCGCTGGTGGAGGTGCACGGCGGCCGCTACCGGATGCTGGAGACCATCCGAGCCTACGGTCTGGCACGTTCGACCGACTCCAGCGAGCGTGAGCGCATGCAGCGTGCCCACGCGGCATTCTTCACCGCCCTGGCCGAGCGGGCCGATCCGCGACTGCGCGGCCCGGACCAGCTGGACTGGCTGGCACGACTGAGCGCCGAACACGACAACGTGCAGGTGGCGCTGCGCTGGGCGGTGGCCGCCGATCCGCCATTGGCACAACGACTCATCGCCGCGCACGCGTGGTGCTGGTGGCTGCGCGGTCATCCGGGCGGTGCCGTCGAGCTCGCGGGCAAGCTGCTGCCCGCACTCGATCCGGCGGCCGACGTCGAGAAATACGGCCTGTGCGCGGCGATCGCCGCGCGAGCGGGAAACGGACTGCCGGTCGCGGTCACCCGCGCGGTCACGGAGTTGTCCGGTGTCGAGAAACCCCTTCAACGCCCGCATCTGGTGTTCCTGCTGGCGACCGTCGGCGGGTTGCTGGACCTGCCGCCGCAGCGGCAGCGCCTGCTCTTCGGTGCCGACCCGTGGTCGCAGGCGTTCCTCCGGCTGGGCGCGGGACTGCACCTGCTCATGTCCGGTGAGCCGGTGGCGGCCGAACCCGAATTCCACTGCGCCCTGGAAGGTTTCCGCGCCACCCGCGACCGCTGGGCGATCGCCACCACCCTGGACAAACTCGCCGCCGTCGCCGACTGGCGCGGTGAGCGGGCGGTCGCGCTGGACCTGATCGACGAGGCCGTTGCCCTGCAAACCGAGTTGGGCGCGGGTGACGAGGCCGCCGACCTGCTCAACCGGCGTGGCGACCTCCTCGCCCGCCAGGACGCTTGCCACGACGCGGACGGAGCCCGCGCCGCCTACGAGTGTGCCGCCGAATCTGCCCGGGCGGCGGGCGCGACGGACATGTACGCCAACGCGATACGCGGACTCGGCGATCTGCGCCGTGCGGCGGGCGACCTCATCGGCGCCAGGGAGTACTACGGCACGGCCGTCGCCCTGCCCGACAACGGTTCGTTCGGCATGGCCGAGGCCCGTGCGCGCAGCCTCATCGGACTGGGCTGGGTCTCGCTCGCCGAAGCCGACAGCGAAGCCGGGCAGGCGGCGCACCGCGAGGCCTTCGAGCTGGCCCGTGACAGATCCCGATCGGTGGCCGCGGACGCGGTGGCCGGTCTGGCGGAGGCCGCCGCGGTGATCGGCGATCCGGCGCGGGCCGCGCTGCTGCTCGGCGCTGCCGATTCGCTGCGCGGGATGCCCGCCGCGGGTGACGGTGCGGCGGCCGAGACCGCCGCACGGTGCCGTGCCGAACTCGGCGAACAGAAGTTCCGCGCCGCCTATGACCGCGGCATCGGGCGGTCGATCGAGGAGGTGGCGGCCCTGCTCGGTGAGCGGCGGTGAGCCGATGGTGAGTGCGTGG
Source organism: Nocardia sp. NPDC004168 (assembly GCF_040610355.1). Taxonomy (NCBI): domain Bacteria; kingdom Bacillati; phylum Actinomycetota; class Actinomycetes; order Mycobacteriales; family Nocardiaceae; genus Nocardia; species Nocardia sp. NPDC004168. The sequence continues at coordinate 359,393 of NZ_JBEXME010000003.1, read as the reverse complement.
TGAGCGCCGCGGCCGACGCTGTTCCCATGACAACGACGCGACAGTTCACCAACAAAACCGTTCTCATCTCCGGCGCGAGCGTCGCCGGTCCGGCACTGGCCTACTGGCTGACCCGCCACGGGTTCACCGTCACCGTCGTCGAACAGGCGCCCACCCTGCGCGAGGGCGGCTACAAGGTCGACATTCGGGGCGTGGCCATGGAGGTCATCGATCGGATGGGGCTGCTGCCGGAAGTCCGCGCGGCCTCGACGGCGATGCGTGGCGGCGCGTGGGTCGACGACTCGGGCAAGGCGCTGGCCACGCTGGGGCCGGAGCTGATCGGACTGCGGTCGCCCGGCGACGACGAGGTGCTGCGCGGCGATCTCGCCCATATTCTCTTCGACGCCACCAAGGACGGGGTCGAGTACCTGTTCGGCGACTCGATCACAGGCCTGGCGCAGCACGCCGACGGCGTGACCGTGCGGTTCCGCAACGCCGAGCCGCGAGTGTTCGACCTGGTGCTCGGCGCCGACGGCATCCATTCGACGGTGCGCCGCCTCGCGTTCGGGCCGGAGGAGCGATTCGCCCGGCACACCGGCATGGCGGCCTGCGTGATCTCGGTGCCGAACCATTTGGATCTCGACCATTGGGAATTGGTCCATCCGACTCCGGGGCGAGTGGTGCAGGTGTACAGCACCCGCCGCTCCACGGCCAAAGCCCAATTCATCTTCCAGGCCCCGGAACAACTGCCGGACCGGCGCGACCGCGCCGCGCAGCAGCAGCTGGTGGCCGACGCTTTCGCCGATGCGGGCTGGGAGACACCGAACTTGGTACGCGCCATGCCCGAATCACCCGACTTCTATTTCGACTCGGTCAGCCAGATCCATCTCGACCAGTGGTCCGCGGGCCGCGTCGCACTGGTCGGCGACGCCGCCTACTGCCCCTCGCCGCTGTCCGGGCAGGGCACGAGCATGGCACTGGTCGGCGCGTATGTCCTCGCTGGCGAGCTGAAAGCGGCCGCAGGCGACCACGACGCCGCCTTCGATCGCTACCAGCGCGCCATGCAGGACTATGTCACCCGGAACCTGACGCTGGGCTGGAACAACGCCACTCAGATGGTGGCGTCCGACCAGCGCGCGATCCGGACCCAGACCACCATGCTGCGCATGCTGCGGCACATGCCGTGGAAGGGCCTGGCGCTGCGCCCGATCATCAAGCCGCTCGAGCGCGCGGCCAACGCCATCCACCTCGCCGACTACTGAACCGCACCGTCACCTCGCGCCGTTCCGGCGAAGCACCCCATCCCCGAAGCACTTGAGGAGAACCAGAATGAGCATCGCATCCGGACCGATCTTCCAGTTGGCGTGGGTCGTCCACGACATCGAGGCGGCGGAACGAGAATTCACCGAACGCTACGGAGTCGACAAATGGGTTCGCATGCCCCGCATGCGTTTCGGCCCGGACTCGTGCAGCTATCGCGGTGCGCCGGCCGACTACACGATCGACAGCTCGCTCGGCTACGCGGGCGGGCAGCAATTGGAATTGATCGCACCGGTCTCGGGGGCGAACCTGTACACCGAAGCGCTCGAGCGGTCCGGTCCCGGTCTGCACCATATCGCTTGGGTGCCAGACGATTTCGATGTCGCACTGGCGGAGGCGCTGGCAGGCGGCGCCGAAATCGTCCAACACTGCGCTGTCGCGGAGATCGGCATGGAGTTCGTCTACCTCGCCGGGGGATCACTCGGCTCGTACGTCGAATTGCTGCGGCTGCCCGCGGACGCGCGCGCACTGTTCGACAGCATGATTCCGGACGGCTACCGGAATCCGTGGTCACACGGCCAGGGCGCTTCCCGCGAATGACACGGCAGTGGCGACAGCTGGAGTCCTCACCCCACGTCCCGGCGCAGCCAGGTGACCTCCGCGCCGGATTCCGTTCCGTAGCGGTAGATTTCGAGGTCCTCGTCCCACGCGGTGCCGAGGGCGCGGTCGATTTCTTCAGCCAGGTCGTAGGCGGAGTACTTGCCGAGTTCCCGGGTGGCCTGCAGCATCGCGCGCAGGCGCATCTCGCCGAGCATGACGTCGCCGTTGGCGCTCGTCGAGCCGTGCCACAGGCCCAGGCCGGGAACGAAGCTGTAGCGCTCGCCGTCCACGCCGTCGCTGGGGTCCTCGGTCACCTCGAAGCGCAGAACCGGCCAGGAGCGCAACGATTGGGCGATCTTCGACGCCGTGCCGACGGGGCCGATCCACTCGCTGGTGGCGCGCAGTTGGCCGTCGGCCGGTTGGGCGGTCCAGCGCAGTTTCGCGGGGGCGCCGAGGGCAGAGGTGAGCGCCCACTCGACATGCGGGCACAGCGCGGCAGGCGACGAGTGGATGTAGACCACACCCGCCGTCGCGTCCGCGAACTGACTCGATGCGCGCACCACCAACACCTCCAGCTTCGACGAGGAACGTCTTCCCCAACGATTCGTCGAACTGGCGTTGCCTGAGTGTACTGGAGTGCCCGAAGTTACACGTGTTACTTCGTGACCGTGTTGCGCGTGGCGGCCACCTCCGCGATGACGGCATCGCTCAGCGGTGGCCAGGCCGCGCGCGCCCAGTCGCCGAAATTCTCGTCGCTCAAGGCGAGACACGCCAACCCCGTTCTCGGGTCAACCCATAAAAATGTCCCGGATTGGCCGAAATGTCCATAGGTTTGTGGCGAATTCGTGCCACCGGTCCAGTGCGGAGTCTTGCCGTCGCGGATCTCGAAGCCCAATCCCCAGTCGTTGGGGCGCTGCGAACCGTAGCCGGGCAGGACGCCGTTCATGCCGGGGAACTGGACCGAGGTGGCCTCGGCGTGCGTCTGCGCCGAGATCAACTGCGGGTCCAGCAATTCGGCGGCGAAGCGGGCCAGATCCGCCGCGGTGGACCGCGCCGCGTGCCCGGCCGGACCGGCAAGCACCGAAGCGGTCATGCCCAGCGGCTCGAACACGGCGTCGCGCAGGTACTCGTCGAACGCGATCCCGGTCTGGGCGGTGACGAATTCGGCGAGCACCTCGAAACCCGCGCTGGAGTAGATCCGCCGGGTCCCCGGCGCGGCTTGGACGTCGGTGGTGTCGAACGCGAGGCCGGACGTGTGCGCCAGCAGATGACGCACCGTAGCGCCGGGCGGGCCCGCGGGCTGGTCGAGTTCGACCGCGCCCTCCTCCACCGCGACCAGCACCGCGTACGCCACCAAGGGCTTGGTCACCGACGCGAGCGGGAACACCCGCCGCACGTCGCCTTCGCTCGCGGCACCGCCGTCGGCGGTGACCACCGCGGCCGCCGCGTGGCGGACCGGCCATTCCCGGATCTGCTCGAGTGAACGCACCCTGCGAGCCTACGAGAACCGCGTAGCTACCATCGATTCACCATGAGTGAAACGCCCACTGTTCACGGCGACGTCGCGCCCGGTTTCGAGCCGGTCGCCGACGCCTTCCGCCGCAATTTCGAGCGTCACGGCGAAATCGGCGCCGCCGTCGCGGTCTACGCGGGTGAGCGCCCCGTGGTGGACCTGTGGGCCGGGTTCCGCGATCGCAGGCGCACGCTGCCGTGGGAGCGGGACACGATCGTGCCGGTGTTCTCCTCGACCAAAGGCATGGCGGCGTTCACCGTCGCCACCGCCGTGGCCGGGGGCCTGCTCGACTACGAGGAGCCGGTGGCGAAGTACTGGCCGGAGTTCGCCGCCCACGGCAAGGACGCGATCACCGTGCGTCAGCTGATCGACCACCAGGCGGGGTTGTCCGGCCTGAGCGAGGTCGTGCGACTGCCTCAGATCGCCGACCTGGACGGGCTCGCGACCGTTCTGGCGGCACAGAGACCGGCTTGGCGTCCCGGCACCAGGCACGGCTATCACGCCATCACCCTCGGCCTGTACCAGGGCGAGCTGTTGCGCCGGGTCGACCCGCGCCGTCGCACGCTCGGGCGAATCTTCGCCGAGGACATCGCCGCACCGCTCGGCGTCGACTTCTTCATCGGCCTGCCCGCTGAGCAGCGCATGGACCGCATCGCCACGATGTCGGCCACCCAGGGGCTGGACGTGTTGCGCTACGAACGCGATCTTCCGCTGCGCATCGGCGCGGAGATCTATGCCAAACGCGGCCTGTCCTACGCGGCGCTGACCAATCCGCGCTGCGGAGCGCCTGCGCGGGCGACCCGGCGCGAGTTCCTCGAAGTGGAACTGCCGGGATCCAACGGAGTGGGCAACGCCCGCGCGCTGGCGAAGGTCTACGGCGCGGCCGCCGCTCGCACCGGTGCGTTGCCGATCGACGACGCCGTGCTGGACCGGCTCGCCGCTGCCGAGACCGCCGACGACGTCCCCGCCGAGGATCTGGTGCTGCACACCAAGAGCCGCTATCACCTGGGCTTCCGCAAGTCGCGCGGTATTTTCCGCTTCGGCTCCGACAAACGCGCCTACGGCACCACGGGGCTGGGCGGCTCGTTCGGATTCGCCGATCCCGCAACGGGCCTCGGTTTCGGGTACACGATGAACCGGCTGGGTCTGGCCGTCCTCGACGACGTCCGCAGCCGCAACCTGCGCGAAGCCCTGCTGCGCTGCCGGATCTGAGCGCCTCGATCGCCGGCTCGGCGAAGCGGTGCCGTACGAGCTGATCGCACGGATCGCCACCGCGCTCGCCGAGCGGCGGTGCGGTGCTCTACCAGTCGGCTTCGGTGTACTTGATGATCCCGCGGATGTTCTTGCCGTCCAGCATGTCCTGGTAGCCCTGGTTGATCTCCTCCAGGGAGTAGCTGCGGGTGACCATGTCGTCCAGGTTGAGCTGGCCGGACTTGTACAGCGACAGCAGGCGCGGCGCGTCCTGGCGGGCGTTGCCGCCGCCGAAGATGCAGCCCTTCACCGTCTTCTGCAGCATCGACAGCAGGAAGCTGTTCAGCTTGACGTCGCTCTCGTCCATCCGGCCCATCGAGGTGACCACCAGGGTGCCCGCCTTCGAGGTGAGGATCAGGCCCTCTTCGATGTACTCGCCGTGCATCTCGCCCATGGTCAGGATGACCTTCTCGGCCATCCTGCCCTCGGTGGCCTCCAACAGCGGCATGATCGCGGCGGCCATGCTCTCGTAGGTGTGCGTGGCGCCGAACTTCTGCGCCTGCTCGCGCTTCCACGGATTCGGGTCGATCGCCACCACCTTCGACGCGCCCGACAGCACCGCGCCCTGCAAGGCGCTCATGCCGACCCCGCCGATGCCCGCGATCACCACGGTCTCGCCCGGAGCGACCTGGGCGACGTGGGTGGAGGAGCCGAAACCGGTGGGGACGCCGCAACCGACCAGGCAGGCCACCTCGAACGGAATGCTCGGATCGATCTTCACCACGGAGGTGTGGTGCACCGTCATGTACGGCGCGAAGGTGCCCAGCAGGCACATCGGAATGACGTTCTCGCCGCGGGCCTGGATGCGATAGGTGCCGTCGCTGATCGCCTGCCCCAGCAGGAGACCCGCGCCCAGGTCGCACAGCGCCATGTGTCCTGCCACGCAAGCCGGACAGCGGCCGCAAGCGGGGATGAACGACAGGATCACGTGGTCGCCGACCTGCAGATCGGCCGGGCAGTTCGGGCCGAGCTTGGTGATCACGCCCGCGCCCTCGTGCCCGCCCATGACGGGGAAGGACGGCATCGGGGTCGCGCCGGTCACGATGTGGTGGTCGGAGTGGCACATGCCCGCGGTTTCCATCCGGATCTGCACCTCGCCGGCGACCGGGTCACCGACCTCGATCTCCTCCACCGACCACGGCTGGTCGATCCCCCACAGGATCGCGCCCTTCGTCTTCATTCCTGTCGACCCTCTCGCATGCACGTGCTTATATGTGACTGCACCCACAGTACGAGAAAAATGTAACGCGTTCTAGTACCGGTCGAAAAAATCGTCGGTATAGCGTGACCCAATAGCCGAACGCGTTACAGTTCCGCGACGCGTCAGCCCTGGACGTCGTGCACGTGGTGCACCAGATCGTGCACGAAATACCGCGCGAACGACTCCACCGTGAACTCCGCCCCGTCGCCGCGCGCACCGCGCAGACCACGGCGCTCGGGCGGCACCGACGCGAAGGAGCGCGCCACCCGCTCGGCGGCATCGGCCAGCTCCGCGGCCACCCGAGCCGGGTCCTGCTCGTTGTAGCGGTCGGCCACCGCGGTCGCGTCCTGGTCCCAGTTCGGGAAGCGCGGCGGCTCGCCCTCGGGGTCACCGGCCAGCATCAGGCCGAGGCGAGTATCGAACAGGCGGCAGACGTCACGCACATGTGCGCCGTATTCCAGGGCGGACCAGGTCGATTCGTCCGGCCGCAGGCGGACGCCGGGACGGTCGAGCACCGCGGCGAAGCGGACCGCGGTGTCCCTGGTCAGCGTCGGTACGGCCGCGTAGCTGGTCGCGGCGGCGTCGAAACCGCATTGCGAACAAGGGCGCTCGAGCACCCAGGTCCAGTCCTTGACATCGGGAACGATCGGCATGCGCTCAACCTAGGCGCGGCCGGATCGCGCCTTCCACCGATATCCGGTCAACTATCGAGCACATCCCGACAGTTCACTCCATCAGCCGGTGCGCCCGCTCGAAGAGTTCCAGCGTGATCGCGTGCAGGAAGTCGCCGACCTGTCTGGGGGCCTTACCGGCGAACGCGCGGGCATGCGTGCCCTCCAGGACGATGCCGAGCTTGAAGCAGGCCAGCACGGTGTACCAGGACATAGCGCTCAGGTCGCGGTCGGAGAACTGCCCGTAGTGCGCGATCATCTCCTCGGCCGTCGGCAGCCCGCCGACCGCGCCGAGCTTGCCCACCAGCGCCGCTCCCGTGGTGCCCGGCTCCGGGCGGGTGGCGATCTGCCAGCCGAGGTCGAGCAGCGGGTCGCCGATGGTGGACATCTCCCAGTCGACCATCGCCGCGACCTGCGGGCCGTCGAAGGAGAACATCATGTTCGCCAGATGGCAGTCGCCGTGCAGGATGCCCGGGGTCCACTGGGCGGGGCGATTGCGGTCCAGCCACTCGCCCACCGTCGCCACACCGGGGATCTCCGGGCCGGGGTAGCCCTCGTTGGCCGAGTAGGACTCGAGCTCACCCAGCCAGCGCGGCACCTGACGTTCCAGGAAACCCTCCGGCTTGCCGTAGTCGGCCAAGCCGAGCGCCTGGTAGTCCAACGCGCCGAGGCGCGCGATGGCCTCGACCGCGGACAGGCCCATCTGCCTGCGGATCTCCGGATCGCCCGCATGCAGTTCGGGCAGTTCGTTCTGCGGGTTGAAACCGCGGATCGGCTCCATCAGGTAGAAGACCGCGCCGAGGACCGACTCGTCGGCGCAGGCCGCGATCACCCTGGGCGCGCGGACCTCGGTGCCGCCCAGCGCGCCGAGCAGCCTGGCCTCACGCCGGATCACGTCGTTGCTCTTCGGGCGCAGATGTTTCGGGCCGCGACGCAGCACGTAGGTCCGGCCGCCGCGGGTGAAGCGGAGCATGATGTTCTGTGTTCCGCCGCCCAGCGCGGTCACGTCCTCGAACTCACCCCCGGACAGACCCTGCTCATCCATCCACTTTCCGACGACGGCGAAGTCGACGACCGCGGGATCCACATCGACCGGTTGCGCAACAGACATGCCCCACATTGTGCACCACCTGCCGACCCGAACTGAAGGCAGATGACAACAGTTGGCTACCACCGGCGCGGCGTAGGGTTTCGAGCACCATGCGCACGCTGTTGATCGACAACTACGACTCGTTCACCTACAACCTGTACCAGCTGATCAGCGAGGTGAACGGCGTCGAGCCGACAGTCGTGCGCAACGACGAGGCGCGCACGGTCGCCGAACTCGATCTGGGACGCTACGACAACGTCGTCGTCTCACCCGGCCCTGGGCGGCCGGACGTGGCCCGCGACGTAGGGATCTCCACAGCGGTGATTCGCGAAAGCGACCTGCCGCTGCTCGGTGTGTGCCTGGGCCATCAGGGAATCGTGGTCGCGGCGGGCGGCGTGGTCGCCGCGGCGCCCGCGGCCCGGCACGGATATCTCGATCGCATCGAGCACGACGACCAGGACCTTTTCGCGGGCGTGCCGCAGGGCTTCACCGCCGTGCGCTACCACTCGCTGTGCGCGCTGCGGCCGCTGCCGGACGATCTGGAGGTCACCGCGCTGTCCGGCGACGGCGTCGTGATGGGTGTGCGGCACCGCACGCGACCGCAATGGGGCGTGCAGTTCCATCCGGAATCGATCGCCAGTGAGTTCGGCGCGGCTCTGCTGCGCAACTTCGCGAGACTCACCACGGCGCACCGGAGCAGGCGCGCCGTCCCGGCGGCGAGCCCATCGATCGACGCCGGGGGTGAGTTCGTCGCCGAGCCGGTCGCCGCAGGCCTTCCGCTTTCCGCCACACGCACCGCGGCCTCGCCGATGCCGCTCGCACCGGAGCAGTTCCCCGCCGCGGCAGCCCAACTCGAGCGTCCCGCCGGGCGCACGGGTTTCGATGGCACGGTGCCGCGGACCTTCCGGCTCCAGCGGGCCTTCCTCGAACGGCCGATCGATACCGAGAGCGCGTTCGTGCAGTTGTACGCCAACTCCCCCACCGCGTTCTGGCTGGACAGCGAGCACGTCGAACCGGGGGCCGACCGGTTCTCCTTCCTGGGCGACGCGAGCGGTCCGCTGGCCGAGGTGCTGCGCTACCGCGTGGGCGACGGCGAGGTGACCGTGGAATCGTCCGACGGGCACCGGCGCACCGCACCCGGCGGCATTCTCGAGTTCCTGGCCGCCGAGCTGCGCGCACGCAGGCTCGAACTGCCCGATCTCCCCTTCGATTTCGTCGGCGGCTACGTCGGCTATCTCGGCTACGAGGTCAAAGCCGACTGCGGCGGCAACGCGGCGCATCGCGCGGCGACCCCGGACGCGCAATGGATCTTCGCCGACCGGATGGTGGTGGTCGACCACGTGGGCGAGCGGACCCATCTGCTGGCGCTGAGCGACGACGTGGAGACCGCCCGGTCCGCCGCCGACTGGCTGCGCGACACCCGCGAAACCCTCGACACCCTGCCGACCTGGACCAATCCACCGCCACTCGAATTACCGCCGGACGGTGACGCCGTCGCGCCACTGCTCACCCGCGGCCGGGAGCGCTATCTCGCCGACATCGCGGTCTGCCGGCAGCGGTTGCATGCCGGGGAGTCCTACGAGATCACTCTGACCGACAGCGCCACGATCCCCGCCACCGCGGCCGACGGCCTCGACTTCTACCGCACGCTGCGCCGGTGCAACCCCGCCCCGTATGCCGCCTACCTGCGCTTCGACGATCTCGACATCGCATGCTCGTCACCGGAGCGCTTCCTGAAGGTCGACCGCCGCCGCATCGTGGAGAGCAAGCCGATCAAGGGGACCGCACCGCGCGGCGCGACGCCGGAGCAGGACGAGCGCCTGCGCCGCGAGCTGGCCGACAGCCCGAAGACCAGGGCGGAAAACCTCATGATCGTCGATCTGCTGCGCAACGATCTGGGCCGGGTCTGCGAGATCGGCAGTGTGTACGTCCCGAAACTGATGGCCACCGAGCAGTACGCGACCGTGCACCAACTGGTGTCGACGGTGCGTGGCAGGCTGCGGCCGGAGGTCGGCGTGGTCGATTGCCTGCGAGCCTGTTTTCCCGGGGGCTCGATGACCGGTGCGCCGAAGCTGCGCACCATGGAGATCATCGATGCGCTGGAAACCGAAGCGCGCGGGATCTATTCGGGCACCATCGGTTTCCTCGGCCTCGGCGGCACCGCGGACCTGAACATCGTGATCCGCACCGCCGTCCGCTACGGCGGGCGCTGGCGGATCGGCGCGGGCGGAGCCATCGTGCTCGACTCCGATCCCGCCGACGAGTATCACGAGGTTCTGCTCAAGGCGGCCGCCACGTTGCGCGCGGCCGCCGACCACGCGCACCGCTGAGCGTCCGACCTCGACTATTTGTGCCGCTTGCCGGACTTTCGGCGGGGCGGCTCCTCGGCGGGCGGTTCCGGCGCGCTCAAGCCGGTCAGCTTGGCGAGCAAGGCGAAGCCGGGCAGCTTCGCCAACCGCCCGAGCACGTCCTCCCCGAGCGAGATCATCGCCTCCAGCCGGGGCAGCAGGCGGTCGTAGGCGGCGAAGGCCGGATCGGCCAGGGCCAACGTGCGGTCGAGCCGATCGATGGTGGAGTTGAGCCGCTCGATGGCGGTCGACAGGCTCTCGATCAGGCCGGGCAGTTGCGCGGCCAGCTGAGCGGACGCGGGCGGCAGCCGCACCGCCGTGTCGAACGCGGATGTCGCCGTCAGCTGAGCGGCTTCCAGCGCCTGGCCCGCGGCCGTCTGCGCCGCCTCGACCGCCGCCTGGGCGGCGGCCAGCACGTCGGCGGGGCCGGGCACACGCCCACCGGGCAGTTTCGGGGTCGGCGGCCTACGACCCGGGCGTTTCGGGTTCGTCATGGGGAACACTGTGCCGCACGCCCCGCCGAAGGACCGGCCCTCGCGCGTTCGGCGTGTCGGAGGCTCATGGCATAGTTCGAGCACCATGAAACTCAGCAAGGGCGCGAACGCAGCGGTACCGACATCCCTTCTAGCCGTGGTCGTTTCATGGCGATCGGAGCACACGGTGGACGCGCACGCCTTGCTGCTGGACGCGTCGGGCGCGGTGCGCTCGGATCGCGACCTGGTGTTCTACAACGCGCCGCGGCACGTTTCGCAGGCGGTCACCCTCGATCAGGAACCCGCGCCGGGCACCGCGCGGCTGAGCGTCTCGCTGCCGCGCACGGAAGCCGACGTCGACCGCATCGTCGTCTCCGGCTCGCTGGAGGACGGCACCTTCGGCGACATCCACGGGCTCACCGTCGCCGTGCACTCGGTGGACGGGGCGGTCGTGACGTTCGAGATCGACGACGCGGCGGCGGTGTCGGCGCTGATGTTCGGCGAGTTCTACCGCCGCGACGGGCAGTGGCGGTTCCGCGCGATCGGCCAAGGCTGGTCCAGCGGACTGGCGGGGTTGGTCACCGAGTTCGGCGTCCAGGTCAACGATCCCTCGGCGCCCGCCCGCACCACGCATCCCACCAACCCGTTCCGGGTGCGCCGCCCGGCGGCGAATCCGTCCGCGCGAGAACGACTTTCTCCGGCCGGAGCGGAACCCGCCGCCGAACGGTCCGCTGGGCACGACCCGACCTCGGCACGACGCTTCGCCCACGGATCGTTGCCCTCCGGCCACTCAGCGCGAAACGGGGAAACTCCCGCCGAAATCGGAACGGACCTCGCCGAAAACGCGCCGGTCCAACGCGAACCCGTCCGCACCGACGACTCGCCCGGGCGGCTCGAAGGGACCGAAGTACGCCCGGGCGTAGACACCCCCGCCCGGCCACGCACCGAAGTGCTCGACCGTGGCGATACGTCTCCCCTGCCGCGCCCACATACCCACCGCACGGTCGACCTCCACCGGCACAGCCGCGACACCGCACCGCCCGCTCCTCCGCCCCCGCACCCCGAACTCGCGGACTGGCACCCGGATCCGGGCAACCCGCAGACCATGCGCTGGTGGGACGGCACCATATGGACCGAGGACCGGTATCTCCGACCCCCGCCCGGCGACCGCCACTGCGCACGCTGCGGAAACACGCTGCGCCGCAAGTTCTTCGGTGGGTTCGCGCCGTGCCAGAGATGCGCCCAGGAGATCGAGGAGTACCTCGTCCACTGGCACACCAGGGCGTGGCGGGTGCTCACCGGCCACGGGCCACGCGGCCCCGAGTGGGCGGACCTGTGGGCATCACTGCGTTACCAGCGCATCGACGCCGAAGCGGGCCGCGCGGTGCTGCGCGACGCGGGGCTCAGCTACGTGGAGCGGCTGGTCACCTTCGCCTTCGCCGACGGTGAAGTCCGGCACGCGGAACTGGAACTGTTCGAGCACGCGGTCACCGAACTCGCGCTCGGCGGACCGCTGATCGAGGATCTGCGCAGGCGAATGCATCGCGGGCACACCCTCTACCGGCTGCGTACGGGCGATCTGCCGATCGTCCGCACGCCCGGCCTGCACCTGGACCCGGAGGAGACGGTGCACCTCGATCTGCCCGCGACGCACGTGCGTCAGCTCGCACGCGGCCCGAAGTTCACCGAGGGCAGGCTGATCGGCAGCAACAAGAAGCTGCGTTTCGTCGGCGCCGACACCGGCATCGAGATGCCGTGGTCACGAGTGGTTTCCGTGCACGCGGAACAGGGAACGGTGGTACTCGCGGCCACGTCCGCGCGCGGCGGCGCGACCTTCGCCGTCGACGATCCGGATTATGTCTCGGCCGCGCTGGAAGGCGCGCTGCGCGTGGCCAAACGTCTCGTTCTCACGCCAGGCCAGCGCGACACCCGCAGCATCCCGCAAGAGGTGAAAGCGGAGGTGTGGCAGCGCGACGGTGGCCGCTGCGTCGAATGCGGCGACGGGCACTACCTGGAGTTCGACCACGTCATCCCGCTCAGCCGCGGCGGCGCGACCAGCGCCGCCAACCTCCAGATCCTGTGCCGCGCGTGCAACCGGGCCAAAGGCGCCCGCATCTGAACCCGGCTCACTCGCCGAGCAGGCCCGCGGTGCGGCCCAGATCGGCGAGCATCGCGTCGAACAGGATCTCCGGATTGTCCAGCGGTATCGGGTAATTCCCGAACACCTCGAGCGTGACGTGGCCGTAGAGCCGCGCCCAGATCTGGATCATCAGGTACGTCACACCCAGATCCAGTTTCTCGGCGGGGAACTTCTGGCCCGACTCCGACAGCGCCGCCAGCAGTTCGGTCTGGAAGTGCACCAGATCCTCACGCAACTCCGGCGGGATGACGTCCGTCGATGGCGTGACGATGTCGTAGTTCGCCAGCAGCCTGCCCGCCGCGGCCAGGAAAACCCGGCCGAAGGGCTCGTCGAAGCGGCGCAGCGCGCGGGCCTGGCCCGCGCCGGGCGAGGCGAACACCAGGGTGAACTCCCTGGTGTGCGTCAGCGCCCAGCGCCGGAAGCCGCGGCAGATGGCGAAGAACTGCGCGGCGCCGTCGTCGGGCAGCGTGGCGATCTCGGCGGTCAGTTCCCCGGCCAGGTCGGCGCAGAAGTCCAGCCGCAGCCGCTCCAGCAGGTCTTCGAGCGAGTCGTAGTACCGGTACAGCGCGGGCGCGGTGACTCCGAGTTCGCGCGCGATGGCACGCAGGGTGACCGCATCGGGCCCGCGCTCGACCAGCAGCGCGCTGGCCACCCGCCGGATGTCGGTGTCGGTCACCACCGGCGCGCGGCCCCGTGGTCTGGACTGTTGCACTGATCGATTCAAGCGTATTCGACGTCCCAGCGCTTGATCCCGTTCAGCCAGCCCGACCGCAGCCGCACCGGCTCGGACACCTGGCGCAGGTTGGGCATCACGTCGGCGATGGCGTTGAACATCAGATCGATCTGCAACCGGGCCAGGTTCGCGCCGACGCAGTAGTGGGTGCCGGTGCCGCCGAAGCCCACGTGCGGGTTCGGATCGCGCAGCACGTCGAAGGTGAACGGATCCGCGAACGCTTCCTCGTCGAAATTGGCCGAGCTGTAGAACAGTCCGAGCCGTTGGCCCTTCTTGATCTCCTGGCCCCCGAGCACGGTGTCCTGTGTGGCGGTGCGCTGGAAGGCCGTGACCGGGGTGGCCCACCGGACGATCTCGTCGGGCGCGGTGCGCGGACGCTGCTGCCGGTAGATCTCCCACTGCTCGGGATGGTCGACGAACGCTTTCATGCCGTGGGTGATCGAGTTGCGCGTGGTCTCGTTTCCCGCCACCGACAGCAGGATGACGAAGAACGCGAACTCGTCCGAGCCGAGGTGCTCGCCGTCGATATCGGCGTTCACCAACTGGGTGACGATGTCCTCGGCCGGGCAGGCGCGCCGCTGTTCGGCCATGTTCCAGGCGTAGCCCATCACCTCGGCGGTGGCGGCGTGGTGATCGCCCTCGAATTCGGGATCGTCGTAGGAGATCATCTGGTTGGACCAGTCGAAGATCTTCTTGCGGTCCTCCTGCGGGATGCCGATCAGTTCGGCGATGGCCTGCAACGGCAGTTCACAGGCGACCTGTTCGACGAAGTCGCCGCTGCCGGACTTTCTGGCCTCGTGCACGATCCGCGCGGCGCGTTCGGTCAGCGCGGCGCGCAGGCTCTCCACCGCCCGCGGGGTGAAGCCCTTGGAGATGATGCGGCGGGTCTTGGTGTGCTTGGGCGGGTCTAGGTTGAGCAACAGCATGTCGCCGAGCATGTCGATCTGCTCGCGCGTGGTCTCCTCGTTGAACCGGATGATCGCGGTATTCTCGTGCGAGGAGAACACCTCGGGATTCTTGGAGATCTCCTTGATGTGCGCGAGCTTGGAGACGACCCAGTAGCCGCCGTCGTCGAAACCGCTGGCCCGATCGGACTGAGCGCACCACCATACCGGGGCGGTGCGGCGCAGTTCGGCGAACTCCTCGATGGGCAGGCGGGTGGCGAGCAGATCGGGGTCGGTGAAGTCGAAACCCGTCGGGATCGAGGGCGTGGTCACGGTCACGGCTAACTCCTACGGCGGTCTGGGCGCAGACCTGGCGAACACGGTCACCAGTGATGCAACCACAGAACCGAGCTTCGTGAACAGCGTTTAGTAAAACCCGTTTACTTTTCATGCCGCCGGTCCGCCCACCGGACCACGGCCGGAGGTGGCAGGTATCGGCCATTACCCCGATTCAGGTGTACACCGACGCGGCGGACCACCTCTAATGAGAGCAGCAGCCCTACTCCGGCCGGAGGTGCCATGCCCAGTCTCTACGACCACGTCGGCGGCGACGAGGTGCTCCATCGTGTCGAAGCGGCGTTCTACGACAAAGCGCTCAGCGACCCGGTGCTGAAGACGTTGTTCACCGAACGACTGCCGCAACACGTCGACCATCTCACCTGGTTCACCGCCGAATCGTTCGGCGGCCCGGATCGATTTACCCGAGAGCTCGGATTCGAATACATCATCGCGGTGCACCGCGGCCTGTGGATCACCGACGAGCAGCGGGAACGTTTCGTCGAGGTGTACATGCAGACCTTCGAGGAGGCCGGACTGCTGGAGAACGAAGAGTTCCGCACCGCGGTCTATGAGCACGTCGCATTCGGATCACGGGTGGCGCAGCAGAATTCGCATGCGACCAGCGATTCGGAGTTGCACCCGATCCGGGAGGTCCCACGCTGGAGTTGGGCGGGCGACGACTGACTCAGCGCAGCGTGATCAGCGGCGGCGGCTGCCATCGCCTCCGCAACACCACCGGCTTGGGCGCGAACAACGCCAGGCTCGCCGAGAACGGATCGGATTCCGGGATGGGCAAGCAGTTGCCCCTGGGGACGCCGGACCGGGATCGTGCTGCTGGAGTGTGGGATCGTATCGCGATGAGGTCCAGTCCTCCATGATCCCGTTCCGCCTCCCGATGCGATCGGTCGCAGCGCCAGATCCGTCCCGGAGCATATCCGCCTGTTTGCGGAAAAGTAGCTGGCCAGCGGTACCTGTCACCCGATCGCCGAGAGCGGCGGGACTTCGCGCGAATCGCGTCAGAGCACCGGTAACAGCGGCGGGGGACGCCAGCGCCCCTGGACGGCCTCCGCCTTCGGCGCGTACAGGCGCAGGGTCAGCGAGAATTGTCCGGATTCGGGAATCGGCAGCCAGTTCCCGGCCGCGACGCCCGCCCTCGGGTCGGTGTACTGCAACGCGATGTCGACGGACCCATCGGGGTCGACCGTCACCGGATCCGGATGGCCGACCGCGTAGATGCCGGCCGGATTGGGCACCAGATAGTTGTCGGCGGCATAGGCGGTCAGCGACCAGAACTCGTCCACGGGCGGCAACTGGCCGGGCGCGAAATGCAGCCGGAATCGGCCCGTGCCACCTCCGGCGTCCGTCGACGCGAACAGCGTCGGATAGTAGGCGTTCTCGGTCATCAGGCTGGCGCCGAGCGCCACGTGAGCGATGACGGCGCGCAGCAGATAGTTGGTGCCGAACCTGCCGACGTCGGGGTCGACCAGCCAGCCGTTCTCGTTGACCGTCCGCGCACCCAGAGATACCGGGATCTGCTGCCGTGCGGTCTCCACCGCCGCCGTGAGCTCGGTATCCGAGATGCCCTCGACTGTGCCACCCGGCCGGATCCCGATCTTCTCGAACCGCCGCATGGCGGGCGCGTCCTCGGGCGCGGTCGGGTTGGTCGACAGCAACGCGCACATCCGGTCGAAGAACACCCGCGGGTCTATCCCGGCGACCCACTCGGGTGGCGGCTGTACGCTCGATTGCCCCGTCCCGATGGGCGCAGGCGGCTCGGTGCCCGCCACCCAAGCGCTCAACGGCACCAATCGCAATCCCTCTTGCGCGGCGCGCACCGCCGGGAGATCGCTCTCGCCGTCGACCCGGATCCGGACGATCAGCCACACCGTCGGCGTCGGCATCGGCAACGGCGTGAGACCTTCCGGTAGCGCACCCGACCACCTCGGACCGGTCACCGCATAGGTATACGGCGGCCCGGCCGACTCGGTCGCCGGCCGCCGGCTGCTGGGGTTGTGCACGTTGTTCGTCCAGGCGTCCGTCACCTTGGCCAGCCAGAACCGGCCCTCGTCCAGCGCGGGGACGCTCAGCACCATCGGCTCGCTCGCCACATCGAGCCACGCGGTGGAACGCAGCGTGTCGCGGTCGAGCCGTACCACGTCTCGCTGCGCCGGGGTGGGCAGCGAGGCGGCGTGGTGGAAGCGGTTGATCGGCGTGACCATCTCCGCAGCCACCCGGGTGACGTCCAGCAGCACCAGAGGGTAGCCGAATATGTAGGCGTCTTTGGCGATCGTGGCAGCGTCACCTGGGACGAGATGCGGCCCGGAATCCTGGCCGAATCCGCCGCATGCCGCCGATCCGAACGCGGCCACCGACGACACCGCGACGCCGAGCGCCGTGCGCCGTGACATCGTGAGCTTGCCTTCGGTCCTCTCGTCCATGATCCGCTCCGCCTCCGATCCTATCGGCACCGCGATTCCCGCACCGGAGCGCGACCGCACTCCGCGACGGAAATCGCAGCTCGAGGGCGTTTGCGGAGGTTCGCCGCGAGAACACGCGGGAAGGAGCGCCGCCCTCGCTCAGAATTCCAGGACGGTGTTCATGATGGTGCCCGCACTGGTGGCCACCACCCCGCCGATCATCGCGCCGGCGATCATCTTCGGCGACTGCAATCCGCCGCCGCTCCACTTCTCCCAGGCGAATCTGCCGCCCGCGTAGATGATGCTGACGATGCCCGACGCGAGCGCGAACCAGGTCAGGTACCGGACGAACTGTAAGAGCTTGTCCGCCAGGGGCGGCGCCTCCGGGGTCGGATTGCCGATCTGCGCCAACGTCGTGAACGAATCGCCGACCGACGCAAGAATGATGCTCACCGTCTACTCCCTCTACGCTCGAATACAACCCTGCCGCCGACCAGCCGCTTTGCGAAAGCCGTTCGACCACCGATGAATTCGGCCACGAACCAGGATACGGGCCCAGACGCCGCCGCGGTGCGCGCACTGCGCGGAACCTTCGCGCCCAGCGGCGGAACGGGCAGCAGGCTCAGGAGTTCGGCTACCCGGGCGCGGGCGAGGGAAACACGAACTTCCCTGCGCTACATGGACCTGACTGCATCGCGGCGAGCGAACGGATACGATCTTCTCAGCGAATCACTTGCCCCTGTCCCGAATCCAGAATGAGCGAACGACGATGATCCTGGCCGCCGCTTACGACACCCTGGCGCAGATCGGCAATCCCAGCCCCGAGGCACCGCCGATCTCCGACAAGTTCCTCCAACTGGTCCGCTACCTGACGTGGTTCGTGCTCCTGTCGGGCATCTGCGGCATCATCTACGCCGGTGGCCGCTTCGCCTGGGAGAAGTGGACCGGCGGCGGGCTCGAGTCACCGAAGATGGTGGCCGGAGCCATGATCGGCGGGGTGGTGGCCACCAGCGCGGGCACCATCATGAACGCCGTCATCGGCTGATCCGCCGCGGACGAATCGCGAACCGCTATAGCTTTTCGCTATGACAAGCGGGCGATGCGCGGTGAGCAGGGCAGGTTCGCGCTGTCAGCGCAGAATGCCCGCGTTTCGCGCTGCGCGCAGCCAGTCCGGGAACTCCCCGAGCAAACGGGCGTAGAGCTGCGCGTCGTCGACCTGATCGATGTCGTCGAGGGCGAAGAAACCCGCGTTGTCGACCGCCCGGTCGGGCAATTCGTCCAGAGCGCGCAGCAGACCGTAGTTGGCGCGACCGAGCCCGACGAACTGCCAGAAGGCGGGCAACCGCGCGGCTTCGCGCATGAGCGCCGTGATCTCGCGCTTCTTGGCGAAGCCGCCGTCGGTGAAGAACAACACGAGCGTGGGACGGCCACCAGGGCGCAACGAGTCGATGATGTCGCGCATGACCGGCAGTTCGTCGTTGCGGCCGCCGAGCCGGTCGTAATCGATGTCGCCGTGGGTGCCGCCGAGATGCAGATAGGTCCGGGCCCAGTCGTCACCGTGCTCGACGGTGATGTCGGGCAGCTTGGCGAACGAGAGGGCGTACAGGTACGCCTCCAGGGTGCCGTCGTCGTCGAGCTGGGTGGCCACCGGAATCATCCGCTGCACGACGCGGTGCACCACCTGATCGCGGTACTGCCGTTGCATGCTGCCGGTCTTGTCGATGACCAGCACGACGCGGGCACGGATGCCGAAAGCGTCCTTGTCGATGAGGACCTTCGCGACCTCACGCTTGCGCAGGTCCAGTTTCGCGCGCTTTTCGAAGGAGAGCTTCGCCTCGCCGGGAACGGTGAACACGTCCGCCGCCGGGGCGAGATTCGCCACCGGCCGATCCGGAGAAGGAACGTTCGCACCGGCGGGTTCCTCGTCCACACTCACCCCGTGATCGGTGACCAGCGCGGCGAACCCACCCGCATAGCCTTGCCCGACCGCACGCACCTTCCACGTCCCATGGCGGCGGTACAGCTCGAGCGCGATCACCACGGATTCGCTGCTCAACCCTTCGATGCGGTACTCGTACAGAACGTTTCCCGCGGCGTCGGCGACCGTGGCGACCGGCGGCGCGAACCGGCCGAAGGTCTGCGCCGGATCGTCGAGTGTGAGCACCGCACGCAACTGGGCGATGTTCGCGGGCAGATCACCCAGCGAAACCGACAGCACTCCGGGCGTTCCCGCCGCCAGCGAGACACCGGGCGCGCTGGGCTGGTTGAAGAACACGAAATCCGCGTCGGATCGCACGCGCCCCACTTCGGTCACCAGTAGCGCCGACACGTCGACCGCCGCCTCGGTGCGCACCGACACCAGTAGGTGAGCCAGGTCCAGCACACCGTTCTGACCCTTGACCAATGCCGCGCCCATCGAAGCTCCCAGCCGTCGTCACTCCGCAATCGTCACCGGGATCAGGGTAAGGCCGGCCCGGGCCGGATGCGGAGTGTTCGCCGCGGCGATACCGGTTCACCCGCCGCCGAATTCGCCATCGCCGTCAGCGGATACCGGTGCCGCTCAGCGTGGCCATCGGCGGCCGATCGGCCGCGGGCGCCGCGCCCGGCACCGCATGCCAGCTCGAGCCGTCCGGGAGATATTGCGTCAGCGGGACGCCCGAATCGGGGATTCCGAACCGGTCGAGCAGCGTCGCGATCACCTGCCTGCTCATCTCGGCCAATTCGTGCAGCGGCCGATTGCGATGCACGCGGGCGCCGAGATCGACCTGCCCGATGGCGCCGGCCCCGTGCCTGCGCCAGGTGTCGATGAGGATGCCGATCTCGACGCCGTAGGCAGGTGCGAACGACAACGACCGCAGCAGTTCCCGGGTGGCCGCGTACTCGCCGCCCAGCGGCTGACGCAACTCGGCCAACTCCGGCGCGAGCGCGGTGAGCAGCGGCCGGGCCACGAGTTGGGTGACGCGTCCGCCGCCGTCGGGAGCGTCGCCGAACGGGCGGCGGTAGAACCCTTTCACCAACCGCAGTCGGTCGTCGGACAGCAGTGGTGCGAGCAGCGACGGCACGAACCGCGGGTCGGGAGCGACGAGATCCGCGTCGACGAACACGATGAGATCACCGGACGCCACCGCCAGCGACCGCCACAGCACCTCCCCCTTGCCCGGACACGGCGGCACGGCGGGCAGCGCTTGCTCGCGGGAATAGACGGTCGCGCCAGCCGCTCGGGCACGGGCGGCGGTCCGGTCGGTCGAGCCGGAATCGAGCACGATCAGCTCGTCGACCAAGGTGCCGACCAGGTCACGGATCGAGGCCACCACGTCCGCGACGGTGTCCTCCTCGTTCAGAGCGGGAACGACCACCGAGACGGTGCGGTGCCGCTTGCGTTCGAGTAGCTCGTCGTGCGACCACGCGCGGTCGTAGTGCACGACGCCGGTTGCCGTCACCGTGGCTCCCCGTTCCGCGACGGCAGCGCGAGACTGAGCACGACGAGCACCAGCGCGATCGCCGCGACCATCCACAGCACAGTGACACAGGCGGCGAGGAAGGTGTGCGCGGCGGCGATCTGTCCGGCCACGTCGGCCCCCGCGCCGGGACAGGTGTGCGCGTCGAGGTGCGGGGTCGGCGAACGCAGCGCCGATTCGGCGCAGTCGGCGAACGACGTGACGACACCGTCGCGCTGGGCGGTCGTCGCCGGAGAGTTCGTCAGCGATGCCGCCAGAACGGCTTTCGCATGACCGACGCCGAGGTCGGTGTCGGCGTCGACCCGGCGGAAGAACAGCGCGCCGAGTACCGCCACGCCCAGCGAACTGCCGATCTGCTGCACGGTCGGCACCGTTCCGGACGCCGAACCGGTCGCCCGTTCCGCGACGCCCGCCATCATGGCCGCGGGCAGCGGCGCGGCGAACAGCCCCATCCCGGCTCCGGCGGCGAAGACCGGTACGGCGAGCCGCCCCAGATCGATCGCCGCGTCCTCGGGGTCGACGGTCAGCGCGATGACCACGATGGCGACCGCGAACACCAGCACCCCGAGGGTGAGCCCGCGACTGCCGAGCCGCGCCACCAGGATCGGCGAGGTGAGCGCGCCACACGCGCCGCCGAGCGCGAAAGGCAGCACCAGGATTCCGGTTCGCAAGGCGGTGAATCCCAGCCCGGATTGCGCCATCACCGACACGGTGAACAAGAACGCGGCGAAGATCCCGAAGAACAGCAGCGTGAGCACGGAGCCGACCGCGAAACCCCGGTCCGCGAAGAGATCGATCCGCAGCAGCGGGCTTTCCCCGGCCCGCAGCCGCCTGCGCTGATGCCAGACGAATACGACGAGCAGCCCGAGCCCGGCGCCGAGCAGCCCGAACAGCTGCGGGGGCCAGCGTTGTGCCCGTCCGGCCGCGAGCGGATACAGCAGGGCGACCAGTCCGCTGCTCGCCAGCAGCGCGCCGGCGACATCCAGCCGTTCCCTGGTCGGGGGCCTGCCGACGTGCAGATGCCGGTGCGCCAGCAGCAACCCCAGGACGCACAGCGGCACGTTCAGCAGGAAGATCGCGCGCCAGCCCAGGCCGAACGGATCGGAAGCGATGACCGCGCCGCCGAGCAACGGCCCCACGATGGCCGCCAGACCGGCGGCCGCGCCGTAGAACCCGAAGGCCAACGGCTGCTTGCCCTTCGGGAACACCGCGCTGATGATGGCGATGACCTGCGCGGACATCGCCGCGGCGGACAGGCCCTGGACAGCGCGCGCCGCGATCAGCTCGCCGGGCAGGTGGGCCAGGCCGCACCACACCGAGGCCATGGTGAACGCCGCCATGGCGCCGAGGAAGACGCGCCGCCGCCCGATCGACTCCCCGATCCGCGCGGCGGTCATCAGTGTGCCCGCGAAGGCCAGGCTGTAGCCCGCCACGACGAACACCTGCGCCGAACCGGGCGCCGCCAGATCCTTGGCGATGCTCGGCAGCGCGGTGTTGACGATCGTCATGTCCAGCATCTGCATGAACACCGCGAGCAGGCACGCGCCCAGCGCGGCCCACTCCGGCGGGCCGACGACCACCGAAGGCGTGCCGGTGGCGATGCTCGCCCGCTTACTCATGGAAGGGCGCCGACCCGCACCGCGCGGTCGCCTTTCGCGGCGACGTCGGCCACGATCGCCTGCATGGCGGTGACGTAGCGCCCGATCGCCTCGTGCGCCTGCGGCGTGTCGGGGAACAGCAGGCTGAGGGTGGTGACGTCGGTGAACCTGTTGATCCAGATGTAGACCTCGCGCGAACTGCCGCGGTTGGCGAACATGCCGCCGTCGATCTTGTCGAACATCTCGACGCCCGCCATTTTGCGAATGTCCAGGTAGGACAGCATGCGCGCGTTCCAACCCGGCCGAGTGCGGATACCGAGTTCGGGCGGCGCCAGTTGCAGTGCCCGGTGCAAGGACACGTCGGTCAGGTCTTTGCCCTGGTCATATGCCTGCTGCGCCGCCGCTACCACGTCCGCGAAAGACTGCTCGGCGCCCACAGAGAAGGCCACCGGGATCAGATTCGTGTACCACCCGACCGAGGCGGCCTCGCCGTCGGTGCGGCGCGTGTTCACCGGCGTGAGACCGAAATACCAGTCGCCACCCGCCAATTCGATCTCCGCGAGCGCGGCCGCGGCGAACAGTCCGCCGGTGAACCGGCCATCGCGCGCCCGGCAGGCCTCCTCGAAGCGCAGCGCACCCGGTTCGTCGATGAGGACGGTGGTCACCTGCGCGCCCCGGACGTGCTGGTCTCCGTCGACCCACAGGTCCACCGGGAAACCGGGCACGTCACCGCCGTTGCGCCGCAGCAGATCCAGCCAGACGGAGATCTGCGGTGAGTCGGCGGTCAGCTCGGCGCTGTGGCGGCGCTCGCGCTCGCAGTACGCGATGTGGCCGGTCACCGGCGCGAGAGTCAGGCTGCCGCCGGACAATTCGCTGCCGTAGAGCGTCAGCAGGTCTACGCACGACAGTGCCTGTGCCACACCGTCGGTGTGCAGGTGATCCACCGCCGCGTACATCGTGAACGACTCCGCGTGCTCGATGACGCCGAAACTGAAGCAGTCCCAGTCCAGCGGGCCGGGCGTCTCGGCGAAGACGTGCGCTCGGATGGTGTCGCTTTCGCTGTGGACGCCGTGTTCGGTCGGCACCATCCGGATGTCCGCCGGGTCGAGTACCCGGCGCTCCACCCGGTCCTCCGGGGTGCGGACGAACCAGCTCCAGAACGTGTCGTGCCTGCGCAGGAAAGCGTCGACCGTGCGCGTGAGCGCGGCATGGTCCGGGACGCCGGGAATCGTGAACGCGAGCATGCACACCCGCGAAACGCGGAAACCCGCATCGGCATTGCGGTATGTGGTGCGCAGGTATTCCTCCTGCTGATGTGACGGCGGCGCCGGATGCGCCGGGGCACGGCGCGCCGCGGCGAGCGATTCCGGTGCCGCGCGCCAACTGGTGAGCTTTCCCGCAGCGGGATGCCATTCGTCGATGAAACCGAAATTGACCACAGGTGTTCTCGATTCGTGCCGGCGAGGAGAAATCCTCGGCTGAACCCCCATGAAAGTTAACGACTTCGATCATCCGACGACCATGGGTAGCACGGAATCTTGTGACCACCACCAGCAGACGGCGCGGGCGGGTCGTCGAGTTTCCCAAGAATGCTCGCGAGCGCTTGCCGGGCATCGTGACCGCGCCCTACTTTCGCCACCACTACGGTGCACGAAGCAGGTTCGGAGGTCTTGCGTGCGGGCACGAACGACAGGCAGGCCAGGCGCGATCATCACCTCGATCGCCGTCGCGCTCGCGCTCGCCGCTACACCGCTGTCACCGGCCTGGCCTGCGGCGACAGCGGAACCTACGGCCCGGACACCGGGCACGGTGACCGCGGATGACGCCCGACTGGTCGGCATCGAGCCTGGCACCGGTCGGCTGACCGACGTGCGGATCCATTCCGCCGCGATGGGTACGACGATCCCGGTGAAAGTCATCCGCGCACCGGATAATTCGGCACCCGCGCCGACGCTGTATCTGCTCAACGGAGCCAGCGGCGGCTCGGAAGGAAGCAACTGGACCGATCGGACCGATATCGAGGATTTCTTCCGGGACAAACAAGTGAATGTCGTCGTACCCATGGGCGGCGAGGGAAGTTATTTCGCGGATTGGCGGACGGACGATCCGGTGCTGGGCAGGCAACGCTGGACGACATTTCTCACCAGAGAACTGCCGCCGCTGATCGACGCCGCTTTCGCCGGCAACGGCGCCAACGCCGTCGCCGGAATCTCCATGGCGGCCACCTCGGTATTCCAGCTCGCCCTCAACGCACCCGGGCTCTATCGAGCCGTCGGCTCCTACAGCGGATGCGTCCGCACCAGCGATCCGCAAGGCCAAGCCATGGTCGCCGCCGTCGTCACCCGCTGGCGCGGCAACGCCCTCAACATGTGGGGCCCGCCCACCGATCCCCGATGGGCCGCCAACGACCCGTACCTGCACGCGGATCAACTGCGCGGCACTGCCATCTACGTCTCCACCGGCACCGGCATGCCGGGACCCTTCGACCGGCCCGACGGGCCCGGCATCGACGGCAATCGCGACAAACTGGTCAGCCAGCTCGTCACCGGCGGCTTCCTGGAGGCGATCATCAACCAGTGCGCTCGCGACCTGAGCGATCGATTGCGTTCCTTGAACATCCCCGCGACGTTCGACTTCCGTCCCTCCGGCACGCACTCCTGGGGCTACTGGCAAGAGGACTTGCACAACTCGTGGCCGCTGATCGCCGCGGCGCTGGCGACCCCCGCCACCGGATAGCCAGGCGAGCGGGCCGCGTCACCGCGCGCGGGAAGATTCCGCGGCGCCGGTGATATTGCGCGCCATCCCGCCGAAGATGGCCGCGTGGAACGGCGCGATGGATTTCCAGTACAGATGCCCGGCCAGTCCGTGCGGTTCGAACACCGCGCACTGGCGGTAGGTGGCGCCCGGACCGTCCGGCTCGACCGCGAGCTCGAGCCACGCCCGTCCCGGTACCCGCATCTCGGCGCGCAGGCGCAGCATCCGAGGTCGTTCGATCCGCTCCACCCGCCACCAATCCAGCGCCTCCCCTTCGTGCAGCCGGTGTGGATCGCGGCGTCCACGGCCGAGACCGACGCCGCCGGCGAGCCGGTCGATCCAACCGCGCAGTGACCAGGCCAGCGGGAAGGAATACCAGCCGTGCTCGCCCCCGATAGCCTCGATCACCCGCCACAGCGTCGCGGGGTCGGCATCGGTGTGGCGTTCGCGCACGTCCCGGTACAGCGACCCGCCCGACCACGCCGGGTCGGTGGGCAGCGGGTCCGACGGCGCGCCCGGCGGATGGGCGTCCGACCACCTGGTCGGTACGTCCAGATCGCGAATCTTCTCCAGCGCCAACGCGACTGCTCTGCGGTAACCGGTCGGTCCGTCCGGTGGGTCCGGGATGAGGCCCGCGATCGCGTGGTCGCGGCAGACCACGTCGTTGATCAGCGACTCCATGAGCGGAACGGCGATCGCGCGCGGCACCGGGGTCACCAGATTCACCCACTGCGCCGACAACCACGGCGTCAGCACCGGCACCGGCACGATCAGCCGTCGCGGCAGCTGGGCCACTTCGGCGTAGGCGCGCATCATCTGCAGGTAGGTCAGCACGTCCGGGCCGCCGATGTCGAACGCGCCGCCCGCGCCTTCGGGCAGCGTCGCCGCCCGCGTCAGGTAATACAGCACGTCACGCACCGCGATCGGCTGGATCCGGTTGCGCACCCAGCGCGGGGTGACCATCAGCGGCAGACGCTCGGTCAGATAGCGCAGCATCTCGAAACTGGCCGAGCCGGAACCGATGATCACCGCGGCCCGCAGCACCAGGGCGGGTACCGCGCCCGCCTGCAGGATCTCGCCGACCTCGGTGCGGGAGGCCAGGTGCCGCGACAGCCGCTGCGCACCCGGGACGATGCCGCCCAAGTAGACGATCCTGGTCAGCCCCGCGTGCGCCGCCTCGGCCGCGACCAGCGTGGCGGCCCCCCGGTCCACCGTGTCGAAGTCGGCGCGGGTCAGCGAATGGACCAGGTAGTACAGCACCTCCTGCCCCGCCAGCGCGCCGCGCACGTCGGCGGCCGAGGTCACATCGCCCGCCACCACTTCGACGCGATCGCGCCAGGGGGCCTCGGCGAGCTTGCCGGGTGTGCGTGCCAGCACGCGAACCGAATGACCCGCGCGCAGCAACTCCGGCACCAGTCGTCCGCCGATGTAGCCGGTCGCACCGAACACCACACACCGCACGGCAACCACCCTTCCGATGACCTGCTCAGGTGATGACCGGGGATGCCGGGGCCAAACAGCGACTCCAGTGCGCACAGGACCCGGAATCGACCGCGTCACCTGATCACGAGTCCCGCTCGATCTCGTGGCGCGTGCCAGACTGGGCCGGTGAGCGAACGCAGCAAAAGCGACAAACCGGACGAACTCACGCCGCGTGATCGCGGTGATGTCATCGGTGTGGGCCTGCTGTGGCTGGCCAAGTGGGCGGTGTGCATCGTCGCGATCGCGGCGGGCGCGTGGGTGCTCGGCTTCCTGGTCGCCCGGCTGTGGGTGGTGATCCTGCCGGTGGCGCTGGCGATCGTGATCGCCACCGTGCTGTGGCCGCCGGTGCGCTGGCTCACCGCCCGCGGCTTGCCGCCCGCCGCGGCGGCCTCGCTCGCGGTGCTCGGTTTCCTCGGTGTGCTCGCCGGTGTCATCGCGCTGATCGTGCCCTCGGTGGTCGACCAGGTCCCGGAACTGGCCGACAAGGCGAGCGCGGGCGTCAACCAGGTGCGCGACTGGTTGCAGGGGCCGCCGTTGCGAATCCGCGAAGAGCAGTTGAATTCGGCGGTCGACGCCATCGTGTCCCGGTTGCAGTCGAGTTCCGCGCAGATCGCCACCGGCGTATTCAGCGGCGTGACCACCGCGACGTCGGCGCTGATCACCCTGTTCCTCGTGCTGGTACTGAGCTTCTTCTTCGTCAAGGACGGGCCGCGTTTCCTGCCCTGGCTGCACAGCGTCTCCGGCAGCCGCGGCGGCAGGCACCTGGAAGAGGTGCTCAGCCGGATCTGGGTCGTGCTCGGCGGGTTCATCCGGACCCAGGCGCTGGTCAGCCTGGTCGACGCGGTGCTCATCGGCGCCGGTCTGGTCATCCTCGGGGTACCGCTGGCGCTGGTGCTCGCGGTGATCACCTTCCTCGGCGGATTCGTGCCGATGGTCGGCGCGTTCGTCGCGGGCGCCCTCGCGGTGCTGGTCGCGCTGGTGGGCAACGGCTTCGTCACCGCGCTGATCGTGCTCGGCATCGTCGTGGCCGTACAGCAACTGGAGGGCAACGTGCTGCAACCGGTGTTGCAGAGCCGCAGCATGCAGTTGCACGCGGTCATCGTGCTGCTCGCGGTCACCGCGGGCGGCTCGCTCTACGGGATCGTCGGCGCGTTCCTGGCCGTGCCGGTCGTCGCGATCGCCGCGGTGGTCCTGCGTTACCTCGGCGAGCAGATCGACGCGGCCACCGCGCCACCGCCGGAACCGGAGAGCGAACCCGCGGACTGACGCAGTACCGGGCACCATCCTTGCACTCAGTCCGAATGTAACTATCGCCGTCGCCCCCTGCGGTTTCTAGCGTCAGTGGACATGACAACTGATGTGGGCACCCCGCTCAACGACATCGCCGACGCGACGGCGAAGGCGGTCGCCGACGACCCGGCGAACGCGCTGGTGGTGTTCCGTGCCTCCGGGACTCCGGAAGGGACAGTGGGCAGCGCGATCACGCTCGGTAGGCACACCGTGCGCGTGGACGAACCACCCGCGCTCGGCGGCGCGGACACCGCGCCCAATCCGGTCGAGGTGTACCTGGCGTCGCTCATCGCCTGTCAAGTGGTGACCTATCGGTTCTGGGCCCAGCGCCTCGGCATCACGATCGACGAACTGGCGGTGAGCGCCGAAGGCGATCTCGACGTGCGCGGGTTCTTCGGCTTGGATGAGAACGTACGCCCCGGCTTCCAGGCGGTGCGGGTGACCGTCCGCCTCAGCGGGCCCGAGACCGAGCAGCGCTATGCCGAACTCCAGCAGGCCGTCGACGCGCACTGCCCCGTACTGGATCTCACGACCGGGCGCACTCCGGTCGACACCAGGCTGATCACCGATTAGCCGCCGTCCCAACCAGCTCGATCACTCACCAGGAGGACCTTCCCGATGACCGAACCCGACCTGTCGCAGGACTGGAGCTTCGAGACGAAGCAGATCCACGTCGGACAGATTCCGGACGGCACAACCAACGCCCGCGCCCTGCCGATCTACCAGACCACCTCCTACACCTTCCGCGACACCGCGCACGCGGCGGCGCTGTTCGGTCTGGCCGAGCCCGGCAACATCTACACCCGGATCATGAACCCGACCCAGGACGCGGTGGAGCAGCGCATCGCCGCCCTGGAAGGCGGCGTGGCCGCTCTGCTGCTGGCCTCCGGGCAGGCCGCGGAGACCTTCGCGATCCTCAACATCGCCGGAGCGGGCGACCACATCGTGTCCAGCCCCCGGCTCTACGGCGGCACCTACAATCTCTTTCACTACTCGCTGCCCAAGCTCGGCATCGAGGTCTCGTTCGTCGACGACCCCGACGACCTCGAGCAGTGGAAAGCCGCCATCCGCCCGAACACCAAGGCGCTGTACGGCGAAACGATCTCCAACCCGCAGAACCACATCCTCGACATCCCGGGGATCGCGGGCGTCGCCCACGACAACGGTGTGCCGTTGATCGTGGACAACACCGTCGCCACGCCGTACCTGATCCAGCCGCTGGCCCATGGCGCCGACATCGTCGTGCACTCGGCCACCAAGTACCTCGGCGGACACGGCGCGGCCATCGCGGGCGTGATCGTGGACGGCGGCAAGTTCGACTGGACCGGCGGCCGCTTCCCCGGCTTCACCGAACCCGACCCGAGCTACCACGGTGTCGTGTACGCCGAACTCGGCGCGCCCGCCTACGCGTTGAAGGCGCGCGTGCAACTGCTGCGCGACCTCGGCTCGGCGGTCTCGCCGTTCAACGCGTTCCTGATCAGCCAGGGCCTGGAGACGCTGAGTCTGCGGGTGGAGCGGCACGTGCAGAACGCGCAGGCGGTGGCCGAATTCCTCACCACCCGTTCGGAAGTCACCTCGGTGTCCTACGCGGGCCTGCCGTCGTCGCCGTGGTACGAGCGCGGCCGCGCCCTCGCCCCGAAGGGCACCGGCGCGGTGATCGGCTTCGAGCTGGCGGGCGGCGTGGACGCGGGCAAGCGGTTCGTCGAGGCGCTGCGCCTGCACAGCCACGTGGCCAACATCGGCGACGTCCGCTCGCTGGTGATCCACCCGGCCTCCACCACCCACTCGCAACTGACGCCGGAAGAGCAACTGGCCGCGGGCGTCACCCCCGGCCTGGTCCGACTCGCGGTCGGCATCGAGGGAATCGACGACATCCTCGCCGACCTGCGCGCCGGATTCGACGCGGCATCCTGACGCGTTGGCCCCGCCGGGTGTGCCCGGCGGGGCACGTCGGGGATCGGATGGGCTCTTGATCAGGCCGCTGCGTGGCTCGGGACCCGCACAGCGGGGCAAGGCCCCGTTTCGGGGGTGGTTTCCCTGATTTCGGTTGAAGAAAACCGGCAGTCGCGCAGTCGCGATCGGTTGACCACAGCGACAGGACTATTCGGCGCTGTCACGCGGATTCGATTGGCAGGGGCGCGTTTCGCCGCAATGGAAAATAATTCGAACTTCCGCGCATCCGTGGGGCTTTCTGAATCGAACTAGAAGGGTAGGTACATGTCCTCTTCAGAATGAGGTGGGTAAGTCCATGGGCATAGCAGTACCCGAAATCGAAACTCCAGCACACCCGTTCTTCCGCCGCGCCGCCACTCTGGTCGTCGCGGGCGCCATTCCGTTGTCCTTGGTCGGCGCCGCCGCGACCGCCACCGCCGACCCGCTGTTGCCGCAGATCTCCGTCCAGATCCCGTTCGCCCCGGCGCCCGGCCCTGGCCTCATCACCCCGGCGGCCGATCCCGCGGACCCCGGAGCCTTTCCGCCCGAGGCTTTTCCGCCCGCGCCCCCGGTTTCCGCGGGCCGCAACGACCTGAGCGTCAACCGGCCGATGCCGGATCCGAACCTGCTCGCGCCGATCGAGCCGCAGCGGCTGCACCTGCCCAACCCCGCCGCCCCGGCTCCCGCGGTCGCGCCGATCGAGGCGCCGCCCGGCACGCTGCGCGTGGGTTCGGTGGTGATCGGCCGCCCGGACTTCATGACTCCCGAGCAGGGCAAGATGTTCAACGACGCGATCGCGGGCCCGGAAGCAGGCATCGCGCAGACCCTGGATTCGGCGGGCTTCGATCCGTCGCGTTCCGATCGCATCGCCGCCGACCTGATCGGCTCCACCGCCATCGGCGCCTCGGCGGGCAGCATGGTGGCCGCGCCGGTCGCCTCGATCGGAGCGGTCATCGGCGCCATCTGCGGCGCCATCGCGGGCCTGCCGATGTTTCCGACCGGGACGGTGGCCGTCATGGCCTTCGGCGCCGCCATCGGTTATGGATTCGTCGCCTCCCCTGCCATCGCCGTCGGCGCGGCCCTCGGCGCGGGTGTCGGTGTGCTGCAAGGCCTTCTGACACCGCCCACGGTTCCGGCCGCGTAATTCCCGGCGCGCCGGAGACCGCACGCAGCATGCGGATTCGGCGGCGATTTCGAATACGCACGATTTCCGCGAAGACCCGGTTTCCCGCCGGGTCTTCCGCTTTTACGAGGAATGGCCGATGTTTGGCCGCCCGATTACGGGCTACTGCCGAGAAGACCGGCTGAAGATGGCCGGCCGGTCGCTTCAAAGGGAGGTTGTGACATGAGCGCAGTCGACAAGGCGAAGAACAAGACCGATAAAGTCGCTGGTCAGGCCAAAGAAAAGCTCGGCGAGGCCAAGGGTGACCGGGGGAAGCGCGACGAAGGCCGCACCGACCAGATCAAGTCCGACCTGAAGGACGCCGGCGAGAAGGTCAAGGACGCCTTCCGGCACTGACCGCTGCACATGCGCTGTCGGACGTTGTCCGTGCCTGGCGCCGCGCACGGCCGTAGCGAACGCGGGGTAGCACCGCGCACGGCCGAGCGAAAGCGGAGGCAGATAGGTCGTAGGCGGATGGCCGCATAAAGCGGGCATCCGCCTTTCTTTCCAGGAACTGGTCCAACCAGTTGACCTGTTGACCGCCATACGCGAGACTCGGTGACATGGAATTCGCCGCGGTCGCCCGCACCGCCGTCTCCGATACGGTCTTCGGCCAGATCATCGACGCCATCCTGAGCGGCAAACTCGCCCCCGAGGCGACGCTCCCCTCCGAGCGCGAGCTGGCCGAGATGTTCCAGGTGAACCGCCACGCCGTCCGCGAAGCGCTCAAGCGCGTACAGCAGAGCGGGCTGGTCCGCGTCACGCCCGGTGGCAAGACCCGGGTTCTCGACTGGCGCTCGCACGCGGGCCTGGACATCCTGACCGCGCTCACTCGCTCCGGCGCGGTACCGGCCAGACGGATCCTGCACGACATCGCGGTGATGCGGCGTTCGGTCGCCGCCGACGCGGCCCGGTTGTGCGCCGAGCACGCCGACGCCGACCAACTGGCGACGGTGCAACGCGCCGCCGCGGCCTATCCGGACGCCACCGCCCCGTTCGGCGCCGTGGTCGATGCCGATCTGGCGTTCTGGGTGGCGATCCTGGACGGCTCCGGCAATCTCGCCTACCGGCTGGCGTTGAACACCCTGGTCTCCGGCTATTTCGGGATCGGGATGGAAGTCGTCGCCGAACTGGGCCTGAACAAGGAATACATCGATCCCGGCGCCCATCGCGCGCTCGCGGAACACATTGCCCGCCGCGATTCGGCCGCGGCCTACGACACCGCCTACGCCCTGCTCACCCGCCTGGTGGACGCCCAAGCAGCACCGAAAGATTGACCCATTGTTCGACCTGATCGCCCACGCCATACCAGTTTTCGTGCTCTGCCTTGCCCTCGAAGCGGCCTCCTTCCACCTGCTGCCCGACGACGACCAACTCGGCTACCAGTTCCGCGACGCGCGCACCAGCGTGCTCATGGGGCTGGGGAACGTGGTGGTGAACCTCGGCTGGAAACTCGCGGTCGTCGCGGTGTACGCCGCGGCGTACCTGGCCGCCCCGTTCCATCTCCCGACGGACCATCCGCTGACCTGGGTCGCGCTGTTCTTCGCCGACGAGATCGCCTACTACTGGTATCACCGCACGCACCACACGGTGCGCGTGTTCTGGGCCAGCCACGTGGTGCACCACTCCAGCGAGTTCTACAACCTCTCCACCGCGCTGCGCCAGCCGTGGACCCCGTTCAGCTCGCTGCCCTATTGGTTGCCGCTGGCGCTGGCCGGTTTCCCGCCCTGGATGATCCTGCTGCAACAGTCGGTCAGCCTCGTCTACCAGTTCTTCATCCACACCGAGCGGGTCGCGACGCTGTGGCGTCCCGTGGAATTCGTGTTCAACACCCCGTCCCATCACCGGGTGCACCACGGCTCCAACGATCGCTACCTGGACAAGAACTACGGCGGCATCCTGATCATCTGGGATCGGCTGTTCGGCACCTTCGAGCCGGAGGACGAACGCGTCCGCTACGGGCTGACCAAGAACATCGAGACGTTCAATCCGGCGAAGGTCGCCACCCACGAGTTCGCCTCGATCTGGCGGGACCTGCGTAGCGCGCCCTCGTGGCGCGCCCGCGGCGGCTACTTGTTCCGCGGCCCGGGCTGGGCGCCCGCCGACTGATCCGCGCCGCCGCGCCCGTCGCCCTCCTCCTCGACGAGCCGCAGCTCGCTCGGCCACCAGATCTTCCGCCCGATCAGGCTGAACAGCGCGGGGATCACCACCGTGCGCACGACGAACGTGTCCAGCAGGATGCCGAGGCCCACCACGATGCCGACTTGAGTCAGGGTGATCAGCGGGAGCACGCCGAGCACGCAGAACACCGCCGCGAGCACGATGCCCGCACTGGTGATCACCGCGCCGGTCACCGACACCGCCCGCACCATGCCATGCGTGGTGCCGTGGCCCGGAGTCTCCTCGCGGGCCCTGGTCACCAAGAAGATCGTGTAGTCGACGCCGAGCGCGACCAGGAACAGGAACGCGAACAGCGGCACGCTGATGTCCAGCGCCGGGAACCCGAACACGTGCTCGCTCATCCAGCTGCCCAGCCCGAGCGCCGCCAGCGCGCTCAACACCGTGACCGCGACGAGCAGCAACGCGGCAGGCACCGCACGCAGCAGCACCAGCAGCACCACCAGCACGACGACCAGGATCAGCGGAATGATCAGCTTGCGGTCGCGGCTCGCGGCCGTCTGGACGTCCAGCGCCTGGGCATCGGTGCCGCCGACGATCGCGCCGGCGCCCGGCACCTGGGCCACCGATGCGCGCAGCGCCTCGATCGTGTCGAAGGCACGTGCGGAAGACGGCGGCGCGTCGATCACCACGGCCCACCGGGTCAGCCCGGTCGGCGAGGTGCCGGTCTGCCAGGTCATCACCACGCCCTCCGTGCGGTGGAACGCCGCGTCGACCTCCACCACCGCGTCGCTGCGCGCGAGGACGATCGCGGGATCGGAAGCGCCGGAGGGGAAATGCCGAGCGAGGGCGTCGAATCCCTCCACCGACTCCGCGCGAACCCGGAACTGCTCGGTCTGCGACAGGCCCACCTGCGTCGACAGCAATCCGGTCGCGCAGATGGCCAGCACCACGAGCGCGGTTCCGGCGACCACCGCCGGCCTGCGCACCACCCACGCGGCGACCGCGTGCCAGACGCCCTCGTTCGCCGTATCGCGATCGTCGGCCTCCGGCACGAACGGCCAGAACACGTTGCGTCCGCACAACGCGAGCGCGGCGGGCAGCGCGAGCAGGACGAACACCACCGCGACCAGCAATCCCAGCGCGGCCATCACACCGAGACTGCGCGTGCTGGGCACGGAGGCGAGCACCAGCACGAGCAGGGCGGCGACCACCGTGACGTTGCTGGCCAGGATCGCGGGCCCGGCGCGCCGCACCGCGTGTCGCAATGCCGTGCGGTGGTCGGCTTCCCGATGCAGTTCGTCCCGATAACGCGACACCAGCAGCAGCGCGTAGTTGGTGCCCGCACCGAACACCAGCACACTCGTGACACCGGAGGTCGAGCCGTCGAAGGTCAGGGCGGTCACACGCGCCAGCGCGGTTCCGGCGCCGGTGGCCACCCGATCGGCCGCGCCGACCACCGCGAGCGGCACCAGCCACAGCACCGGGGAGCGGTACGTCGCGATCAGCAGCACGGCGACGACCATCGCGGTCACCGCCAGCAGGGTGACGTTGGCGCCGGAGAACGAGTCGGCGATGTCGGCGCCGAACGCCGGACCGCCGGTGACCTGCAGGACGAGTCCCTCGGGCAGGCCCTCCCGCGCGACGGCACGGATGTCCCCGATCCGGTCGGTCAGCGGGAATCCGCTCAGGTCGGCGTCCACGGGCACTTGCCCGATCGCCGCTTTCCGGTCCGGCGAAGCGAGCAGGTCGCTCGGGCCGGGTGTCCGTCCCGACGCGCGCGTGACCGCCGCCACGGTGGCGTTGCGGTCGTCATCGGTCAGTTCGCCGTCATCGGCGCGCGTCACCACGATGATCGCGGCGGCCGACCCCGCGTCCGGGAACTCCTCGAGCGCCTGTTCGACTCGCGCCGATTCGGCTGAGGCCGGTAGCGCGGTAGGGGCCTGCCCGGCGGACTCGTTCTCGCCCACCGCGCCGATCAGGCCGACGGAGGCCGCGGCGAGCACCACGAGCAGCACCCACGAGGTCCGGGCGGTCACCACCGACGCATAGCGATCCCAAGCGCTCACCCCGCCAACTCTCTCAGAAACCGAGCCGCGATGGCCGAACTGCCCGACGCGGACCCGCGCGCCGCGCACCGCGTGCCGGTCGCCGTCGTCCACGCGATGCGCGAGCATCACCACGGGCTGACCGGCGAGTGAACGCCTCCGCCGGGGCGCGGGTCAGTCCCGCAGCGCCTGCTCGCGCAGCGATTTCAAGGTTTTCGACAGAATCCGTGAGACCTGCATCTGCGAACATCCGATGCGCTGGGCGATCTGCTCCTGGGACATCGAGTCGAAGAAGCGCATCACCAGCACCTGCTTCTCACGTTCCGGCAGAGCCGCCAGCAGCGGCTTGACCGCCAGGTAGTTCTCCACGGTGCTGAAGTCCGGGTCTTCGGCGCCGAGCGAGTCCAGCAGCGAGGGACCGCCGGATTCGGAGTCGTCGGTGTCCGAGGCGGCGTCGATCGAGGAGGTCTGGTAGGCGTTGCGGGCGATGAGCGCCTGGGTCACCTCGTTCAGGTCCGCGCCCAGTTCCTCGGCGATCTCCCGTGCCCGCGGCATCCGGCCCAGCCGCTGCGACAGGATCTCCACCGTCGGACCGATGGTGGACTGGATCTCCTTGAGCCGCCTTGGCACTCGCACCGACCAGGCGTAGTCGCGGAAATGCCTGCGCACTTCACCCATGATCGTCGGCACCGCGAACGACAGGAAGGTCGCGCCGTGCCCCGGATCGAAGCGGTCGACGGCGGCGAGCATGCCCACCCGAGCGATCTGCAACAGGTCCTCGAAGCTCTCGCCGCGGCCGCTGAACTTGCGGGCGATGTGTTCGGCCAGCGGCAGGCAACGTTCGATCAGCTCGGTGCGCACGGCGTCCCGGCGTGGATCGTCCGGGGCCAGCGCGGCCAGTTCGGCGAAGAGCGGCTCGATATTGTCGTAGGTGTCTCCCCGCGATTTGCGCTTGGAAGCGACCTGATTCGACTCGCTACTCATTATTCGAGCCGCCGCGCACCCAACGGAAGTCGACGACGGTCGGGTAGCCGCCCACAGCGGAGTCGTGTGCGCCTCGGGTGGCCGAGACCGAATCCGTGAGCGTCGCCACGATGTGCCAGCCGAAGCCGGACTCGTCCGGGCTGGCGTCCGACACCGTGACGGTGGAGACGCGCACCTCCACCGCGTCGTCCTCGAAGCCGAACGCGCACTCCAGCTCCGCCCCGTCCACCGCGTCCAGCACCAGGGCGCTGGCCACCTCGTCGAGGGCCAGCCGGATGTCGGTCACCTCGTCGATGCCGAAATCGGCCATGAGCACGACGGTCTCGGCCAAGGCACGCAACATCGCGAGCTGTTCGGACACCGCGGGCACCCGCACGCTGATCGTGCCGGTCCGCGTCGTAGCGGGAGGAGTCCCCTCACCCTTGCTCATGCACCGCTCCCAGAAGTCGCGCCGTCCGTCGGAGCGCCAAGCCTACGCCCTCCTCCGTAGTGAACTCGATCGGCCACGGCTCGGCGCGCGCGTCTTCGTCCGGGGACGGCTGATCGCGAGGCGCCGCGACGCGGACGCGCGCACTCCCCACAACGGCTGCCGACAACGTTGACCAGCGCGTTCGTCCGATGCGACCGGCTGGGCCACTCGATCGACCGCCGGTAGGCACCCCCGACATCACTGGGCCCCCGAAGCGCCGGTTCGTCCTGGGGGAAGACGCCGACGGCCGTCCCCGATGGCGCGCACCAGATCGGCGTAGGCGATCTCCAGTTCGGCCAGCCGGGTCCATGCCGCGTGCATGCGCTCGCCTCCCGGATCGTCGTGCATCAGCAGATGGAACGCGTCTTCCGCGACGGCGGCCATCCGGTCGATCATCTCCCCCAGGCTCTCGTGGTGCACCCGCACCGCGGGGTCGGCGCACGGCAGGTGCAGCGCCGCCCAGGTGTCGATCCGTTCGACCAACTCGGCGCGCCGCCGCCGCGTCCCGACCGATTCCCGTGCGTCCTCCCGGCGCCGCCGGTGCAGTTCGGTCAGCTCGCGCGCCCACCGGCTCACCGGGCCCTGCACGTGCTGGCCGCCCAGCGCGCACAGCAGTGCGCTCGGACTCGGCAGCGCCGAATCCTCGGACAGCTTCCGCGGTCGCGCACGCTGGACCAGCATCGGCCTACCTCCCCGGCACGACCGCACCGCTCGTACGGCCGGTCGGCCAAGCCTTCATCAGGACAGCGTTCATTCCGGATCGGGCATGCCCGCTGCGGGCGGACGCAAACTCACAGGGGCGCAGTGAGTTCGAGATGGATGCCGTCGGGATCGGAGAACGACAGGATCGCGATGCCGAAATCGGCCATCTCGGTGATCTTCCCGTGTTCGATGCCCGCATCGGCCAGGCGAGCGGCCGCGGCCACCAGATCGTCCCGCGCCGGGACGGTGAAGCTGAGATGGTCCAAACCCACACGTTCGGAATCGAATCGGTCCGCCGGATCGGCGACCGGACGCAGGCCGAGCAACATGCCGTTGGCCTGGAACACCACCCCGCCGAACAGTCGCATCGGGTCGGCGCGCACCTCCGGATCGTCGGGGCTGCCGGGCGATTCGGCGGCGATGGGGAAACCGAGCACATCTCGGTAGAAGGCACGCGACCGGGCGATGTCGGTCACGGTCAACCGGATGTGATGCGTCCCGGTCGTTTCGATCATGGTCACGCTCCCAAACGAGGTACGGCGGGTTCGATCGGCTCCCCGGTTCGCTCGGCGGCGAGCCGTCTCGCGATGACGGTAGGACAGAATCCCGGCGGAACCGAGTGTCGCAAACGACATCTTCGGTACCGTTTCCGACATGGACGTCGTCGTCTTCGTGGTGGACGGCGTAGCCGATTTCGGATACGCCGCCCTACTGGAAACCTTCAACACCGCCAACGCCGTGCGCACCGAGCTGCCCGACCCGCCGCAGCCGTGGCGGGTGCACAGCGCGTCGTTCGGCGCCACGGTGCGGTCGGGCAACGGCCACACCGTGCCGACGATCCCGCTCGACGAGCTCGGCGACGGGTTCGATCTGATGATCGTGCCCGCCGTGAACGTCCTGGAGGCCGCGGCGCTGATCGACCTGGTTTCCGCACCCGCCAGCCGTCCGGTGCTCGACCGGCTGGTCGCGGCCCGCGATCGGGGCGCTCACCTCGCCGGCGCCTGCACCGGAACGTTCTTCCTGGCCGAGGCGGGCGTGCTGGACGGCTCCCCCGCGACCACGAGCTGGTGGCTCGGCCCCAGCTTCCGGCGCCGCTACCCGCACGTGGAACTCGACGAGGGACGCACGCTGTGTCGCGGTCGACGCGTCACCACCGCGGGCGCCGCGCTCTCGCACATGGACCTGGCGCTGTCGCTGATCGCGAGCAAGAGCCCGGCCCTGGCCGAACGCGCCATGCGCTACCTGGCGGTGGGCGCGGGCCGACCGCAACGGGAGTTCATCGTCCCCGAGATCATCGCCCGCGGCGATTCCGTCACCGCCGCCTTCGAACGCTGGGTTCGCGCACACCTCGGCGAGAACTTCCGGATATCCCAGGCCGCTCGCGCCGTCGGCGTCACCGAACGCAGCCTGCAGCGGGCCACCCACGCCGAACTGGGCATGTCCCCCACGGAATTCGTGCACGACATCCGCCTGGAACGCGCCGTGCAACTGCTGCGCACCACTTCGCTCACGGTGGACGCGGTGGCCGCCAAGGTGGGTTATCTCAACGCCGGAACACTGCGCGGATTGTTCCGCCGCCGCCGGGGCATGTCGATCTCCGAGATCCGCATGACGCGCGTGTCGTATTGAGCCGCGGTAGGCACGACGCCGGATGTCATGCGGCGGCTACTGCCCGACGGCCCAACTCCGGGAACGGTATCGTCCGCACGGGCGGCCGGACAGCCCGCGCTAGGAGGACTCGGTGACCGATCGGCAGCACACGACCACATCCGACGAGGAGCGACCCCCCGCGCCCTCCGCGACGAGCGCACACGACACCGCGCGGCTCGGCGTGGTGGTCGCCGCACTCGGCGTGGTGTTCGGCGACATCGGCACCAGTCCGATCTACACCATCCAGACGGTGTTCAACCCTGCCGACCCACATCCGGTGCCGGTGAGCGTGGACAACGTGTACGGCGTGGTCTCGCTGATCTTCTGGTCGGTCACCATCATCGTCACCGTCACCTACATCCTGCTGGCCCTGCGCGCCGACAACGACGGCGAGGGCGGCATCATGGCGCTGATCACGCAGCTGCGGCGGTGGGGTTCGCAGCACGGCCGACGGCAGACCGCGGCGCTGGCGGCGCTGGGCATCTTCGGCGCTTCGCTGTTCTTCGGCGACAGCATGATCACTCCGGCGATCTCCGTGCTGTCCGCCGTCGAGGGAATCGAGGTCGTGCAACCGTCGCTGGCGGATTTCGTCGTACCGATCACCGCGGTCATCATCGTGACGCTGTTCCTGGTGCAGCGCCGGGGCACCTCGGCCGTGGGCCGGGTGTTCGGGCCGGTGATGATCGCCTGGTTCGCCGTCATCGGCGCGTGCGGGGTGGCGGGCATCGCCGATCATCCGCAGATTCTGCGAGCCCTGTCACCGACCTACGCGCTCGGCTTCCTGTTCGGCCATTTCGGCACCGCCTTCTTCGCCTTGGCCGCGATCGTCCTCGCGGTGACCGGAGCCGAGGCGCTGTACGCCGACATGGGTCATTTCGGTCGCAGGGCGATCACCCGTGGCTGGCTGTTTCTGGTGTTCCCGGCGTGCATCCTCAGCTATTTCGGCCAAGGCGCGCTGATCCTCGACGATCCCGGCCACGTCAGCAGCCCGTTCTTCCTGCTCATGCCCGCATGGGGCCGCCTGCCGCTGGTGCTGTTGGCCACCGCCGCTACGGTGATCGCGTCGCAGGCGGTGATCACCGGCGCGTATTCGGTGGCATCCCAGGCCGCCCGGCTCGGCTACCTGCCCCGGCTGCGCATCGCGCACACCTCGGAGGCGACGGTCGGCCAGATCTACGTGCCGTGGATCAACTGGCTGCTGATGGTCTCGGTGCTCACCCTGGTGTTCGCCTTCCGCAGCTCGGCGGCGCTGGCCTACGCGTTCGGCATGGCGGTGACCGGCACGATCACCATCACCACGCTGTTGTTCTTCTACGTCGCCCGCGCCCGCTGGAATATCCCGCGCTGGCTGCTCGCCCTTGGCGCCGTCCCCCTGCTGTCGGTGGACCTGCTGTTCGTCGCGGCCAACCTGACCAAGCTCGTGCACGGCGCGTGGCTGCCGCTGCTGATCGGTCTCACCGCGTTCACCATCATGACCACCTGGCAACGCGGGCGCGACATCGTCACCGCCGAACGCGAACGGCGGGAGGGGTCGCTGCGCGAGTTCGTCGACCACTTGCACGCGGGCGACCCATCGATACTCGAGGTCCCCGGCACGGCCGTCTTCCTCAACCGAGGCAAACGAACCGCGCCGCTGGCCCTGCGGGCCAACGCCGAACACAACCACGTGCGCCACGCGCACGTCGTGATCATGTCGATCGAGACCGAACCCGTGCCGCGGGTTCCGGCGGACGAACGGATCAGCGTCGATTCCCTCGGCTACACCGAAGACGGCATCATCCACGTGTGCGCCCGGTTCGGCTACATGGAGTCGCAAGACGTGCCCGGCGCGCTGGCATTGCTCGACCCCGCTGTCACCGAGGGACCGTTGCAGCTGGACCGTGCGTCCTACTTCCTGTCGAAGATCGAGCTGCGCCCCGGTACCGAGCCGACGATGGCCCAGTGGCGCAAGCGGCTGTTCATCGCCACCTCCTACATCACCGCCGACGCCGCCGAGCAGTTCGGCCTACCCCGCGAGCGCACGGTGATCATGGGCGCTCACATCGAGATCTAGGCGCGCACAACCTGGTTCCGTCTCGGACCGTCTCCGTCCCGGTACGTTCGCGGTTCAGAAGGCTCCCCCACCGACGGGCACGCTCGCCCCGGTGATCCAGCGGGCCTCCTCCGACGCCAGAAAGCCGACGACGTCGGCGATGTCGTCGGGCTCGCCCATGCGGCCGAGCGGAATAGATTGGAGGGTCTGCTGATTCGCCCCGATCACCCCTGACGCGGCGAGTGCGTCGGTGCGCACCGCACCGGGCAGCACGCTGTTGGCCGTGATGCCGCGCGGGCCGAGTTCCCTGGCCAGCACCCGAACCAGCTGCTCTACGGCGGCCTTGCTGGCGCCGTAGACACCCGAGCCCGGCCGGTGGGTCAGTGTCGCGCCGGAGGACACGACGACGATGCGGCCGTTGTCGCGCAACCGCTTCGCGGCCTCACGCAGGGCGACGAACGTCGCCTTGGTGTTGACCGCGAACATCAGCTCGAAGTCCTCGTCGGTGGCCTCGGCTATCGAGCCGAAACGCGCGACGCCCGCGTTGTTCACGAAGACGTCCACGCCGCCGAAACGCTCCTCGGCGGCGTCGAACAACCTGCGCGGGCCCGCCGGGTCGGCGACGTCGGCCCGCACCGCCCACGCCTGCCCACCGGAGCCCTCGATGTCGGCCACCACCTGTTCGGCGGCCTGCCGGTTCGATCGGTAGTTGACGACGACGGCGGCTCCCCTCGCGCCCAGACGCTCGGCGATGGCGCGACCGATGCCGCGGGATCCTCCGGTGACGATCGCGACCGGCATCTCACCTCCCATTGATGACCATGGCGATAGTCGAGATCATCAACTAAATCAGCGAGGATGTCAACTGTCGATGACATAGACTTTCCCCATGCCGACCGATGACCAGGGGCTCGCGCCCGCTTTCGCACGGCTGCACCGCGAGATCAGCGCCCTCTACACCTCGATCGCGCGACGCCTCGAATTGACGAGTCAGCAAGCCGAATTGCTGTGCCTGCTCGGCGCCGACCGGCCGCCGTCCTTCGGCGAGCTGGCCGCGACGCTCGGTTGTGACAAGACCAATGTGACCGGCATGGTCGACCGGCTGGAGCGGCGAGGGCTACTCGTCCGGGAGACCGACCCGGGAGACCGCCGCGTGACTCGCGCCGTTCCCACCGAACAGGGCT
Source organism: Nocardia sp. NPDC004168 (assembly GCF_040610355.1). Taxonomy (NCBI): domain Bacteria; kingdom Bacillati; phylum Actinomycetota; class Actinomycetes; order Mycobacteriales; family Nocardiaceae; genus Nocardia; species Nocardia sp. NPDC004168. Next base: position 317,631 of record NZ_JBEXME010000003.1, on the reverse strand, counting down.
CGGCGGTGCGACACAAGTTCCGCGCGGAGCTGGAGCACGAGCTGGCCCGCAGGCTTCCCGGCATCGACCGAACTCGATTGATCGGCCTCGTGACCGCGACGGCGACAGCCTTGGCCGAACATCGGTGAAAATCTAACGTCGCTGAAACCGACAGCACGCATAGGCTCTACCTACTGTTTTGGTTATGCGAACTAACTTTTGCGCAGCATTGCGGCACCCGTCGTTCGAGTAGTTCGCTACTCGTGTGCGGGCACGACTGTGACCAGAGAATGGCGATAGCTGGTGCGACAGCGCCGTCGACGCCACGCTCACCTCGATCACGGAGCCACCATGCCTGCCAAAAAGAATTCACCAGCCCGCCGGACGAACACCCGAAACGACGACCTTCTCGCCGCACTGCGCAAATTCATCCGCAGCAAGGGCGAGAACTTCCTCGAAGACCCCAATATCTCCTCGATCGGCATCGGCCACAAGCAAGTCGACGGAAAATCGACCGGCGAGATCGCGGTGCAGTTCACCGTGCACGAGAAGGTGTCCGAACCGGAGGCGCTGGAAGCGCTTGGCACGTCTGCGATTCCGGAGACCGTCACCGTCGACGGGATCGAGGTACCGACCGACGTGCTACAGCGCACGTTCGAGCCGGCCTTCCGGCTGGTCACCGAAGCGGCCGCGCCCGAGCGCAAGTCGCGCCTCGACCCGATCGTGCCGGGAATCAGCGTTGCCCACCCGAGCACTACGGCGGGGACGATCGGTTGCGTCGTCTACGACCGGGACGACGGAACACCGTATGTGCTGAGCAATTGGCACGTCCTGAACACCGCGGCGGGCAATCTCGGCGACGACGTCGTGCAGCCGGGCCCGCGTGACGACAACCGGGTCGACCGCAACCGGCTCGGCAAGCTGATCCGATCCCATCTCGGCACGGCGGGCGACTGCGCCGTCGCCGACATCGAGAACCGGCGGTTCAGCGCCGCGATCATGGGCCTGGACGTCGTCCCGGACCGCCTCGGCGAACCCGAGCTGGGCGACAAGGTGATCAAGAGCGGCCGGACCACCCAGGTCACCCACGGCATGGTGCGGCGCGTCGACGTGGTCGCCAAGATCGACTATCACGGCGTTGGCACGAGAAGCATCGGCGGCTTCGAGATCGGGCCCGACCCGGACCATCCCGCGGTCGACGGCGAGATCAGCAGCGGCGGCGACTCCGGATCGGCGTGGATTTTCGAGCTCCCCGACGGCAAGACCAGCACCGTGCTGGCCGGATTGCATTTCGCAGGCGAGACGGGCGCGGACACCGACGAGCACGCGCTGGCCTGCCTGCCGCAATCGGTGTTCGAGAAGCTCGGCATCACCTTGACCCCGCCGGCCGCGGAGGAAGCCGCGGCCGTCGCAGGATACGACCCGAATTTCCTCGCGTCGCCGATTCCGGTCCCCGAGGTGGACGCCGAGATCCGCCCCGACGTGGCGACCACCCTGGACGGCGCCGATGTCCTGCACTACACGCATTTCTCCCTCGCGATGCGCCGCTCGCGCCGCTTCGCCATCTGGGTGGCCTGGAATATCGACGGCGGCTCGATCAAGAAGCTGTCGCGGAAGAAGATCGACTTCGTCAAGGACGCGCGGCTCGACGCGGACGCCCAGGTCGGCAACGAGTTGTACCGCGACAACCGGCTCGATCGCGGCCACCTCGCCCGCCGCGCGGACCTGCTGTGGGGCAGCCTGCCCGAGGCCAAGAAGGCCAACGAGGATTCGTTCTTCTACACCAACATCACCCCGCAGATGGACGACTTCAACCAGAGCATGCGCGATGGGGTCTGGGGGCGGCTCGAGGACGCCGTCTTCGCCGACGTCACCGTCGACGACCTCAAGGTCAGCGCGTTCGGCGGCCCGGTCTTCATCGACGACGACCAGGAATTCCGGCAGGTCAGGATTCCGCGCGAGTTCTGGAAGGTCATCGCGTTCCGGGAGAACGGCGAACTGAAGGCCCGGGGCTTCCTGCTGAGCCAGAACCTGGACCAGCTGGAAGTGCTCGATCTCGACGAGTTCCGCGTCTTCCAGCTGCCGCTGACCGAGATCGAGCAGCGAGCCCGCTTCCACTTCCCGCAAGCGCTGCGGGACGCGGATCTGCAACTGGCGCCGGAGGAAGTGGCCGCCCCCTTGAACTCGGTCGCGGATATCCAATGGTGAAGCGGAGCGACCTATACGGCGCGTGATTTCGGGGGCGCGGTATATCCCTCGGCGAATTCGATGAAGTTCTGCACGACGGTCTCGGCCTCCCGCCGGACGCTGCGCTTGAGGAGTAGTCCGGGCAGCAAGAGCGAGGATTGCAGCTCGGTGTGATACCAGACCTGCGATCCCGCGCCGTCCTCGGCGACTTCGAACCAGCCACCGCCGCCGACGCCGACACAGCTGTCCACGACCTGCCACGACACTCGGTCCGCGGTCCAGTCGTATTCCAGCACCTGGAGATCGGACTTGCCGAGCGGAGTCTCCGCGGTGACGTAGACCCGCTGCGGACGACCGGATTCACCGCGGGTGGCCACGCGCGCATCCGAATGCGTCGACCATTCGGGAAGCAATTCGATCGCGGCGACCGCATCGAACACCCGGGTGGGATCGACGCCGACGGTGAAATGGATATCGGTTTTTACGCGCATAACTCCTCCACCCCCGGGATCAACCCGGCCGATTCTGCCCGTGCCGCTTCCCATCCGTCAATACGCGTTCGACTCGCAACCATCATTCCCCCGCAAAGAGCGATGTCAGAGCCAAAAATAAGTCGCCAGCTACCCGTTGGCTATTCTCGATTCCAATTGTTACCGGCGAGTATAAAAGTGGGATCGCAAGAGTTTCGCCGCGGTGCTCGTGTGCGATATGCCGATCCAACCGTGGCGAGGGTGTTCATTCTGTCCGTGAGCGGTATTCATGCCACCGGCCCGTCGCGGCCCACACGGCCTACTTCGTGTTCTTTCGCATGGGCTCGAACCACCCCGCCGCCGGTGACGAGGACGACGCCGGAAATACGCTGCGCGCCTTGGCCACAGCGCGCCTCGTCATGGGCATGCCCGCCCTGGCCGACAACCGATACGGCCAGGGCTGACGGACCGGCCGTGCAGGCGCGTTCCCACGCGCTCGGCCGACAGTTCTACCGTGCCGTCTCCGTCCAGGTGACCGGCAGTTCGTGGACGCCGTAGATATTCATGTCGGTCCGGAGTTTCACCGCACCGGCGGGGATGGCGAGCTCGAGCGTCGGGAAGCGGCGCAGCAGTCCGGCGAAACCGGCGCGCATCTCGATGCGGGCCAGTTGCTGGCCGAGGCATTGGTGGACGCCGTGGCCGAAGGACAGGTGGCCGCGGGCCTTGCGGTGCAGGTCCAGGGTGTCGGGATGGTCGAAACGCTGGGGGTCGTGGTTGGCGGCCAGCAGCGAGACGACCACGGTGGAACCCTTGCCGATCGTTTCACCGCCGAGTTCGATGTCGTCGGTGGCGTAGCGATAGAAGATGTCGGCGACCGACAGGTAGCGCATGAGTTCCTCGACGGCGTCGGGAAGCAGATCCGGGTCCGCGCGCAGTTCGGCCAGTTGCTCGGGGTGCTCCAGCAGCGCGAAGGTGCCGAGCGCGAGCATGTTCGCGGTGGTCTCGTGGCCCGCGAGCAGCAACAGGAAGGCGATGCCGGTCAGCTCCTCGATGGTGAGGTCGTCGTGGCGGGCCAGGTCGGACAGTATGTCCTCGCCGGGTTCGGCGCGCTTGCGTGTGACCAGTTCGGCCAGGTACGTCGTCATCGCGCCGTACGCCGCCATCTTCTCCTCGAGCGATTGGTCCTTGACCAAGAACTTGGCGGAGTTGACCTGGAAGGTCTCGCGGTCCGCGTAGGGCACGCCGAGCAGCTCGCAGATCACCAGCGAAGGCACCGGCAGCGCGAACTCCTCGACCAGGTCGACCGGCGGGGTCAGCCGCGCCATCTGGTCCAATTGCCGCTCGGCGATGTCGATGATGTGCTCCTCGAGCTGCTTCATCCGTTTGACGGTGAACGCGCCGGTCAGCTTGCGTCGCAGCCGGGTGTGGTCCGGCGGGTCCATGGCGATGAACAAACCCGGCACCTGCGGTGACGGTTCGGTGGCGACGGGCATGCCGGGGGTCTCGTACGGCACGTGGACGATGCCGATGTCCTGGCGGGAGCTGAACCGGGTGTCGGCCATGAGCCGGCGAACCGCGTCGTAGCCGGTGACGAGCCAGCCCTCGTGACCGTCGGGGAAGATCAGGGGGCTGACCGGGCGAGCTTCGCGCAGCCGGGTGATCTCGCGGGGTGGGTCGAAGGGTCCCGCGTCGCGCTCCAGGGGGAGGCCGTGCGGGATGGGGGCCGTCTGACTCATCGAATTTCCTCTCGCGGCGATTGTCGAACGATGGTGATCGCGCCGGACGGGCACAACTGGGCCGCCTCGCGGACGGCCTGCTCCCACTCGGGCGCGGGTGTGAGGTTCAGCGGCGCCACCCGTCCGTCCTCCGGGTCCTGGTCGAATACTCCAGGGGCGGTCAGTGCGCACATGCCGGCGCTGACGCAGCGCTCACGGTCCACTCTGAGTTCCACCGGCTACCCCTTTTCCCAGGTGACCGGGAGAGAGCGCACACCGTGGGCAAGTGCACTGGTGCACAGCGGCGTCCGGAACACCTTCCTCAGCCCTGTCATTGCTGAACTGTTCACAGGAGAACTGTCGCCCGACTGGCTGACACCGACCTGATACCGGCCTGACACGCAGCCGATACGGCGTTCGCCCTGGTCGACGCGCGCCGCCTCCGCGCAGAGCCGATCAGATCGCGTATGCGCCTGCTCTCCGGCAAGCCGGCATCTCGGCACGCTGCGGCCGACCGGTGCCGGGCGCCGCCATCGGAGCGGTTATCACCCCGGGGACGGGCGGCCCGGTTCACCGCCGAGGGTCCACGGCAGAATGGGCCGGTGCAGATCGGGATGCTTGGACCGCTCGAGATCCGACTAGACGACGGCGGATTGATCGAGGTACCGGGCGCTCGGTTGCGGGCGCTGTTGATCGCGCTCGCGCTCGAACCAGGTCGGGTAGTCCCGAAAGCGACGCTGGTCGACTGGATTTGGGGTGAGCAACCGCCCGCCGACGCGGCGAACGCCTTGCAGGCACTGGTCTCCCGGCTGCGCAGGGTGCTGCCGGACGGGGCGCTCGACGGGCAGGCGGGCGGATACCGGCTGACGGTGGAACCCCACGCCGTCGACGCCCTGCGGTTCGAACGGCTTCTCGACCAGGCCCGCGGCGGTGACGACGCGCGACAGGCCCAGCTCTTGCACGAGGCCGTCGAGCTGTGGCGCGGTGCGCCGATGCAGGACGTCGGAATACCGGACAGCGAGGCTTTCGACGCGGTGGTCACCCGGCTGGAGGGGCTGCGCCTCGCCGCCATGGAGGATCGGTACGAAGCGGAGGTCCGCCTCGGCCGGGGTACGGAGCTGATCACCGAGCTGACCGAGCTCGTGGCCCGGCACCCGGTGCGGGAACGGCTCGTCGCCGCGCTGATGCGCGCGCTCGGCGCCGCGGGTCGCGGCGCCGAGGCGCTGATCGCGTACCAGCGCGCACGGGAGGCACTCGCCGACACGCTGGGCGTCGATCCGTCGCCGGAACTCTCCGCATTACACGTGGCGCTCCTGCGCGGCGAAGTGCGAACGGAGGAGAACCACCGCAACACGAACCTGCGGGCCGAGTTGACCGAATTCGTCGGCAGATACGCCGATATCGCCGCCGTGCGCGAACTCATCGCGAACCATCGGCTCACCACGTTGACCGGTCCTGGCGGCTCGGGCAAGACCAGGTTGGCCCTCGAAACCGCGCGAACCATGCTCGACGACCTGCCCGACGGGGCCTGGCTGGTGGAACTGGCGTCCGTCGGCGCGAGTGGCGACATGGCGCAATCCGCCCTCGCCGCGCTCGGACTCCGCGACGCGCTGCTCGGCGGCGCACCGAACGCGGAACCGATGGACCGGCTCGTCGCGGCGATCCGCGAGCGCGAAACGCTGTTGATCCTGGACAACTGTGAGCACGTGATCGAGTCCGCGGCGGCGTTCGCCCACCGGCTGCTCGGAGAGTGCGGGCGGCTGCGGATCCTCGCTACCAGCCGCGAACCGCTCGGCATCATGGGCGAGGCGTTATGGCAGGTCGAGCCGTTGGCGTTGCCCGCGCAGGACGCGGATCCCGGCGAGATCGAGTCATCCCCGGCGGTGCAGCTGTTGCGGGACAGGGCAGGTGCGGTGCGTCAGGATCTCGCGGCCGATGCTCCCACCTTGTCGACCATGGCGCGCGTCTGCCGGGCCCTCGACGGAATCCCCCTGGCGATCGAACTGGCCGCGGCCAGACTGCGCACCATGTCCCTCGACCAGCTCGCCCACCGCCTCGACGATCGATTCCGTCTGCTGACCGGCGGCAGCCGCACCGCGATTCCGCAGCACCGGACGTTGCGAGCGGTAGTCGACTGGAGCTGGGAGCTGCTCACCGACTCCGAACGGATGGTTCTGCGCAGGCTCGCGGTGTTCTCCGGCGGCGCGAGCCTGGAGGCGGCCGAGCAGGTCTGCGCGGGGCCCGAAGCCCAGGGCGAGGAGAGCATGGCGGTCGAGCGGTGGGAGGTGCTCGAGCTGCTGACCGCGCTGACCGAGAAATCGCTGCTGCGTACCGTGGAGGACAGCGGGCCGCGCTTCCGGATGCTGGACACGATCAAGCAGTACGCCCGGGACCGGCTCGAGGAGTCGGGCGAATCGGATTCGGCGCGCCGAGCGCATCTCGCGTACTTCACCGAACTCGCCGACATCGCGGAGCCGCACCTGCGCCGCGCCGAGCAATTGGAGTGGCTCGCCACGCTCGAGGTCGAACACGACAACATCGCCGTCGCGATGCGTGGCGCGCTCGCGGCCGCGGACGCGACCGGGGCGATGCGGCTCGCGGCGGCCGCGGGCTGGTACTGGTGGCTCGGCGGCCACAAGGCCGAGGGCATGGAGCTGATCACCGCGGCTGCCGACACGTCCGGCGAGGTGGACGACGAGATCAGGGCCAGGGTGTACGGGCTGGTCGTGCACTTCATGAGCTCCGGGCCGAGTGACGAGCACCAAGTGGAGGAATGGATCCACAAGGCATACCTGTTCAGCCGGCGCAGTCGGGGGCGATACCCGCTGCTGGCGTTCGTCGCAGCGCTGGAACGCATGTTGCAGGGGCCGGACGCGTTGCTGCCCGCGTTCGAACCGCTGCTCACCGATGACGACCCTTGGGTGCGGGCGCTGGCCCGGCTCCAGCTCGGCAAGGCGCGGATCGCGCTGGGACAGCAGGGGCGGGAGGCGGACGAGTATCTGGAGACGGCGCTCGCCGAGTTCCGGACCATCGGCGAGCGCTGGGGGATCTCGTTCGCTCTGACCGAACTGGCGAATCGAATCGCCATGCGCGGTGAGTTCGCCGGTGCGTGCGAGCATCTCGACCAGGCGATCGCGGTGGTCACCGAGGTCGGCGCGATCGAGGACGTTTTCTTGATGCGGGCGCGGCAGGCTCAGCTGTACTGGCTGCTGGGCGATGCGGAGGCGAGTGCGGCCGCCATGGCCGAGGCGCAGCGGCACGCGGATCGCTCCGCTTGGCCGAACGCACTGGCCGAACTCGCCCTGACCAGGGCGGAGCTGGCTCGTTGGAGCGACGACACCGAGCAGGCGTACCGGCAGATCGATCTCGCGACAACCCTCCTCGGCAGCGATGCCGAGCAGCGCTACGTCAGGGCGCGGACCCACAACCTGCTCGGCTACCTCGCCGACGGGCTCGATGAAGCCCGCGAACACCACGACGCGGCCTTCCAGGCGGCATCCGATGCGGGATACGCGCCTTTGACCGCTCAGGTGCTCGTCGGGATCGCCGACCTGGCGCAACGCGCCGACCACGATGAGCAGGCCGTCCGGCTGCTCGCGGCGAGTGCCGCAGTGCGCGGCCTGTCCGACCGTTCCCAACCGGATGTGGAACGGATCGAGCAGACAGCACGACGTCGCCTCGGCGAAGTGCGGTTCACCGAGGCGACGAAGGAGGGTGCGCAGGCGAGCTGGCGTGAACTGGTCGCCACTGCGCTCGCTTGCTGAACATGGCGAAAACAGTTGTGCGACACCGACCTGGTGTCGCACACCTGTTGGACAATGTGCGCGGGACGGGGTGGCGGGAGCGCAGTATCAGGCGGCCGTGGCGTGCTGGATGACAATGTTGCCGTAGGAGTTGCGCGCGTACACCCGCACGATGTCCTCCTCGCCCTGCGACCGGTCGACCGGTTGCATCCGGTTGCGCACGGTCCCGTGCTGGGCGTTGGTTTCCAGCTGCACCGCGCTACTCGGGCTGATTCCGACCTGGAGCTCGCCCATGGACGTTTCCAGCCGGAGCACGCCGCGCGACGCCTCACCGATACGGATGTCGCCTTTGGCGGTTTTCGCGGTTACCGAATCACGCGGGCGCTCGACGGTGATGTCGCCCGCGGATATCTCCAGGTCGCATTCGCCGAGTTCGCCTGCGCCCAGCAATCGGCCCACCGCGGCGGTGCCCTTCAGCTGGGAGCCGGTGGGTACCTCGATGGTCAGCTCGATCGACGGGTTGCCGCCGAACGGGGTGTAGGTCCGCCAGTCTTTCGGCGTTCGCACGGTCAAAGTGCCTGCGGTGAATTCGATCTGGGTTTGCGCGGCGGCGCGCACGTCACCCTTTTTGGACGCGTCGGCCGGACGGACCTCCACGACGGTGTCGATACGGTCCGAGGCGATCACCGTGACCGCACCGGAGAGCACGTCGATCGTGACGGCGATCGGTTCCGGGGTCTCGAACGTCGGCATGGCTGTCTCCTGTGTGTGAATTGGTTGGGGTGTGAAATGGGCGGCTGGTCGCGACTACACGCGCTTGTTGAAAGTGGCGCGCGACCACAGGTATCCGACGACGGCGAACCCGGCGCACCAGGCGAGCGCGGCGGCCGTGTAGCCACCTGAGGGGTGCCCGGCGAGAAACCCGCGCAACGCTTCGATGATCGGCGTGAAAGGTTGGTATTGCGCGAACTGCCGGATACCCTGCCCCATCTGGTCGGCGGGCACGATCGCGCTGCTCACGAACGGCAGCATGATCAGCGGCACCACGGTCATGCCCGCGGACTCCGGAGTCTTCGCGGCCATTCCCAGTGCGACCGTGAGCCAGGCGGCCGCGAACGACGTCGCCGCCATGATGCCGATCGCGCCCAGCCAGTCGAGTGCGGTCGCGGGCGGCCGGAACCCCAGCGCGAAGGCCACACCTATGACGGCCGCGATGGCCACCACATTGGTCAGTACGGTGGCCGCGACGTGGCCGGTCAGTACGGCGCCACGAGAGACGCTCATGACCTTGAACCTGTTGATGACGCCTTTCGCCATATCGGAGCTCACCGATACCGCGGTGCCCGACAACCCGTAGCTGATGGCCAGCAGGATCATGCCCGGCGTCGCGTAATCGATGTACTGTTCGCCGACATCGAACGCGTTGCCGAACACGTACACGAAGATCAGCATCATCACGACCGGCATCATGGCCGCGTTGAAGATCGTGACCGGAGTCCGGGCGATGTGCTTGAAGTTGCGGCGCAGCATGATCGACGAATCGGCCAGCGGCGCGGAAATGGTGCTCATGGTGCGACAGCCTCCTTGGTGGCGTGACCGGTCAGGGCGAAGAAGACATCGTCGAGGTCAGGGGTGTGGACGGAGACCTCCTCGGCGTCGACCGAGTGTTCGGCGAGCCGATTCAGCAGGTCCCGCAGTGCTTTCGTCCCGCCGTCGCCGGGGACCCGCAGGGTCAGGGCCTCGTCGTCGCGGGTGGCCCCCGGCAGGATCCGCGCCGCCGCATCGAGCTGCGTGACGTCGGTGAATCGGAGCCGGATGTGGCTGCCGGGCACCCGGCGCTTGAGGTCGTCAGGTGTGCCTTCGTCGACTATGCGGCCCTGGTCGAGCACCGCGATCCGGTCGGCCAACTGATCGGCTTCCTCGAGGTACTGAGTGGTCAGGAAGATCGTCACACCGGCGTTCGTCAATTCCCGGACGATCTCCCACATGGTGCGCCGGCTGCGCGGATCCAATCCCGTTGTCGGCTCGTCCAGGAAGACGATGTCCGGCTTGGTGACCAGCGTCATCGCCAGATCCAATTTCCGGCGCATACCCCCGGAATAGGTCGACGCCTGCTTTCGCGCCGACTCCGCCAAATCGAACCGTTCGAGCAATTCGGTGATCACCCGCTTGCTCTCGTGGGCCCGCAGATGGTGCAGATCCGCCATCAGCCGCAGGTTCTCCTCCCCCGTCAGCAGATCGTCCACCGCCGCGAACTGACCGGTGACCCCGATCGACGCACGCACCGCCTCGGCATCGGTCGCGATGTCGTGCCCGGCGACCCGCGCCGTGCCGCCATCGGCTTTCGACAGCGTGGTCAGCACGTTCACCGTGGTCGTCTTACCCGCCCCGTTCGGGCCGAGCAGAGAGAAGATCGTGCCCGCGCCGATATCCAAGTCGATACCATCGAGGATCGTCTTGTCCCCGTACGTCTTTCGCAGCCCGGAAGCCGCAATCGCTGAACTGTTCACAGGGATACTGTCGCGAGCCCCGCTGATACCGCCCTGACACCGGCCTGACACGTCCGCTGACACGGCATTCGGCCTGGTCAGCGCCGCATCCGACGAGCAGATGTCCGTGCACGTGCAGATCGTCTTCGCCGACGGAGGTTCAGAAGCGGCAGCCCTCCATCGGTGGTGACGACCTGCCGTCGTCAATCGCTGGTCGGGATCGTCGTTTCCGCGGGTGTGCCGAACCATAACGACAGCGCTGCTCGCAGGCCGTGCTCGGCGGTGTCGGCGGGTTCGTCGATGGTCGCGGCCCAGGCGATGTGGCCGTCCGGGCGGATCAGGAGGGCATCGGCTTCGCGGTTCTCGGCTTTGGCGGAGCGGATGTCGATGCGGTGCCGCCAGTCTCGGGCGGTATCACGCAGGTCCGCGCGGTCGGCGAGGTCGAGCAGGACGGGCCGTGCGGCGTGCATGACTTCGGCGACGCTGGTCGTCCCGTCGTCGGTGTGCAGGGTGAGGTCGGGCGCGAAGGTTCCGGTCGAGATGTGGTTGTTGGGATCGGGCAGTCGATAGCGGATATCGGCGCCGGCGATGAGGGCCGCCATGCGCCGCAGGGGCGGTTCGTCGGTGAGAAGTTCCTGGAAGACCGCCCGCAGTGCTTCGGAGGCCGGGTCGTGCCCGCGCCGCAGCGCGACCTGTGCCCGGGTGTGCAGCATGGTGCGCTCCCCGGCGAGATGGCGTTCCTCGTGATAAGTGTCCAGCAGGCCGGCCGGCGCCCACCCGTTGACCTCGGCGGCCAGCTTCCAGGCCAGGTTGACCGCATCCAGCATTCCGGCGTTGAGCGCCACGCCCGTGGCGGGAAACAGATGGGCCGCGTCACCGGCGAGCAGGACCCGGCCCGCGCGATAGCGTTCGGCGTGGCGGGCCTTGAAGGTGAATCGCGACAGCCGGAATGTCTCCGCCACAGGCAGATCCACTCCCAGCACGCGACGGATGCTGTCGCGCAACTCTGCCACGGTCATCGGCACGTCATCGTCGTATTCGACGGTCTCGTCCTCGATCGTGTAGACGGACAGCGCCTCCGAGGCGGGTGACACACCCATCCCGAACAGACCGCGATCCGTCCGCGTGAAACCCGCACGGATGGCGTCGAACCCGGGAACCTCGAGGTCGCCGTTGTCGAGCCGGGTCACCGAATCGGGCACGGTGATCTGGGCCAGCCGATTCACCTCCGGATATACGGTGCCGGGGAACGGAATGCCGGCCAGGTCACGAACCCGGCTGCGCGCACCGTCGCAGCCCACCAGATAGCGGGCGGTCACCCGGTACGGCCCGACCGGCCCGTTGACCTCCGCGGTGACCGCGTCGGCGTCCTGCCGCACATCGAGCACCTGGTGTCCGCGACGGATATCGACGCCGAGTTCGCCGACGTATTCGCCGAGTAGTCGCTCCAGCTGCTGTTGCGTCAGCGGCAGGGCATGCATCGGGGACTCGTCCAGCTGGGTGAGGTCCACGTGCACACCGCCGAACGGGAACCGGGGAGCCGGAATCGGATCGGTGCAGGCCGCTTCGAACCGATCCAGCAAGCCCCGGTAGCGCAACAACTCCAGGATCTGCCCGCCGAGACCACCGGCTTTCGGGGTGTCCCGCGGCTGCGACTGCCGCTCCAGCACCAGCGGCCGCACTCCGGCCGAGCGCAGCTCGGCGGCCAGCATCAGGCCGGTCGGGCCCGCGCCCACGATGATCACGTCGGTATGCATTGCTACTCCCATCCCAGCCGATTCCGGCCGCGGCAAACGATTTCGGACAGCCCAGGTCGCCGATCGGGCGCTACCGCGCCCCGTACCTGCCGTGCCGGGGCCACCCGCCCTTGGAATTGGTGACCGCGCGCGGAGGCACGGGGCGAGTCACGAAGCGCTGCTGGTTGGTCTTGGTCGGGAAGGTGCTGCGTTGCTTTCGCATATCGGTTCCGCCTTTTCGAATACTCATGTGAAGCCACGGGATGCCGGAACTCCGGCGGGTCTGGCGCCGGATCAGGCGCGGTCGAACCAGGTGACCTGCGCGCCGGTGCTGAACTCTTGGCGCTGGGTGACCTCGAATCGCGTCGGCTCGAAATTGCCCGTGAATGCCCTGATGCCGTCGCCCGCGATCACGGGGTAGCTCTTGATGATCAGCTGGTCGACCTCGCCGAGGAGCTGTCCGGCCAGATTGCCGCCGCCGCAGAGCCAAATATCCAGGCCCGCTTCCTTCTTCAGTTGCCGGACCAGCTCGACCGGATCGGCGTCGACGACCTCCACCTGCGGGTTGTCCACCGGCGCGAGGGTGCTCGAGAAGACGTACTGCCTCAAGTGGTTGTACGGGCTGGTGCAGCCGATGGCGAGGCCCGGTTCGTAGGTGCCGCGACCCATGACCAGGGTGTCCAGGGTCTTGTTCGGCGTGTCGAGGGGCATGCCGACGGACTCGCGCAGAGGCGTCGGCACCGTCTCCGGATAGCGCTCGTTGATCCACGCCGTCATGTCCTCACACATCGGATAGAAGTCGAATTCCCCCTGCGTCCCGCGATGTAGCCGTCGAGGGAGACCGCCACGTAGTAGACAAGCTTTCGCATCTTAACCGCCTCAACTGTAGTACTCTGTGCGAAGTGATTTGAACCGTAGTACTACAGATGGAGTGGTGTCAAGTGGTGCGCACGAATCCGGAACGCAGGCAGGCCCTGCTGGATGCGTCAATCGAGGTCCTGGCCCGCGAAGGGGCACGTGGCCTGACCTTCAGGGCGGTCGATCAGGAGGCGGGAGTGCCCGCCGGAACCGCCTCCAATTACTTCCCCAACCGGGACGCACTGCTCGTCCAAGTCGGACACCGCTATTACGAGCGGCTGATCCCCAGCGACGCCGCCATGGCGAAATCCCGCGGACCGCAGACCCGCGAGTCCATGACCGAACTCATGACCGAGGTGGTCGACCGGGTCTCCCATTTCCGCACCGGCTATCTCGCGATCCTCGAACTGCGACTGGAGGCCACCCGGCGGCCCGAACTGCAGGCGCTGCTCACCGAGCGGGTACGCGCGGATCTCGACTTCAATATCAGCAACTATCGGGAGTCGGAACTGCCCGGCGACGAGGACGCCGTTGTGGTGCTCTACCTCGCCCTGAACTGGCTCATCCTCGAACGACTCACCCTGCCCGGCATTTTCGACGAGCAGCGGGCCGCCGAACTGGTGCGGACGATCGTGGACCGGGCAATACCCGCCCAGGTCAGGTAAACCGGAACGATCCATCCATTGTTCGAACCGATGCTCTCCGAGAGGAAGTCAGGCATGACGAGACCGTTTCGATTCGGGGTCGTCGCCCCGCTCAGGACCGACCTGCCGACGTGGCGAGATCGCGTGCGCCGCATCGCCGACAGCGGCTACTCGACGCTGCTGGTGCCCGACTTCCCGCAGACGCAACCGGCGCCCGGCCCCATGCTGGCCACCGCCGCGGCCCTGACCGACCTGCGCGTTGGCACCTGGGTGTACGCCTCTCCGCTACGCCCGCCTTGGCTGACGGCGTGGGAAGCGCACTCGCTGTCGCTACTCACCGACGGACGCTTCGAGATGGGCATCGGCACCGGCAGACCGGGAATCGAGGACGAACTCCGCGACAAGGGACTGTCCGTCGTGCCACCGAACGAGCGGCTTGCGCAGGTACGTGAGACCGTCGAAACGCTGCGCGAACTCGACGGCCCCGACCTGCACACGCCCGTGGCGATGGCCGTACTGGGTCCACAGGCCCGGTCGTTGGCGGCGGAGGTCGCGGACACGGTCACGTTCGCGCTGGGGGCTCAGCCTCGGGGTGAGGTCGAGCGGCTGGCACGCGACTTCCGCACCATCGGGAACGTCGAGCTCGCGCTCGCCGTGCCGGTCATCGGCGACACTGTCGCGCCGCACATGGCGCCACCCGACACCGACCCTGCCGCGCTTCGCGCGGCGGACGCACTGGCCGTACTTCCGGATGATCCGGCGGCCGCCGCCGAGGAAATCCGGCGGCGACGGGAGGAGATCGGCTTCTCCTACTTCGTCTTCGGCGCCGACCTCGCCGACCGGTTCGCTCCGATCGTCGCCGAGCTCGCCGGACGGTAGCCGAGCAAAAGGTCATGCCCACCGCCGACTACGCGGCACCATGGCATGGCGTCGATGTCGGTGGACCGCGGGTTCACCATGTCGTTGCCGCCCGGTACGGACCCGTCGACCGGGCCTGATCGGCGAATCCTGAGGTGGCTGGCGCGGCGCTAACTCGGAGGGGACGGCGATGCGTGCCCGAGCCGCAGTTGGCAGCCGATCACCGAAGTCGGAACTGTGATGCGGATGTCGTACTCTATCCACTTCAAAGGACCCACGGCGGTGGCGTAGATGCTCGACGCTCGCGCCATTTCCCCGCGTTCGCGATGAGCTTTGATTATCGCGGCGATACTGGTGATCAGCGCGCCGACCAAATCGGACTCGGTGGATGGCTCGTGAACCTCCCTGCACAGCTGCGCCAGGACGAACGCTACCTTCTCCAGATCCGGCGCGGGCGGTCGGAAGATGTGCGGGCGCGCGCGGCTTCCGGCCGCGAGGGCGGACCTTCCGACTTCGTGCGCGGCAACGGCGAACGGTCCGCGCGCGTCCGGCTCGACCCGCCACGACCACATCGCCAGCACACCGGATACCTGGCTTGCCGCCCACCGCCATACCGCGCGCTCATTGCTCGGAACACGCGCCAATATCTCGTTGAAGCTCCGGACATCAGCCAGCGCGTATGCCCACAACTCGGTGCCATCCCACAGCACCGTTTCCCTGGCCGACCGCGTGACCGAACGCGGAAGTTTCCACTCGGTCTGCGCGTCCGCCACCGCATGCGCGTCAGGTTCCCACCCATCCCGCAAGTCGGGCAAGCTCAGGCCTGCACCGACCTCGAGGTCGGTGATCGCCGGACCGAGGCGTGCACTGTGGGCGTCCCGCCATTGGGCGATGTAGCCCGCGACATAGCCGTCGACGACACTGACTCGGGGCCGCAGGACGGTCCCGGTCGCCCGCATCCGGCGTATCCATTCGACCTCCGAGCGGCTGACCGCGGCCGCAGCGCGGAGCGTGCGCCGCAGCATCCGATAGTCCGAGCCGTCGCCGTCTTCCAGCCGCTCGATTCCCGACAGCATCTGCTGCTCGAAACTCGCACCAGGCCCACGCAGCCCCGGCGTCACCGACCGATACAGGCAAAGGTCACAACCGCTCAATGCGACATCCGATCAGTCGACGAACCGACGACCACCCTCGGCCGATGGGAGTGAATCTCGGCCTCGTCAACCGCCGCGTCAGCTGGCGACGCACTCACCGTCCTTGGATGGCCCCACTGAGCACACCGAGTTCCTGCCATACAACCGACCCCTTCGACATCCGGGTGTTCGCACGAGTAGACGATCACCGAAAAGGAAGGTCAGACGTTAGATAGATGAAGCACAAACGGCTTGGATAAATGTTCTGGCGCCGATTACATCAAGAACACCAGCCAGACCGATGGGAACATATGTTCGACTCGAGGTAAGGTGCCGGAGTATGCCGGACCACGAGCCCATCCCCTTCGCTGGAACGCAGATCGACCAGGTGCGCAGGCAGCTGCTGGATGCGGCCGCGTTCGGCAAGCATCTGCGACCCGAGCAGCTGGAGAACATGGCGGGCAGGCTGGCCGAGGGTTTGCGCGCTTACACCGAGGCCATCACGGCCGCGACCACACCCGCGGCCCCGCCCACCGACGGGCGCGCCTGCCTCGACTACCGCGGCCGTCTCCGATGACGGTCGGTGTCCGCGAATTCCGTATTCATCCCGAGCGCGGGACCGGGCGGATCCGGCGGCGGGCGGGGATGTCGGCGGTCCCTGCCCGGTCGGTAGGCCGGCTAGATCGGACGGAAGCCGGCTCCGGGACCACCGCGCGCGTCGACGTCGTCGATGATGGCGGTCATCTTCGTCCCGAGCTGAGGTCCGAGGCAGGGCACCGTCACGTATGCGTTCACCATGCTGACGAGTGTCGTTCCGACCACGACCGGCCCGCCGGAGTCACCAGGGACGACACATATCTGCGTCCAGGTCCACCCGGACTCCAGCACGTCTCCGTAGGTCAGTCCGCAGGTGTGGCCGGTGCTATAGCCTTCCTTGCACGCGATATCCGGGAACTGCGCCGGACCGCCCACCTGGGCGATCGTCGTGTTGCCGACGCGGCTCACCGGTACGACTTTGTCCGGTTCGAACACGATGACGGCGTAGTCCATGTCGTTGTTGGCCTGGACGATGGTGCCGACAACGCCGGCGTCGCGATCGGCCGCCGCGGCGACGGTGGTACCCGCACCACCGCAATGAGCCGCGGTGAATCCGACCAACCGGCCCGCGCCGTCGTGCCCGATCGTGGTGAGCGTACAGAGGCCCTGATCGTTGACGGCGATGCCGGAGCCGCCGCCCAGCACGACCGGAGCGGCGGCGCGCACCATGCCCGCGTGCGCCCCGATCAGCGTTGCGCATGCCGCGAACGCAGCAGCTGTTCCCGCAAGTTTCTCGAACATGCCGGATCCAATCGGTCGAAGGGGAAGATCGTCCCCCCCATGCCGCGCGAACAGTACTGCTGTTTACTTGAAGAACTCGTAGACCAGGCATCCAGACGTCGTCACCAATCTTGCGGGATCGAGCCTGGTCGAGTGCGCCTCCTAGGTGACGAAACGCCGACGGTCACGCCACGATCTGGCGAGGGTGCGTGACGCGCGGCGTTCGTCGTTTCCTCAGCGATGCCGTCCAGCAGATCATGCGATGCAGATCGGGAAGACGAAGAGCAGCGGCGGGATGAAGCAGACCGGCCAGAAGAACGGAGCAAAGAACAAAACGGCGTCATCGGTCTGAACTTGCCCATGCTGGGAGACATCTACGGCTGCCGGAGGGGCAGGCACAGGCGCTACGTCCGGGGACCCGGTAGCAACACCCGAACCGAAAGCGATCATTGGCACACAGGCTGCCGCAGCTGCGGCTGCGATAATCTTGTTTTTGGTCATTGTGCTTCCTTCAACTGACGGTTGGGATGCCTTCGCCCGTTGAAGGCTCCCTCTTATGACCCCTCTAACTCTTCTCTCAGGAAGCTCGCAAGATCATCGTCCTACGGGTCGGAAAGACTCACCCCTCGGGGTGAAACCCGAGGCGAGCACGGGTTCGCGCACCGCGCCCGCGTCAATGGCCGAATCTCGTCGGCGAGTCGACTTCGCCGGCCCGATGCCCGCGAAAGACAGGTTCGAATTGCCCGGTCGGCAGCACCGAACCGGCCACGCCCGGAAAACCTCAGCGTCGAAACAGAGGCGTTTCCCTTGTCCCGCCGGATCACCTGCGGTTCCCGGTCTTCCGCGGTCGGGAGCAGGCGACCGCGCCCAGGGCAGGCCGGATGCCGTTGAGGCGGCGAGAATCTCGCTGAACCGGGTTTACGGCACAACGATTTTCGGCGCGGACGGCCGCCCGGTCGCTACTATCCAACCTACTGTTACCTGATCAACGAGGGGATGTTCGGTGCAGTCAGGCACAAACGGCTCGATCGGCGAGCGCCGCACAATCGCGATCGTCGGCGGGATACGCCCTTGCGGGGTGGAGGACCGTCCGTCGTGGACCGAGGACAACGGCGCCCGAGCCGCGCGGGAGGTCGGCGCCGAACTGGCAAGGGCAGGTTACGACCTCTTCGTCTATTCCAGCGCGCCGCGATTCGTCGAACGCGATGTGGTAGCCGGATACCTTTCCGTCGAGCCGTGCAGAGCCGGTTCCATCCATGTCCGGCCACCGTACGGATCTTCCGAAACCAGTTTCCCGCATCCACCACATAAGTCCGGCAGCTTCGAAATTCGTCATGAAGCGGAAGACGACTGGGAAGTCTCTTATTACCGTTCGCTGCGTGAAGCCGATGGTGTCGTACTCATCGGTGGCGGCCGCACCACATTGATCACCGCGATGGTGGCGATGGCGTTCGATATTCCCCTCGCGCCCGTCGCCGCTTTCGGTGGTGCCGCGCGTAAGGCATGGGTATCGATGGGACGCACCGGCAATCTCGTCACGCCGGAAGAGCTTTCGATCCTGGGCGGCGAGTGGAACGCCGGCGCCGCTGAGAATGTCGTCGCGATCCTGCGCACTCAGCAGGAACGCAAACAATCAGCGGAGACGATGCGGTCGCGCGCCGAGCGGCATGCCAAGTACAAGTCCGGAATCGGGCTGCTCTTCGGCGCGCTCTTGCTGATCGGCGGATTCGCGATGATCCCGCTGGTTTACGCGGTGGACGGCAACGCATCGCTCACCCTGGTCGGGCTGATCGCGGGCTCCCTGCTCGCGGCGACGTCAGGGGCGATAATCCGCACTGCCGTCGACCGCAGGGAGGACTGGGCGCGAAGTTCGGTATTGGGGATGTCGGCGGGTGCGATCGCGGTCCTCTTGTTCATCTCGGCACAATTGGCGACCTCGCCCGATCTGTTGACGGGCCCCGGCGCGCGACGGCTCCTGTTCTTCGTACTGTCCGTCGGTTTCATCGCGGGCTACACCTTCGACGCGGTGTACGCCAAGATCCGCCAACAGCAGGTCGTCGACACATCCGGCCTGCGTTCGGTCCTTCCCGAGCCGCAGGCGGATCAGAATGGCAACTGAGAAAGACTCTTCCAGCAGGCCGAACGTCTTTCTCAGTCACCGGTACCGATCACCCGATGTCAACCTGTTCTTCTGGCGAATCATCCGGAAGGTGCAACCGGTCGCCTTCCGCGTGGACGAAGGGCTGACCTTCACCAGCCCGACACGGCTGGAACGGATGATGCGAGACGCGGACGGGTTCGTGGGCATATACCCGCTACCAGGAGACGCGCAGACGGCGTGGGATCTGCGCACGCTCCAGCACGAAGCGCGGTACTTCCTGCTCGAGTTGAGCATCGCCGCACGCCTGCGGTATCCCAGCATCGTTTTCTGCGACCACCGGTACGGCGCCCTGTTCCGGTGCCCTCCGGAGATACGAGTCGTTGAGTACGACCCGCAGGAGATCACCGACGAACGCTATTCGCCGCTGATCGCGCGCGTCACCAAAGCATTCGAGACTTTCGCCAACGGTTTGCGGGCGCATATCTCCGCACGCGCCGGAACACGCTCGTACCGCCGAAGAGAAGTAGGCCTGCTGCTGAACCGGAGCAGCAGGGCGGAGATCGGCGATGTGTTGGAAAGCAGCCTCGAGGAAGCGGTGTGGCAGCCCGTGAACCTGGCCTGGCCGCCTCGACTCGATTTGACGTTCGTCAGCCGGCTGCGCGAACTGGACTGGCTGGTAGTCGCACTCGACGACCCGGCGGCATATATCGCGGCGAGCTTTGCCGCAGGGCACGGCGTGCCTACGCTGCCCCTGTTGCACACGCCTGCCGATAGAGTGCCCGACCAACTCTCCGGAGCGTTGTTCGAGGATGTCCAGCCGCGCCACAGTAGGCGGGTGTTGTCCTGGCAGGATCGCGACGACCTCGGAAGCTCTTTCGAGGAAACCCTCAATGTGATCGGGCATCAGCCCCGGCTTTTCCACGACGCCGATCAGGCCAGCCGATATTTCACCACGGCCGCGCTTCGCAAAGAAGTCGTATTTCTCAGCTACGCCAACGAGGACAGAGAAACGGCGGACCTGTTCAGCCGGGCCCTGCATGCCAGGTTCCAGGAAGTCTTCGACTATCGGAAGACCGGATCCATACGCACCGGACAGAACTGGCTGGACGAACTCATGGACAGCTTGGCGAAGACAGCGGTCGGCGTCCTGCTGCTCTCGCCCAGCTACGTCGCCAGCCCGTATTGCGTGACCGAGGCTCAACGCCTGTACCAGGCCAGCATCGAAGGCCGCGCGACACTGCTACCCGTCCGACTTCAGCATGTGGAGCTACCCGAGTTCCTCAAAGGGGTCCAGTACCGCAGGCTTCCCGGCAACACCGAGTCCGATGTCGAAGCGGCGGTGCAGGAACTGATCGAATTACTCGGCGATGCGGAGCTCGGCGAGCAATAGCATCTGCCCCACACCCGGCTGCGACACACTAGCTTCGTCGAATCGACGTGTCCACCCGCGCCCGGATACTTACCGAGCCACCAGAAATAGGGGCTCTCCCGCCTGGTTACGATCAGCCCAACGTTCTGAGAGGAAAATCATGACCAAGCCCTTCGCCGCTGTGCTCGCTGCGGCCGCCGCCGCTCTACTCTTCCTGCCCGCCGCACCCGCGCAAGCCCAGTCCCCCTTCTGCGCCAGGGCCATCGAGCTGATCAACCTCGCGATCGACACGAGCGGCGGCACCATGGACACGGCGACGGCGACAGCACTGTCCGACCGACTGAGCGGCCTGGCCCTTTTCGCCCAGGGCGCGGAGAAGGACGTCATCACCGCCTACGCCGACGCACTGGTAGATGCCAACGTCACCGACCTCGACCCCTACACCGACAATCTCAACCGCGTCTGCGCCGCCTGACCGCAAGTCACTTAACCCCTCAGCGTCGAATCTGAGGGGTTTTGCGCTGTCTCTACCTGGTCACATGCCCATGCGTTCCAGCGCCCAATCCGTCGCGGCTTCTACGTCGTCAGCCGGGACGGACCACGTAACGTGAATCGGCGGAGTCACCCACCGATGCCGACGCCGGCCACGATCGGGCCGGATCACTCAACCTCCGAACTCGCGGCGCACGGGATACGCCCTCCCGGATTCGGCTCTTCCGCGCAGCGTGAGCCTCATAACGCGTCCTTCTCTCATTCGTCGTAGTCGGACGGCCACACGATCATTGCGACGACCGCCGGGAGGGGTAGGCCGATCACGAACGAGAGTCCGATCCGAGCCGCGCTCACCGGAGCACCTCGCCGAAGCGGGCCAGCGGCCGAATGAGGCCTGTGGCGAGGCACATTCGACGTCGACGATAGCCATTGCCCGATCCATCGTCACCGCGTCTCGTCCCCTTGGCGTTGGTGAGTTCCCGCCGCCGAGGAGCACCGTCGACCCAGTGGCGGGCTGAATCGAAGTTAAGTGAGCTGGGTTCTCGGGCCGACGATTTCGCCGTCATCGGGCGTCCACACCCGGGCTAGGCTGGAGTTGTGGAACCTGGGGTGCTGTTGCGCGCCGCCAGGGAGGCGGCGGGAATCTCGCTGCGCGGGATGTACACCGTGGTCGAAAACCTTCGCCCGTGAAGCGCGCACGGCACGAGCCGATGCGGCTGCGCTCGCGTCCGAGGTAACGCAATATCGAGGTTGGCTGGAGCACGCGGTCGGAGCCGACACCGCCGCCCGGCGCAGCCTGGCCACGGCGGTAGGTCTGGCGGCAGACTCCCGTGACCCGGACCGCCTTGTGCACAGCCTGGGATTCTCCGGTTGAGTCACCTGGATCGCGACCGGGGATTACGGCGAGGTCGTCGCCCTATCGGACGCCGCACTCGGCGTGTGAGATGCACATCCCGTGCTCGTCGCCTACGCACATATGCGGCGGGCCGAATTACTGGCCGCGCGCGCAGAAACACGCGAGGCACAACGCGCCATGGCCGCCGCCGACGTCGCGACGGAAACGGCGGACGGCGTCGAACCACCCGAGGCGATGTACTGGTGGACTCCCGGGTTCGGCGCCGTGCAGCGCGGCGGGGCTCTTGCACTGCTCGGACGCCATTCCGAAGCGGTGCGTGAGGCAACACAGGGACTGGCGACCATGCCCCATGAGCACCGGCGGACGGAGTGGCTGGCGTCGGCGCTGCGCCGAGTCGATCCGGATCTGACCGGCGACGCCTGACCTGACAGGGCAGGCCGGCAGGCATAATCTCGCACCGTCGACAAGCCGCCCGGCAGGGACAGCGGGCGGCCCATCTGCAGAGCGATTCGCATCCATGAGCCCTTCGGCCGCAAGGTGCTCGATGAGACGAAATCCATTGCTGTCGCAGCGCCGTTCTGGATCAACTCGGCTGTCGAATTCGGCGTTTCCGCAGATCAGAGGGGGTTTGCGGGGCGGGCGGGGCTCGAACCCGCGACCAATGGATTATGAGATCAATCACTGTCAGCGGTGTGCAGACCAGAGAAGACACCGATCATTGAGGAGCATTTTCCAATAATCTATTCGTCTTCATCGTAGCGCCCGCTACAACACTTCCAGGTCGAGAGTGACGCCGAGGTGAGCATAGGCGGAGGGGGCGTTGGTCAGGACCGGGTATCCGGTGACCTCCGCTTCCCACGCGACGTGCGCGACATCAGGCGGGATCGATGTTCCGGCGGATTGGGCGACCAGCGCGACTCCGGGCACGATGGCTTGGCTGAACGGGGTGACGGTAAATCCGTGAGCGTCGAAGTCAGCGGGCTCGGCTCCGGCAAGCACCGCGACGTACAGGCTGGTCGCTGGGATGACGAGCGGTCGGCGCTCACGCACACTGAACCCGATCACCGTTTGCGCGTAGATGCTTCGGGGCAACGCGAGCAGAGCGGACGCGTCAAGGATCGTTCCGGCGGCGGTCGGCCTCACGCGGCGCCGTGACCGTGCAGGCGCCGGTCCGCGCGGTCAAAGAACGCCCGCGCCCGCGCTTCGGCGGCGGCGACCTGCTCGGTAGACGGTTCGCCATGCTCAGCCCGCCACCGCGTGATCGTCTCTTCGACGGTCGTGCGGGTCTCCCCCGAACCAGCTGCGGAAGCGATATACGCGCTCACCGAGCGGGCCTGCCCGGCCTTGACGGCGTTCTCGGCCCGCACCACCAGCTCCTCCGGGAGGGTCAAGCTCACCTTTCGCGTACTCATGGCAACGATCCTACCTTTATCGCACCCATGATGTTGACCGTATCGATTGCATCGCTTTCCAACTGCGCAATCCCCCGCATGACTGGAGACGGGCGGCAACGACAATTCGCGCGAATTCAGACGTAGGCATCGGCCTGGGTGGGCGTATTGATGCCTATGCGTCAGTTCTGGTCCGCGTGGCGGCGAACGGCTGTTCGCAGATAGCGCACAGGATGGGCGCATCGTCGATTGTGCGCTGCACGGCCCGCACACGCGACACCCGGTCACAGCCACAGGTCGAATGCACGACCAATGCGTGGTGCGCGCTCCCGCTCCTCATCCTACGTTCGGCGGTGTGCGAGCTCGGCCCCCGATGCGCAGGCCGGAGGCGAAATCAACAGTTCCCCACCTAAGCGCTAACTCGGTCTCTGCCGCTGCGGACTCCGACACGTAGCGCGGCTAGGCATCGGACCGGAGCGTCTCCTTAGATTGACAACCAGTCAATGAGCGTGCACATGTCAGCTACGCCGAGTATCTAGCGTTTTGATCCAGTCTCGCCGGTGCCACCCCGAACTCCTGCGCGAGCCAAAGGCGGAGCAGCAGAGCGCCGGATTCGGCTAGAACCCATGCGCGGACATGATCCGGCAGCGGATGATCGGCGTGCTTCGCCTCTTTGTAAGCGGTATTGAAAGCATCCGCCCACGTAGCAAAATCAGGGAACGAAGATATCCCATTATCCGGGCTGCCATATATTACGGGTGTTATTTGACAATTGAGGGATTGGTAAATCAAGTCTAGATATTGAGGAAATGAGAGACTGCTCGTCGGATTGCTGATCCGACCGGTCATCAGGCCAATTCTGTGACCTAAGCCTTCTATCGAAACCGCGATTTGCATCAGGAGCGCCTCGACCGGAAGATGCTTTTGGAAGCGAGAGGTAACCAGCGGTCCTACGATACGCGTCCAGCTATCATATTCTTCGATCCATCTGCGCAGGCCGGGAGCGCCGACATCAGCCAGTCGAAACAGTGCCGGTCTATTGGACTCTATCGTCA
Organism: Nocardia sp. NPDC004168; assembly: GCF_040610355.1. Lineage (NCBI taxonomy): Bacteria > Bacillati > Actinomycetota > Actinomycetes > Mycobacteriales > Nocardiaceae > Nocardia > Nocardia sp. NPDC004168. The sequence goes on along the minus strand of NZ_JBEXME010000003.1, from coordinate 293,238 downwards.
TAGGAGTACTCCAATCACCTCTCCCTCCCCATGTCGCGATCGCGTCGCGCCATTTTTCGCCGAGTGGCTCTCCAGTCGATATTTTGACTATCGGATGGTCAATATTGTTCGCAGAATGTACCCGGAGCCCGCATTGTGTCCAGCGTGCGATGACTACCAGGTCTTGCACCATCTGATGAACACGGACATGCTTCTCCCATGGGATCGTCTGCGGGGTTTGCGTTTGAACGAAAGTCTTCTCAATTATAGTGTAGACACCATTCGTCGATGAATGCTGCGTAGAGAAGTGCGGATATAATTTTAGGCCGAAATCCGTACCAATGCTTATCGGGTCACGCGCTTTCGCCGTTTGGCTGACTTCAATAATTAGTCCACGAGAATCGGTCTCAGGAGGGGGTGTCACAACAGATGACAGCCCGGCCCAGGCGGCAAGTCCCCCAATTTCGCTCCTCAGTCCGTTCACACTCCAGTAGTCTTGTTCCATGGAGCCAATTTCTACGGCATACTCCGCTTCCAATTTTAGCGAACCGGGACGATCACCAAACGTACTGCTTGTCGATGACCGATAGCGACATCGGCCCAAGCCGATGAAGCCGTACCGGTCGCGAAAAATTAACTTAGCGGGAATCTCGACCTCTTGGTCGCCTGATGGGAATGACGGCATACCCAGTTCGCTGGCAACCGTATCATCCACTGGCATCTCGAAAGTTATCGCGCGGGGAGATATTTTCAGTTGCCCTGCGCCGATACGATTCGCACTTTCGACCTTGTGAAGAAATCCAACCCGTTCAGTCAGATCTCGAAATGCTTCGGACACCACCACTCCCGACTCTCTTGGCCATGATCTGGGCGCGCATGAAGAGGCCGCGCAAGCCGTACATCGTGAGATGTGGGTCACGTGTTGCACATGACCAGCATCCACGTCGGAGTGACTCGCCCGGTACGCCGACAGCCGAATCGCCTTCCAGTCAATCGGCGGGGTTGAGCCGAGCAACTCGCGTCGCGGTGTCGCCTGGCGGCGTCTGTAGGATTGCTCACCCAGCGGCGGGTCCCCGCCCACTGAGTCAGTGGGCGGCCCGCCCCTTCAGGGGCGCCCATCCCGCGGATCGATCCGCGCACGTTTAGCCGCAGCGCTTTCGGCTGTGCGCGGATCTTTGACCGCAACTGCCAGAGTCGACTTCGGCCGGGACAGAGAAGTGCGCGACCTATTCACCTTCGCCAGGGAGGCGGCCCCTACGCAACAGTGCTCGCCCGGCAACCAACATCGCGTGGATGCTGGGCACAGCGCTGGGAAGCCCCTCGTCGCCGCGCCTCTCAATTATAGAAACGAATGTGTTATTTATTCGACCATCGACAACTGCACCGTACACAAGGAAAGGCTTCAACTCCTCGGGCTGCCGCGGAACGTCGATTATGGTAAAGTCACCTTTCGCACCGGCAATTACTTCCACCCTAAGACCGTCGGGTTGCGGATATACGCGATGCTGAATATTTTGCATATACCTGCGGCGCAAATTCGGATCATGCGGAGTCGGCGAAAGAGAGTTGATCATATCCTTACCCCCGTCTTTCTTGGTTGCAAAACCAATCAGCACGAGACCGCCATCAGGCGAGTTTGCAAATTGCGCAACCGACCGAGCAAGTTTCAGCTGCCCGCCATCCTCCCGAAGGCTATAGTGCTCTCGCTTCACTTCTAGCCAGTCATTCTCATGCTGGCCAATCAAGGCACCGGCAAAGCCACCTCGAAGCAAGTCCAGAACATTAGACCTGGTCAGACCTCCGGCTACCGCCTTAAGTAGAGCAACGACTTCAAGTCCATCATTCGCCAAGGCCTGAAGGCTTCTGCCTCTGAGCGATATACCTAATTTAAGGTTGACATGCCAGTAATTTCCACCAGAATCCAAGTCTTGCCGCTCTTGAATCAATTCCATCTTTTTTCGAGCAAGCAACGGCAGCACGCGATCCGCAACAGGAAGGCCAACTTCTTCATTCTCCGGAAAATCGTCGCCGTACACATTGAGTTCCATTATGAGCTTTTTTTGGTGCAGCGTGAAAGAGACTTCCGAGTAAGGGAGATGCTCGATATCGCGGTCAGGTTTTCCCTCGACAATGACATGCAGAGTCGGCGTGTCGAACTCGTAGACTGCGGCATACCTGCGCATGGCAGATTGAATGTCGACTGCTGGAACGTCTCTCAGGTCGGCGATATGAGCGTTCGGCTGATCGTAGTCTTCGGCCTCGCGTTCGACACCGTTGAATGCCCAGTACCGCCCCTCATCGAGGACGGTCACGCTACCGCTCGTCAGCATGACTCGTTTTTGCACGCAATGATTCTTCTACACCGGCAGGCGGTTTATCCTCAGATCGCCCTCGGGCGGGCACTACCTGCATGCACGATCGCTGCACAGCCGTCTACCAGCTTCATCGCCGACCGTGGTTGGGGTCAGTGGCGCGGGCGTTTGGCTCGGCGTCGAGAGCGGTGATGACGTCGTGCGGTAGTAGCGTCGTTGACCGCAGTCTTCGTAGTCGGCATGTTCGTCCATGAGGTGCCGCGTCGGTCTCGACCACCGCTAAGGGCTGCTTGCACACCCCGCACAGGATCGGCCCGGCCACGATCGTGCGCTGCGCGGCCCGCACCCGTCGCGCCCGGCTCGCCAGCCGCATACCAGGGCACGCCCGTTGCGCGGGGCGCGCTCCTTGTCCTCGCCCTCGGCCCCGGGTTCCTTCGCTCCGTCCGGTGGTCCCGGGGCGGGGGTCGTGTTCGTTGCGGCGGTGCGCGATCAACATTTTCGCCAGCGCGTCGATCTCGTGGCGGTATCGTGTGGCGACCTCGGCCGGCTGGCTGGTGGCGATCCAGCCGCGGTGCCCGTCACGAGCGACAGTGAGCCCGAGTTCTTCGGCAACCTTCTTGTACCGCCCGTTGTGGTAGGCACCGCCACGGCTGACGTCCTGCACACCGCGTGTGCGCGCGATCCCGTGCGCGGCCTCCTCTTGTGGTCCCTCCCTCGCCCCGTGTCTCGCATACGCCGCGACCGACCGAGCCACCCGCTCACCCCACTGAGGCTGAACGCGACATTTCTTTCAACCCAGCTACGCTCCGAACCCCTCCTCTTGTGGTCATCCCTTCCCTTGTGGTCCCCGCCCTTCCTTGTGGTCATCTCTTGTCTTTTCGTCTTTTGTGTTTTGTGTTGTCTGCTGCCCTGCCCGGCCGACACTCTCTATGAACAGCGAAGCCATAGAGAGTGTCGGCCGGGCAGGGCAGGAGGCGGCGCAAAACACCCCAGGTCAAACGCCAGTTTGGCCCGGGCATGCCGGGACAGTGCCGGGACCTGAATATCCCGGCAGTGTCCCGGCTTTATCCCGGCAGTGTCCCGGCACAGTCCCGGCATGTCACGGTCCGTCGAACCCTTGCGGCAGAGCCAAACATGCTACTGGACCGACTTGTTGCTGCGGTCAGCTATTCGGTTGTTGTGGTCTCGGTCTCGCAGTAGCGCCACTCGATTCTGGTGACAGTGGTGTTGGGCTGGCAGCCAGAGTGGGTGGCACAAAAAAACTTGACGAACTGGCTCGGGCTCATATTCCCGAAACCCTCGGCGAGAACGTCTTCCGGCGTGATAGCGGCCAGTGGTTCCCGCCGGATCGATACGATCTCAACATCGACGACCCGGACGAGCGGTTCCCCGGGACGGCGTCCCATGACTTTCCGGCACAGGGTGACCCGGTCACCAGGTCGGAGCATTCGCCAGCCCATGCGGCGGGTGACGGTCTTGGTGCGGGCGTGGACTTGCTGTTCGGTGAGTGACACCGACATCAGGCGGGGCATTCGAGGCCGACCTCCTGTCCGAGCTGTTCGACGACGGCGATTTCGCCGTAGACGCGGACACCGAACCCGTTGCGGTTGGGGTAGGCCCGTTCGCCGAAGCGGGTGTCGAGTCCGGTGGCGGTGAGCATCGCGGTTACCGCGGCGATGGCGTCGGCGTCGCCGGACAGCCGAATATTGACCATGCTGGTCACGGGTGGGCTCCTTCCTGAATGTATTCCTGAGCGGCGGTGAGGGTGCGGGTCACCGTCGATTTGGTGATCTGGACGTGTTCGGCGATGCGAGCGTGGGACCAGCCCTGCTCATGACGCAGGCGCAGTATCTCGGCGACCTTCTCCGGGTCCCGCCGACCGGCCGGGTCGCCGCTGCACACCGACTCCGCGACGGTCGCCCACCGGCCAGTGTCCACCGCACCGGGCGCCGGTGCGTGATGCGCAGGGGCCTCGATCGCGACCGGTTCAGCGGTGCGCGCCAGCTCGGCCGACGGCGCCGAGGCGGCGAGTTCAGTCGATGTCGAGCGCGTTTCGGTGTGGACCTCGCGCACCGACACGGTGCGCACGGGCTCGGGCCGGTGCGCGGGTTCGGGATCGGTGTGGACCGCTGGTTCGGTGGCGGTGCGGTCGGTGCGTGCGAGTACCAGCAGGGCGATGGTGGCCTGTCCTATGGCGCCGTCGATGATGACCGGGAACAGTCCTGCCAGCGATTTGCTCATCCCGACCTGTATCGCGAGTTCTCGCAGAGCGTCGAACGACAACGCGAACGCGATACCTGCGATGGACGCGGTGAGCAGCACAACTACCCAGTAGGCGAACCGCGCCTTGTTCTGGGCTCGAACCAGCAGACCGACGCCGTGGGTTGCCGCCAGCAACGCTACCGGCGGGAAACATGCGACGAACGCCGCGATCCACCGCTTGTCCTCCGGTGCGTTGATCCAGGCGTGAACGATGTTGCCCGCGATCGACATCGCCGCAACCAACAGCAACTCACCCCAAAAGAACCGGATCGCCGACGCCTCTTCCGGAGTCCGTGCACCGGCCTGTGCATCGTCTGGTGCGCTGCGGTGCACAGCAGGATCGCTGCTGCGCACCACGTCCGCACCGGAGCTGAGTCCGGTCACGGCTCACGCACCCTTGCTCGCGGCGGCCGGGGTGTAGACGGCGGTGAACAGCCGCGCCCGCGAGTACTCGGGGTCGGGTCCGGTGTAGGTGACCGACAGGGTCGCACCGATCTCGAAGTCCTCGCTGCCTGCGTTCTCCAGTGCCAGCCCGATGGCCTGTTCCATGCGCCAGGACACGTACAGGTTGCGTGGTCCGGTGCCGGTGTCGAGGGTGACGACGGTCTGCATGACCGGCTGGCCGTCCTCGTCGAGTTCGACCTCGCCGGGTGCGCCGCCGAACTTCAGCTTGGGTTCCTCGACGGCGGCAATGATGCGGCCGTAGACGGTGGTGCCGGGCTTGCTGGTCTTGGTGAACGCCGACGCGGGGCGGGCGGCACGGCGGAAACGCTGTCCGAAGGTGTTGGTGCTCATGATGGATGGGGTCCTTCCTGTTGTGGTGTTCAGCGGGCGCGGGTCCGGTCGGGCCGGCCGCGGCTGGTCGTGGGGTGCAGGTCGTGGATGCTGCGCGGGGATCGGGGCCGGTCGAGGTAGGCGACCGGTTCCAGTTCGTCGAGGTCGTGTCCGGCGTCGAGGTGGTCGCAGAGGTCCTTGCCGTCGCGGGCCTGCAACACCCGGACTTCGCCGACGCGGTCGGTGAGGGATTCGGCGACCTGGGCGGCGTGGCGGTAGCCGGGCCGGTCGCGGTCGGCGACCACGATCACCCGGCCAGCGCCACGCAGCCAGCGCGCGTGGTCGTCGGTCCACTTCCCCGCGCCCATCGCGTTGCATGTCGCGAGCTGCCCGGCCTGGCGGGCTCGCTGCACGTCCTTCTCGCCCTCGCACACGTACAACTCGCGCCCGGTGTCGAGCGCTTCGCGCACGTCGGCGAGCTGCCACGGCAGCGGAGCGAACCCGGTGTTGACCCACTCGGTTCCGGTCCAGCGCCGTTGGTAGAAGCTCTTGGCGTGCCCGTGCTCGTGCGGGGTGTGCAGCCGCACCACCGCGCCCTCGACGCGGCCGCCCGGCCACCGGTAGACGTAGGTGTCCACCGCTTCGGGCTCCCCGATCTGGGCACCCAGATCCCGCTTGGCGGGCAGCGGGAACCGAGCCGCGAGGATGGCTTTCTCGACCGGCGAGGCGACGCTGGCCGGGCGGGCGGGCCGCCCGCCGCCCGCGTACGGCCGACGAGCAGAGCCCTGCTGGTTGGTACGCTCCGGCAACCGGTCCCACAGGTCGCGCACCCGCAACCCGATGCGGTCGAGCACGTCCTGGTCGTCGCAGCGGGCCCAGCAGCGCACCATCGTTTTGCCCTGTCGCGGGTCATATCGCACGCCCAGGCTGGGGTTGTGGTGGTGGCCGTCGCCCTCGTGCACCGGGCACAGGTAGTTCGTCCACTGCTGCGGCTCCCGCGGCCACTTGGCCGGACCCACCCGGCGAATCAACGCCGCAGTGACGACCTCGTACGAATGGCCCTGCTGCGGAGACTGTTCGGTCATCGTCACCGCCCCCGCTCGATCTCCGGCCGCTGAGCGGCGGTGAGGATGCGGGCCTGCTCGATACTGCGCCGCTGCACCCCGTCCAACGAATCGGCGCCCGGCAAGGACAGCATCCGCCGCACGGAGCTGGGCGAGCGCGACCACAAGTCGTGGACGGCCTTCAGGTACTTCCACTCCCCGAGATGGGGGCCGTTGCGCCACCCCTGGTCGATCGCCTCCTCTTTGGCGTAGAGGCTGTGGATCTCCGACTCGCTCGCGCCCGGCCGGTCCCGCAGCCGCGACAGCCGGTCGACCTCGGTGAACGCTTCGCGCATCGCTTCTTCGTGCTCGATGTGCATGCTTCACCGCCCCCGCTCGAGCTGTCCGCGGCCGGATCGGGGCGTGGGCTGCTGGGAGGTGGCGCGGTGGATGTAGCGGCGGGCGGCGTCGCGGACTTTCTCGCTATCTCGACCGGCCAGTTGCCCGGCCTGGCGCAGACTGCGGTTCTGGAGGTCGGTGACCCCTTCGCCGCCGTTGTGGTCGATGTTGTCGAGGAACCGGAACATGGTGTCCGGCGCCTGCCGCCAGTCCTCGTAGGCATCCGACAAGTAGCTCCAGTGCTCGGCGTGCGGCCCTTCGCTCCACCGCTGATCGGTCTCGCGGCGCTGTTCGACCATGCGGTCGCACTCGGCATCGGTCGTGCCCGGCCGGTACATGTCCTCCCCCAGCTGGGTGAACCGGGCGAACTCGGCCCGCATCGCTTCCTCGTGCTCGCGTTCCATGTCAACGACTCCGCTCGATACCGTTGCGGCCGTTGCCGTTCCGCTCCGGCCCAGGCCAGGACTGCGTATCCGGACCGGCCTGCTCACGGCCGGTACCGGTGAGGTCGCGCAGATAGCTGGCGCGCTTGCCCACCGGGCCGGTGTCGCCGGACTGCCGCCCCGGCTCCGAGGTCGGCGCCGAGCCGTTGCCGTTGCCGTGCTGGCGGTTGCCGTAGCGCTCGCGCTCGGGCGTGGACCTAACGAGCTTGCGCACCGCTTCGTCGCGTTCCTGCTTGAGCTGGTCACGCTCCGCGGTCAGCTGCTCGACACCCGGCCGGTCCCGCAATTCACCGATCTCGGCCGCGAGGCGCAGGTTGCGGTTCTTCAACGCCTCGATGTGTCCCTCGGCGGAGTCGAGTTTGCGGCGGATCTCGTCGCGGTCGGCGGTGACCGAATCCAGGCCGCGTTGCAGCAACCCGACCCGGTTTTCCAGCCGGTCCCGGTCGGCGGCCATGTCGTTCAACTGGCGCTCCACCTGCGCCAGCCGGTCAACACCGGTGGTTTCGGGTGGGCGTTCGCGGTCGGTGTTCTCCCGCTGGCGGGCGGCGTGCTCGCGGTGAACCTGCCCGGACAGCATCCGCTCCCGCAACACCGACTCCCGGTCGGCGAGCTGCCCGGCGACGGTCTCGGGGCGGCCGTAGTCGACGTATTGCTTCGCGGCGTGGAGGGTGTCGCGGGTCTCGACCGCCAGAGTGGTGCCGTCCGACCACGACGTGCCGCTGATGTTGCGCTGCAACCAGCTGGTGGCGCCGTGCTCGGTGGCGAACGAGCGGGATTCGGTCAGCTTCCCACCGTCCGGGTCGGTCCACGTCATTTCCGCGGTGTAGCGGTGGCGGTGGGCCTGGGCGGCGTCGATACGCGCGAGCAGCGCCTCCTCGGCGTTGGCGCGGCGCGCGGCGCCCAGGCTTTGCTGCCAGTTCTCCTCACGCTCCACCTCGGCGCGCTGGCGGGTGTTGACCGTCTCACGGGCGACGTGGGCGCGGTAGCGCAGTGCGTCGAGGCCGCGGACCTTGTGCGCTTTGGCGAAGAGGTTGCCGACCTGGAAGTGCGGGAAGATCGTCGCCGAGTCCAACCCGTCGAGGGCTATGCCCTGCTCGGTGCGGGTCAGGTGCTCGTTGCCGATGAAGCCACGGGCCAGGCGGTTGCGGTGCTCGGCCAGCGCGTGAGCGTCGCGGGCGCGCCGGTCATGGTCCACGCTCGAGTCGTTCGCACGGGCGGCGACCGCTTGGACGTGTACGCGGTAGCGGTCGATAGCCTGACCGGTCCAGGTCAGCTGATGCTTACGCATCACCTCGGCCTCGCGGCGCTGCTCACGCAGCGTCCGGCTGATCTCCTTGCGAATCTTGCGACGCTCCAAGAAGTTGCGGGCCTGGGCGTGCAGGCGGGTCAGCTCCGGCAGTGATCGCGCGAACTTGCGGGCCTCGGCGATCATCTCGTCTTCAGGGCTACGGTCGGTCATTGCGGTGAATTCCTCTCTGCGGTGGGTGTTTTCGGTGTTCATCGCGTGCGCTCGACGCGGTTGCGGCGCCGGTCGAGTTCGTCGGCGGCGGCGGCGGTGAGCTTGAGGCGGGTCGCGTACCGGCCGCGGGCGCGGGTCAGCCAGATGTCGGCGGCATCCAACTTCTCGTCGGCCATCGCCAGCGCGGTTTCCGCGCGGAAGGTGGCTTCGACGGGGTCGATCGGGTCGCCGAGGTTGTCGACCGCCAACGCGTCGGGGTGGCGGCGCAGGGCGGCGTACTCGCGGCGGATCTCGCTGATCTCGCGGCGCAGCTGGAACAGCTGGTCGTCGACGTTGTGCAGGCGCTCGTACAGATCAACCGGCGCAGTGCGGATCGGGTCGTCTGGGATCTTGTTGGTGCTCAAAGGATTTCCTTCCTTGTGGTGGTCACTGGACCTGGGGGTTGGTGATGGTGCGGTTGGTCTCGTGCTGGGTGCGGGCGCGGTCGATGCGCTCGACCAGGGCTCGCAGCAGCCCAACGATGGCGGTCGCGACGGCGGCGACGGCGTGGCTGATACCTGCGGTGACGGTGCCGATGGCTTGCGGCAGGGGCGGGCGGTGGGCGGCGTTCCACCACAGGTAGGCCACCCACGCGCCGCCGTAGACGGCCAGCGGACCGACCACCAGCGGCCCCTCACCCCATCCGGCGGTCACGGCTGCGCCGACCACAACGGCGGAAGCTGCCGCGGTGCGCCGCGCGGTCTGCGCCCGTGACCGCGCCGGGACCGGCGCCACCGCGGCGGCGGCCTGCTCGGTGGGTTCGTCGTCGAGGTCGGGCACGACGGCCAGCGCGGCCCGGCGCACCGGCTTGGCGTCGGCGGCGGGTCGTTCGGTCTGTGCGGGCGCGGTGCTCGGGGCAGTGTCGAGGTCGGCGATACCGGCCAGCCAGTCCTCGACTTCGTCGGCGAACAGTTCACCCGCGATCGCGGGATCGGTCGGTGTGGCAGCGGGGTCGGGCCGCCGCTGGCCCTCGTCGTCGTCGTTGTCGTCGTGGGGTCGGATGATGCGCATGGAATTGCCTTTCAATAGGTTTCGGAGAAATGCGAGGTTCAGGCGGTCGCGTCGGCGGTGACGGTCTCGGCCTCGGGATCGGCAGCGGTCGTGCCGGGCAGGGGACGCACGGCGGCGGGGTCGACGGGCACGACGTGCCCGAACTGGGCGCGTCCGGCCTTGGCATAGACGAACTGGCCGGTGTCGAACTGGCGGACGCGGTCGGGGTCGACCAGCCACTTCTCGCCGACCGACACCTGTCCTTCGTCGCCGGTGCGCTGGCCCTTGATCAGGTGCCGCGACGGCAGCATGTGCCGGACCGACCCGAAGTGCTTGCACAGCTCTCCGGCGTTCTCGACGTAGCCGAGCAGCACCCCGCCCGCGCAGGACTTCAAGATCCGGTCGAGCGCCCACTGGTCCCCGGCGACGCCCTCGGGGCTCTGGGCGGCGAACAGCACGCTCACGCCTTGGGAGCGGCCTCGCTCGCACACCTCTTCCAGCCCGATCGAGCCCTGGCTGGTGGTGAGCGCGCTCAGCTCGTCGATGATCAGGGTGACGCTGCGACGCTGGTCTTTGGCGGTGCGGGCAGCGCGCTGCATCAGCATCCGCAGGATGGCGGCGACCTGGGCGCGGGCGGCGTCCTTGTCCAGGCCGGGCACGGTCACATACAGCACGTCGAGGTCGTCGAGGTCGACGCCGTCGTCGAACACCATCCGACCGTCCTCACCCTGGAGGCTGTCGAACAGGTTGGATGCCTTGATCAGCATGTCGGCGAGCTGGTCGACCTTCTCCGACTGGAGGGCTTCGACCATCCGCTTCACGTCCGGGGCGTTGCCCCACAGATCCAGCAGTGTCTCAGGATTCAGCCGCTGCAAGAATTCCTGGCTCGACCGGGGCGGCCCGGCCGGGGCGTCGACGACCAGCGAGACGATGCGGCGGCGCAGCTCGTCGAAGTGCTGGCCTTCCGACGTTGACGCCTGTCCGGCGTTGAGCATGTCGCCGAGCACGGCGCGCTGGTCGCGGGCGCGCATCGCCCACACGTCCAGCCGGGCGCCGTGGGGAACCTCGGCGATGCGGTCGGCGGCGATACCGCGGCGCTGGGCGATCTCGCGCAACTCGTGCCCGAGAACCTTGTCGTCGTTGCCGCCCTTGCAGGACACGACCACCAGCAGCGGGCGTGGGTGCTTGCCGCGCATGCCCGGCACGTCCTTCCACCGCTGCCACGCGTTCCACTCGTATTCGAGCATCCCGACCGCGTACCGCTTGAGCAGCTCCGTCTTGCCCGTCCCGGTCGTGCCGAACGCGGCCATCTGGCGGCGCGCTTCCTTGTGCGGCACCACCATCCACGCCTGATGCCGCGCGGTCAGCTCCGACCACACACCGAGAGGGTTCGCCGAGCGCCGGTCCGCCAGCGGCCCCAGCACGATCCCGTCCGTTGTGGTGAACGGGGCACCGACCGACCGCGCGGCGCGAGCGGCCCCGGCGAACTGGCGTGCCGCGAGCGCCGCCTGCACCCGCTCGGTGCGGCCCAGGTTCTTCAACCCGACGGTGTTGGTCTTGTGCACGAACGACGCCCACCAGTACGTCGCCGCCAGCGCGGCCACCGGGGCACCGAGCAGGACCATCGTGCGCAGTCCGCCCATGTCGCCGTCGGCAATCCGCGCCGCACCCGACCACAACAGGGAGGTGGGGGTGATCCAGGATCCGCCGGCCATCGCCGAGGCCGCGGGCAGTAGCAGCGACCCGATCGCGAAGTTGCGCAACCGGTGCGGCGCCAACGGCCAGCGCGCCGCGACGGCCACGATCATGACCAGCATCGCCACGATCACGACACCGCACACCGTCGCTGTCGAGGCCGCGTCACCGACCGCGGACAAGTCCAGCGTCGGCAGATCCCAGCCTTCGACGTGGCGGATCGGCGGTGCCTGCGGCACCATCGGGCCGCTATCCGCACCCGGCTCCACTGGCGGCATGTCCGGCTGGCCAGTGGCGGGGACTTGCGGGCTGCCGTTGGGGTGGCAGTCCTGAGGGGTGAGAATCGGCTGGCAGTTCGGATTGCTCATGATGCTTCCTGCTGGGAGAGATGAATGAGGTTGCGGCGCCGACGGTTCGGGCTCGCTGCCTTGTTGGCCTCGCGCAATTGCGCGTACTTCTCGAGCCACGCGGCCCATTCCGCGTCGAAATCGCTGACCACCAGATGCAGTTCCAGCCGTCCGAACTCGTGGTCTGGTAGCCGATCGGAAGCGGCGTTGACGTTGTCGCGGACGGCTCGGGACCGGCACAGGTAGAGCACGCCGACCATCGGTTCGACGTCGCTGTCACGGGCGGCGCGGATCGCGCCCCGCAACGCGATGTCCATGTGTTCCGGCTGCTTCTTGGACAGCTCGACCTCCAGTGCCCACCAGCCGTGAACGCCCTCCCGAGCACCCAGGAACCGGCCGTCGTGGATGTGGGTGCGCCCCAGTTGCGGCTCGCGACCGGTCGACACCGGCACCGGGGTCTTCGACCGCAGTCCGCCCTCGGCGGACTGCACACGGTGGCGCAGCACCCGCTCCGACACCCACAGCTGCGGATCGGAACCGACCAACATCACCCGTGCCTGCGCCACCGCCCGGTAGTGCTCGGCCAACGCCAACCGCGGACGCCAATCACTGGGCCGCCAACCCAAGAAGCGGGCCGCGGTTACGCGGGTGGGCACCACCCATTTCTCACCCGCCTGAACCTCTTGCGGCTCGTACACGTCGCCGTCGCGGACGAGGTCGGCGACCAGCGCGTACACGTGGTTGCGCTCCATCCCCAGGAACCAGCCCAACGTGTCCCGCTGCATCCCGTTCATCTCCGACAACGCCGCCAACACCGATGTCTTTCGCGCTGTCGACCGCTGCGGCCGGTCGGGGATGAGAGCCTGAACGGTGGTGCGAGGCAGGCCAACTCGCCGCCCGATCTCGGCCTGGCTGAGCCCGCGACCGTGCAATCGCGTGACCTCCCCGAGCGTCACCTCCACCCGGCGGGCACGGATGCCCAGGGTGCGGGCGATCTTCTGGTAGCTCATTCCCGAGGCGCGCAACGCGGTGATGGACTCGTCGAGATCCGCGCCGTGACTCTCCTTGTTGTGGTTCATCGGGTTCGCTCCCTTCCCTGCCGCGAACCGCGGCTGTGACCGGCCGCGCGGCGGCGCTCGGCGATGTCGGCGCGGGCCTGCGCGATGAACTCGCGCATCTCCGTCGCATCCACCCCTCGCCGCTCCGCGGCCATCGCCGAGCGGGTCCACCGCGCCAGCTGCAATGCCTCCAGCTGCGCCTCGCTCGAAACTCGTTTCGGCACCGCCGATTCCGCGTCGTACAGGTGCGCCTTCAATGGACCGCGCGAACCACCCCGCGCCCGCAGCACCTGCGCCTCGTACTCACCCCCAGGGCTCTTGCCCTCACGCGCCAGCTGACGGCGGGTCCGCAGATACTGCGGCGCCAAACCCCACGGCCACGTCGGGATACCGAACCGCTTGCCATCCGGATCGTGAAAACGGCTCATCGCGAACGCTCGATCCCACGGGAAGGCTCCCGGCGCAAACGGTCCCGATCAGCGGCGATCTGTGCGCGGATCTTCGCCGCCAACGCCGGACCATGGCGGTAGTCGAGCAACCGGTCCCACACCGCAGTTCGCTCGGCGTGAACCTGCGCCTGATGCTCACCGACGTGCTGCGCCCTCGACATCTCGAAGTCGTTGTCGCGGTAGTCCTTCGCCTCCGACACATCGCCAGCGGAGAACACCATGTCGGCCAGCACACCGTGAACGACATCCAAGCAGGCCTTCTCGGCCTCCAGTTCCGCCCGCTCGCGGTGGCGGTCCGCCGCGCTCACGGCGCCACCCCCTCGGGCAGCTGCGACCGCGGCACACACGACCCCGCCGGTTCCGCCGGAACCCCGGCGTCCACCGGGCGGCAGATGTTCGGCGACGGCACATAGTCCTGCTGATCGATCCACGCCGCCGTGCACCCGCCCATCCCGATGAGCAGCAGCACACCGACCGCAGCCAGCCGAACCATCGGCGGCAACAACCCCAGCGGCGCGAACACCGCACTCGTGCCGGTAAACTCCGGACCGGCCATGGAGTGCAACGGGTTGTGTCCGCCACGGCGGTCGAAATGCGTGACCGTGTAGCCCTGAACAGGCGGGTCCTGCCGCCACGGCGCGCTCATCGCCGGACCTTCCAGCGCCTCGACGACCGCCAGAACGCGATCGCGCCCAAAGACATCACCGTGAAACCGACAACCTCAGGTGCCGTCAGCACGAGGTAGCCGACCGCGATGGCGGCAACCATCAGACCGAACGTCCGCGCCCGCATCAGCACTCACCGCCCCTGCGGTCTCGACCGCGACGGCGGCGGGCCTGCGCAGACTTCAACGCGAGCCGCGTGTAATGAGCCTTCCGAGCCTGATCAGCGCGGTACGCGCGCTCCTCCGGGCTCAACAGCCCATCCGGGTCGACAATGCGGTCAAACTTGCTCGCCATCGCCGCCCGCGCCTTCGCAGTGCGCGCCGCGCGATCGGAAGTTTTCGCCCAGGACTCGTGCGCGGCGATCCGCGCCTGCAATGTCCGCTCGACCGGGGTGCTCATGCCACACCGCCGTTGATGATGGTCGCGGCGGGCCGGATCAGCGCCAGCAACTCGTCACGCTCGACCCGCAGCAGGCGTCCGTTCACCCTGAATCCGTTGAGATCACCGGCCGCGATCCAGTTTCGAATCGTCTTCGTGTCGACGTCGACGAGGGCCGCCGCGGTCTTGAGGCTGATCAGATTCCGGGCCTCAGTAGAAGCCTTGTCCATCAATGCCCGCTCCTTCGAAAAGTGGGAAATACGTTGCAGTTCCCCACTTTTCGCCGAAACTTCGGGCGTAAGCACCGCATAGGTGGACTTGTCCAGACGTCTCAGGTACCGTTAAAGAAGTCCCTAGACGTCCCTGAAATTGGAGGCGAAATGGCGAACGAACGCCTTCGCAATGCGATGCAGCAGGCTGGCCTCGACATCCCGGACGTCGCGGACAAGGTCGGCGTGGAGCCAAAGACCGTCGAACGGTGGATCACGAAGGGCCGCGTGCCCTACCCGAAGCACCGGCATGCCGTCGCCGCGCTAGTCGGAGAAACCGAGAACTACTTGTGGCCGGACGCTCTCGCGCCAGAACGGAAGGTCGAGGTTGCACAATCGGAAGTCCTGACGGTCTACCCACACCGCAGTGCAATTCCAAGCGACCTGTGGAAGCGGCTGCTGTCGAGCACCAGCGAACAACTCGACGTCCTCGTGCTCGCGGGCTTGTTCCTTGCCGAGGAGCCCGAATTCACACGAACCCTGCGCAAGAAGACACGCGACGGGCTGAAGGTTCGACTGCTGTTCGGTCGCCCGACCGCGGCGGAAGCCGACAAGCGGAGCGCCGAGGAACGCCTGGCGGCAGGCACCGTGCCCTCGCGTATCAACAACGCACTCGCACTGATCGAGCCGCTGGCCGAGATCGAGGGCGTCGAGCTTCGATACCACGACACGACGCTCTACAACTCGGTGTTCCGATTCGACAACGAGATGATCGTCAACATGCATGTCTACGGGCTGCCGGGTGCGCACGCCCCCGCGCTTCATCTGCGCCAGTTGCCCGCTGGCGACATGTTCGAGACGTATATGACCAGCTTCGAGCACGTATGGTCGAACGCGACCCCCGAAAGGTGATCGTTCATGGCCCGGACCGATTATTTCCACGACCCTGACGCACCCACGCCGAACAACATCAAGGTCGCCGTTAGTGCATTTGTGCGCGATTCACAGGGCAGAATCCTGATGATCCACCGCACCGACAATGATCACTATTCGATCCCTGGGGGCGGGCTCGAAGCGGGCGAGACGGTGACACAGGCGCTCGTACGAGAGGTCAAAGAGGAAACCGGGATCGACGTCCAGGTGACCGACCTCATCGGAATATTCTCGAATCCGGAGCACGTCATCGCATACGACGATGGTGAAGTCCGTCAAGAGTTCTCCATCTGCTTTCGCGCCGACCCAATCGGAGGCGAACTCCGAACCAGTTCGGAGTCGAAGGAAGTCAGATGGGTTGCACCGAGCGACGTTTCGTCTCTGGACGTCCATCCATCGATCGCGCTTCGTATTGAGCGGGGCCTGACCCCTTCAGCGCGGCCGTATTACACGTGACAGACGACGAACAGCTGACTATTCACCCAACAACTTCTCGGTACGGCCAACTGCTTCGATCAGCTCAGGCGCGGCCTCAGCCAACGACCTGGATACGACATGATCCGGGCCGTACCGTTCGCGGACCTCAGCAATGCGACTGAGCACATCCGTCGTCTCACCGGTTGGGGTCGTCGTTATATCCGCCCACCACAGCGCGTCGCGGAGCGCTGTCTGCTCATCCGGCCAGCTGATCTCGATATTGCGATTGCGCGCCTCGACACAAGCACACGAATGATTGGCGACGAGAGCACACAATCGCTCAGGCGCGCCCTCACGCCGCAGGAACTCGGCGCCATCAACCGGATGAAATCCGGTCCTACGGATCGACGGCGCATAGCCGATGTCATGCAGCCACGCCGCAGCCAACAATAGGTCGCCGTCGTCAACCACATCGACGGCCTGCTGAGCATGCCGAGCAACGCCTTGGACGTGCTGCCACCGCCGAGACAGGCCGACGAGATTGCCCCGTGCCAGCTGCGCAGCCCACGCAACGAAGTCATCGGTCATACAGGCAACCGTATCGCCTTGCCGCATGACCTGCTGTTGCCCCTGACTGCGCCGCCCGGATGGCCCTACAGCTTGTCTCCAAGACGTGCTCGACGGTGGGCTGCTTTTGCGCGTTGGTCGGCAACAGACTTGCCGTAGCGGTCGAGCATCTGACGGGAGCGCCATCCGGCCAACATCATGAGGTCCTGTTCCTGGCCGCCGTTGGCGAGCCAGTTGTGGGCGAACCAGTGGCGCAGCATGTGCGGGTGAATGTGGTCGATGCCCGCGGCCTCGGCACGGCGTTCCAACATCTGCCTTATGCCATGGTCGGTCATAGGACCCTGCCGCCCGAGCCACAGCCGGTCGCTCTTCTTCGCGAATTGGTGTTGGTTGCGGGCGCGCAGATACCGGCGCAGCGCGATGCGCGTCTTATCGCCGAACGGTGACGACCGCGGCCGGCCGCCCTTGCCGACGACCAACGCGCTGTTCTCCTCGAAGTCGAGATCGTCCAGACCGAGGTTGGCGACCTCGCCGCAGCGGCACCCCGTGTCCGCGAACAGACGGATGATCGCGTTGTCCCGCCGCGAATCGAAGTCAGTCCCGGCGCACTGGTCGAGCAAGGCGCGCAGGGATTCGAGACTCGGGACCGGCACAAGCTTGTCCGGGGCGTCCGGCAGGCTCAGTTTGTCGAACGGGTCGGATTCGATGATCTCCTCGGCCGCAAGGTATTTGAAGAACTGCTGAAGGCTCCGATACTGGCTGCGCGCGTACTGCGGGGACAGCGGCTCACCGGTCCGCCGGTTCGTCCTGGAAAGCAGTGTCTCGATGTACCCGCCGATGTGGTTACGGGTGATCTCGGGCGCATCTGTCGGTAGCCCCTCGGCGACCAGGTAATCAGCGAAGTAGCCGATGTGGACCAGGTAGACCTCGATCGTCTTCTTGGCACGGTTCTTCCTCCGCAGCTCGGTAGCGAAGTCGTCTCGCAACTCGCGGATGTCGTCCAGCGAAGCCGTCCCCATCGCCCGATGCTACCGCAATAATCTATTCGTGGAAGAGCGCTGTTCTAGATCGAAACCTCTCCAGAAAAACAAAAACCCGCTGGTCAGCGGGTGTTTGTGGGGCGGGCGGGGCTCGAACCCGCGACCAATGGATTATGAGTCCACGGCTCTAACCGACTGAGCTACCGCCCCGTGCCGCGGGGAACCGCGAGCGTTGGGGATGCTACCGGGTCGGGTGGGTTCCGGACCAGTCGGCTGGAGTGACCTAGGGTGGGTGGGTCGGAAACTTACTGGAGGGTCAGGTATGGCCGGTCTGTTCACGAAGGTGCTGAAGGCGCATCAGTGGGTGTACGAGAACAGCGGTGGGCTGGTGGGGCATCGGCTGCTGCTGGGGAATCCGACGCTGCTGCTGCGGACGGTGGGACGCAAGTCCGGCAAGAAACGGACCTCGGCGCTGACGTACGCGCGCGACGGTGCGGACTATCTGGTGACGGCGTCCAACGGCGGATCGCCGCGGCCGCCAGGATGGCTGGCGAACGTGAAGGCCCGACCTGAATGCGAAATCCAGGTCGGACGGCGGAAACTGACGGTGCGGGCCCGGGCGACGCTGCCGGATGATCCCGAGTACGCGCGGCGGTGGGCGCTCGTCGACGAGGTGAACAAGGGTCGCTACAGCGCCTATCAGAAGCTGACGAAGCGGCCCATCGCGGTCGTGGTGCTGACCCCGGTGTAGCGGAGCGGGGTCAGCCCTCGCGGTAGTCCTCGTCCCAGTCGTCCTCGTAGTCCTCGGCGTCGTCATGGTCGTCCCATGGCTCGGCTTCCTTCGGCGGCCTGCTGGCGAACTGGACGACAGCTACCACGAAGCCGAGGACCACGATGACGATTGCGACGACGAGCACAGTTTCCACCCCGGCACCCTAGCGCCGTCGCCGGGGCAGCGCACTACGTCGATTGTCCAGTTCGCCGGTTTGTTCACACTGTTAACAAAGTGCGCCCGAGCGCCGCCCTCGACTCGATGGCGGCATGCGCCCGGTCGGCCTGGTCGAGCGGGAAGGTCTGACCGATGACGACCTCGAGGCGGCCCGCGACGACCTCCTCCTGAGCGCGCCGGGCGATCGCCTGCCAATCGATGTCCGCGCCGGTGATGTCGAACAGCCCGTAGACGCTGATGCCGCGCGCCGCGGCGGTTTCCTGGTTCAGTACGGCGAATTGGCCTGCGGCGGCTCCGTATCCGAAAAAACGCCCGCCATCAGCGGCAACCGTGAGCGCCGCCTCGCCGAGCGCGCCGCCCGCGCCGTCGAACACCACGTGCGCGCCCGCTCCCCCGGTCGCGGCGCGCGCCTTCGCCGCCCAGTCGGGCGCGGAGTAGTCGACCACCGCGGTCGCGCCGAGCCGCTCGGCGAGTTCCAGCTTGGCGGCGCCACGTGCGGCGGCGAGGACGTGCGCGCCCGCCGCACGGGCGAGCTGGATCAGCAGCACACCGAGCCCACCGGCCGCGGCGGTGATCAGGACCCATTGCCCAGGCTGGACGGCGGCATGGTCGAACACCGCGAGCGCGGTTCGACCGTCGTGGGCCAGCGCGACGGCCTGCGTCGCGGTCAGCCCCTCCGGCAAGGCAGTCAGCGTATCCGCCTTGGCCAGCGCTTTCTCGGCATATCCGCCGATCGGCAGGCCGCCGCCGATGCCGCTGGCCGCGGTGGGCGTCGACACCCGCTTGCCGATCCAGGACGAATCGACGCCGGAACCGACCGACGCCACCACCCCGGCGACCGCGCCGCCGGGCACATAGGGCAACTCGATCGCGAAGAAGTCGGTTCCCCAACCGCTCCGCAGCCTGGTGTCCAGGAACATCACATCCGCGGCGGCCACGTCGACGACCACCTCCCCTGGTCCCGCCACCGGATCCGGCAGCTCCCGAACCACGAGCACTTCCGGTCCACCGAACTCACCGGCTTGCACAGCCCGCATGTCACACACCCTTCGTCGTTCCTTGCCGTCTTCGGACGAAGATCAGCATGGAACCTGAAGTCGTGTTGAGGTCAAATCGTGCGTCAGGAACCGCCGCCGCAGCTGGAGCTGCTGCCACCACCACAGCTGGAACTGCTGCCACCACCGCAACTGGAACTACTGCCGCCGCCGCAGCTGGAACTACTCCCGCCGCCGCAACCGCTTCCCCCGCCGCAACTGCTGCCGTGGTGATGATGGCCGTGGTGGTGCTGATGCCCGCCGCCACAGCCGCTCGGCTGGTCGGATCCGCCGATCAGACCGGCTCCGCCGGCCGCCCAGAACGGATCTGTGGAACCCCCCTCGTAATATCCGCCGCTTCGGTTCCCACCGCGCCACGCACCGTACGGCGGCGGCTGATAGCGGTTGCGCTGCGAACGGATGATGGCGACTACGGCGATGATCGGAGCCGCCACGAGGAGCAGCACCATCAACAGGATGATCAGAAAGATGAGTGCGCTCATGTCAGAACGGTAGCGGCACATCGGCGCGCACGTACAGTGAACTGTGGTGAACTTCAGGTTCCGTCGAAACCCGGTGCGCGAGGTCGACCTGGCGACCGTACGCGCCGCCGTCGACGCGCTGGAACTGCCCGAGGCAGTCTACAAGACCTGCCCTTGGCAGCCACGGGAATTGGTGGACAAGGGATTGCGCCAGTGGCTGCTGTGCTGCGGCGCGGCCATGCGTGACAACCAGGTGATCGGCATGCCGTCACACGCGGTCGACGAGGCATGGCACGGATTCATCCTGTGCACCACGCGCTACGCCGATTTCTGCGCGAGGGCCTACGGCCGCTTCCTGCACCACTTCCCGGAAGGCGCCGGGCCGGCGAACCCCGCGCACGGATCCATGGACGAACAGCTCGGCCGCACCGTGGTCGCGTGGTCGTTCGTGGCGGCTCCCGGCGAGGAATGCGTGCTGTGGGATCTGGACCGGCGGGTCGGTGTCGAGCACCCGTGGGGCATCGACGCCGATCGGGTCGTGGCCGTCGAGGCGGAGCTGGCCCGCACTCTCGCCTCCTGATCTCAGGTCAGCTTCACCCGCGCCGCCAGGAATCGGACGACGCCGGGCGCGAACCGGCCGAAGTGGTACTGCAAGTGGGCTTCCGGCGTCACCGGCACGATGCCGCGATCCCGCTGCACCGCGCGCACGATCCGCTCGGCCACCTTCTCCGGCCCGTAGCGCCGCATCCGGTACAGGTTGTCGTAACGCTCCTGCTTGCGCTTCTCCTCCTCCGCGCTGACGCCGGAGAACCGAGTGCGCCGCACGATGTCGGTGTGCACGATGCCGGGGCAGATGGTGTGCACCGAGATGCCGCGACCGGCGACTTCCGCTCGCAAGCAGTCGGAGAACATGAACACCGCCGACTTGCTGGTGGCGTAGGCGCTGAACCCCTGCTGCGGACTGTAGGCCGCCATGCTCGACAGGTTCACGATGTGTCCACCGAGACCGCGCTCGGCCATAGCCGGACCGAACGCGCGGCAGCCGTTCACCACCCCGCCTAGGTTGATCCGCAGCACCCGGTCGAATTCCTCCGCCGACGTCTCGAAGAATCCACCGGCCTGACCGATCCCCGCGTTGTTGATCAGGATGTCCGGGACGCCGTGGGTCGCCAGCACCGCCTCGGCGTGCGCGCGCATCGCGCCTTCATCGGCGACGTCGAGCGGATAGACGTGCGCCGCACCGTGTTCGGCGGCGATCAGCTCGGCGGTCTCCTTCGCCGCCGCCGGATCGATGTCGGAGACGACGATCTCCGCGCCGCGACGGGCCAAGGCGAGCGCGGTCGCGCGCCCGATGCCGCTGCCACCGCCGGTGATGACCACAAGTCGATCATCGAACGGCCGCGCGGACCGCCCCACCTCGGCGCGGCGCAGAGTCCGGGGCGCCGCCGAGCCGCCGAGGGTGTCGATCAGTTCGGTGGTCGCGGTGGCCAGCAACTCCGGATGAGAGAACGGCATCCAGTGCCCGGCGGGGACGTCCCGCCGCCACAGCCGCTCGGTCCACTTGTGTTCGTCGTCGAATCCGGCGGGTCGCACGGCGACGTCGCGTCCGGCGACGATCAGCTGCACCGGCACTTCGGTGCGCCGCTCGCGTGGGGCGAGCATGCGCTGCACGATGTTCGCGCGGTAGATCAGCAGGCCGTCGACGATGTCGGCGCGAAAGGTGGGGCCGAGACGCACGTTCGACGGCTCGGTCTCGTTCATCAGCGCGACGACCCGCCGCCAGAGGCGTTCGGTCCCTACCAGTCCGAAGGTGGCGCGCGGCAGCCCGGGGGTCATGAAGAAGAAGGTGTATGCCGAGGACAGCAGTTGGGTGAACGGCTGCCACACGTTGCGCGGTGTCGGACGCGTCAGCCGGTCGCGGATCCATTTGCCGACGTGGTCCAGGTTCGGTCCCGAGACCGAGGTGAAGGACGCGATCCGGGCCGCCGCGCCGGGCTCGCACACCGCTTCCCATACCTGCACCGAACCCCAGTCGTGGGCGAGCACATGTACGGGCCGATCGGGGCTGACCGCGTCGGCGACCGCGTAGAAGTCCGCGGCCAGGCGGTCGAGCCGGAAGTCGGCGGTGCGCCGGGTGCGGGTGGAGCGTCCGTGCCCGCGGGTGTCGTAGGCGACGACGTGGAAGCGTCGAGCCAGGCGCGGAACAACGGCGTCCCACAGGTGATGGGTGTCCGGCCAACCGTGCACCAGCACAATGGTTTCCGCGGCCGGGTCACCGTATTCGTAGACGGCGAGGTCGAATTCGCCGCTGCGCACGCTGCGTCCCACTGCGGGGATTTCGGCGATTTCGGTGGTGGTCATCAGGTTTCTCCTCAGCCGAATGGCGGGTCGGATCACAGATCGAGCACGAGGCGGCCACCGTCGGCGCGCGAGACGCAGACGAGCATCACGCCCGCCTCGTGCTCGGCGTCGGTGAGCACGCTGTCGCGATGGTCGGGTTCGCCGGCCAGTACCCGGACCTTGCAGGTGCGGCAGAATCCTTGTCTGCACGAGTACGGGCGGTCGGGCCGGGAAGCGAGGATGGCGTCGAGCGCGGTGCGGTCCGCGGCGACATCGACGACCTCCCCCGTGGAAGCGAATTCGATCTCGAACGGCTTACCGTTCACGATCGGCGGTGGCGAGAACCGCTCGAAATGCAGTTCCACCTGGGGGATTTCCCGCACCGCATCGGCAACGACGGTGATCATCGGCACCGGACCGCAGCAATAGACGGCGGTGTCGGGTCCGACGCCGGGCAGCAGGGCGCCCGCATCGGGGAGACCGTGTTCGTCGTCGGTGCGGACCACGACGCGGTCGCCGAATCCCGCCAACTCGTCGAGGAAGGGCAAGGTATCCCGGCTGCGCCCCGTGTACACCATCGACCACTCGATACCCAGCCGATGCGCCAACCTGACCATGGGCAGGATCGGCGTGACGCCGATGCCGCCCGCCACGAAATGCAAACGCGCGGCGGGAGATCCGTGACCGGGCACGGCGAACGGGAAGGCGTTGCGCGGACCGCGCACCACGATCGCCGAACCCACCGGAAGACAGTCGTGCACCTCGACAGATCCACCGCCGCCTTCGGGGATCCGGCGCACCGCCACCCGGTAGGCGCGGACGTCCGCGGGGTCGCCGCACAGCGAGTACTGCCGCAAACGGCCGGAAGGCAGCTCGAGGTCGAGATGCGCGCCGGGACGCCAGGGCGGCAACGCGCGCCCGTCGGGGGCGGCCAGCCGCAGGCTCACCACGTCTTGGTCGTGCGCCTCGATCCGCCGCTCGGTGACCACCAGCGCGAGCCGCCGATCGTCCGTCTTCGGCCGCGGATCGCGCCGATTGATCAGAGCGGTCCAGCGCAGTCGAGCCGAGGCCACCGCGTCGAGCACCCGCACGGTGCGGTCGCGCTCGCGTCTGCCGAACAGGTCTGCGGGCAATTGATCGGGAACCGGCGACCTCACGAGGCGATCGCCCGCGCCGCCGGGGACTTTGCCAGATAGGCCACCGCCTGAGCGGTGGAGCCGACCGTCTCCGGGTTGTAGCCGGGCCTGAACGTGCTCAACGCACTCCACAGCAGCGAGGGGACGCCGGGCAACGCGCCGCGCCACATCGCACCGAAGGCCCGCATCAGCAGCCCCGGATAGCCGTAATCGGGCAGGTCGCGGTCCTGGTGGACGAGGAACTTGGTGCCGCGCACCACCAACGTCAGGAAGATGGGGAACACCAGCAGCATGAGGGCCGCGCGCCGCACGTATCCGGCCCCGAAGTACACGGCCACGTCGTGCGCGACGTGCCGGTGCTCGACCTCCTCCGCCCCGTGCCAGCGGAACAGGTCGGCCATGCGCGGGTCGGCGCCGAACCGCTCCAGATCCGCGTTGAGCACCCAGTCGCCGAGGTAGGCGAAGAAATGCTCCAGGCACGCGATGAAGGCCAGCCGCTCCACCATCACCTGCCGTTCGGCGACGCCTTCGACATCTCTCGGCCCGAGCGTGCGGCGGAACAGATACTCGGCGTGCCGCAGATAGGGCTCGGGATCGATGCCGTGCGCGGCGAGCACCTCGTGCAACACCTTGTCGTGCGTCTCGGCGTGCATCGATTCCTGACCGATGAACCCGAGCATCGCCTCCCGCAGCCGCTCGTCCCGCACGTACGGCAGCGCCTCGGCGTAGGCGGCGCAGAACATGCGCTCCCCTTCGGGCAGCAGGAGATTCAGCGAGTTGATCAGATGCGAGGCGATGGGCTCGGCGGGCATCCAGCGCAGCGGCGTGTCCGACCAGTCGAAGCGCACGTTGCGGGCGTGCAGCGCCACGGCGCCCGGGTCGGTGTCGGGCCGCCGCCCGGCCCTGCGAAGTAGCTTCATCGATACTCCTCGATCCTCACGCGCCCGCGTCGCCGCGCGATTCCTACATATCCGTAGCAAGGATCATACACATACGTGGAACTTTCGGTAACACACAAAAGCGTCACGCACCGCTGTACGGTGACACCACCCGCGACAGTCGTCACACCTGCCGTTTCCGGCCCAAAATTAGAACGTGTTCTAGTAGTCTTTTGCTATGGAACGATTGACCGGATTGGATGCCAGCTTTCTCTACTTGGAAACCGGGACCCAGCATCTGCACGTCTGCGCGCTGCTGATCCTCGACCCGTCGTCGGGCGGCTACTCGTTCGACGGCTTCAAAGCCGAACTGGCTCGGCGACTTCCCCTGATTCCGCAGATGCGCCGCCGCGTGTACGAGGTGCCGTTGAACCTCGACCATCCCGTGTGGGTGGAGGACGAGAATTTCGACCTCGACTACCACGTCCGCCGCATCGCGATCGCGGCGCCGGCCGGACGCCGCGAACTGGCCGAACTCGTCGGGGACATCGCCAGCCGCCCCATGGATCGCGACCGCCCGTTGTGGGAGATGTCCGTGGTGGAGGGTCTCGACGACGGGAAGGTCGCGGTGGTGTGCAAATACCACCACGCCGCCGTGGACGGCATCACCGGCGCCGACCTGATGATGCACCTGTGCGATCTGGAGCCGGGTGCCGCCAAGGAGGTACCCGACCAGGAGTGGCGCCCCGAGCCGAAACCGAATGACTGGCAATTACTGGCCGAGGCGGTGGTGAAGTTCCCGACCCGAGCGGGCATCGTCGGGATGCTGCCGAAAACGGTCGGCGTAGTCGCCGGTTTCGCGCAGCGCCGTCGCCAGAACAAGACGGGCATGGCCATCCCGTTCTCCGCTCCCCGCACGCCGTTCAATCTCGCCATCACCCCGCACCGCGCCGTCGCGTTCACCGAGGCCGAACTCGACGCCGTCAAGGAGATCCGCTCCGCGTTCGGCGTCAAGGTGAACGACGTGGTGCTGACCGTCGTCGCCGGTGCGCTGCGCGCCTATCTGGCCGGGCGCGACGAGCTGCCGGACCGCTCGCTCATCGCGTCCGTACCCGTGTCCGTGCACGAGTCGACCCGGCACAAGGCCGGGATCAACAAGGTGTCCACGCTGTTCGCGCGGCTGGGCACCGACATCGCCGACCCGGTGGAACGCCTGCGCGAGGTGGCCGAGGCCAACCGGGGAGCCAAGGAAGAGCACGAGGTGATGGGTGCCGACTTCCTGCAGGACTGGTCGAAATACGCCCCGCCGAACACCTTCCGGCTCGCCGCACGGATGTACTCCTCGCTCAAGCTGGCGGAGAAGCACCCGGTGGTGCACAACTTGGTGGTGTCCAACGTGCCCGGTCCGCCGATGCCGCTGTACTTCCTCGGCATCCGGGTCGACGGGATGTACCCGTTCGGACCGGTGTTCCACGGCGCGGGCCTGACGGTGACCGTGCTGTCGAACAACGACAAGCTGAATTTCGGATTCATCGCCTGCAAGGAACTGGTGCCCGACATCGCCGCGCTGGCCGACGCCGTTCCCGGCGTGGTCGCCGAATTGCTCGCCGCGGCACGCACGTCGGGCTGAGCGCCGGGTCCCGGTCCGCCACCGCCGCCGGACGGGACCCGCCGAGTCACATCTTCGCGGCGACGGCCGCACAGGCTTCGAGCAGCACCGGTACGAAACGATCGGCTTCCAACACACAGGACGCGTGCCCGGCCGCGACCAGATGCTTGCTCGACCCTGGAATCATCGTCGCCAACTCCATCTGCCGATAGACGGGAATCGCGCGATCTCGGGTCGTGATCACCACCGCCGTCGGCATCGTCAGCTCCGGCAACCACGCGGTCGCGTCGAAGCGCCCCACCGCGGCGAGCACCTGGGTGAGCGCCCACCCGCTGGTGCTGCGGAACTCGCCGAGCGCCCAGCGATCCAACCGTCCCGGCGCCCACGTGATCTCGGGAAGCTCGGGCAGACGGCCCGCGAGCTTCTCGGCACGACGGTAGGAGTATTGCTCCACAGCGGCGGCGACAGCGCCGAACGTCCGGTGAAAAGCGTGCTCGCGCCATTTCTCGCGGAACCGATAGGGCGTCGCGCACAGCACCAGCCCGCTCACTCGGTCCGGATGGCGACGTCCCGCCAGCAGGCTGACGATTCCGCCCAGCGAAAACCCTGCGCAGATGGCTCGGTCGATCTCCAACGCGTCGAGCACGGCCGCCACGTCGTCGGCGCAGTCCTCCAGGGTGAACCGCTCGGAGCGGATGCCGCGCCCGTGCCACCGTTGGTCGAACAGGATGACCCGGTACCGCCGGGCCAGCTCCGCCAGCGACGGGAACCAGGTGAGGTACGCGGTGCAGGCGGTGGCGTGCAGCAGCACCAGCGCGGGCGCGTGCTCGGGCCCCGGGATGTCGACCACGTAGGTCCGGCCTCGACCCGCCAGCTCGACCAGGCGGCCACCGGGCACCTCGGCGATATCCGGCACCCGCAAACGTCCGCCGAACCGCGTCACGCTTCGGCCGGGGTTCGTCATAGCGCACCTCCCGAGTGGTCACACCTCCGCAATTCTAGAACACGTTCCATATCTGCGGCGCACAGGAATGGCATCGACGGCCCGCTCACCGGGACGCGCGGTCGATCACGCCGTCACCGGCGACCGCCTGGGCTACTGTCGCGAGACGTGTCGACACCAGGCGCATTTTCTGTAACGTGTTACAGGCAGATCGAGAGACGGAGGTACCCCGGATGGGGCGGTTGACCGGCAAGGTGGCGTTGATCAGCGGCGGAGCGCGTGGCATGGGCGCGGCGCACGCCAAGGCCCTGGTCGCCGCGGACGCGCGCGTGGTGTTGGGCGACGTGCTCGACGACGAAGGCGCCGCGGTCGCCGCGGAACTCGGCGACAACGCCGCCTACGTCCACCTCGACGTGCGCGAGCCGGAAGACTGGCGCCAAGCCGTCGGCGCGGCGGTGGAGCGCTTCGGGTCACTGAGTGTCCTGGTGAACAACGCGGGCATCGTGAACGGCAACCTGCTCGTCGCGTTCGAATTGGCCGAGTGGCAACGGATCATCGACATCAACCTCACCGGCACATTCCTCGGGATGCAGGCCGCTACGCCCGCGATGATCGATGCAGGCGGCGGCTCGATCATCAACATCTCCTCCGTCGAAGGCATGCGCGGCAGCCCGGGCCTGCACGGCTACACGGCCACCAAGTTCGCCGTGCGCGGGCTCACCAAATCCACCGCGCTCGAGCTGGCGCAGTACAAGATCCGAGTGAATTCCGTGCACCCCGGCTTGATCCGTACACCGATGACCGAGAACATCCCGGAGGACTTCCTCCAGATCCCGCTCGGCCGCGGCGCCGACCCGTCCGAGGTCTCCGCGCTGGTGACGTTCCTGGCCAGCGACGAATCGTCGTACTCGACCGGCGCCGAGTTCGTGGTGGACGGCGGTCTCACCGTAGGCGTTCCGCACAAGAGCTTCTGAGTCACCCGCGGGTGGCCAGCAGAGCGAGCGGCGGAAGCGACACCAGCGCCACGGCCACGATCGCGTTGCTCCACTTGTAGGCCACCAGCAGCGCGGCGAACTCGCGCAGGAAGGCGCTCGGCAAGTAGTAGAAGGCGGTCTTGGCGCCCGTCACCTCGGCGTCGAGGTCGAGGCGGCGGGCCAGGATCGCCGTGCGCAACATGTGAAAGTTGCTCGTCACCAGCACCATGCGCGTAGTGGGACCGCGCTCGCCGAGCAGCCGTTTGGTGAAGAGCAGATTCTCCTCGGTCGTTCCCGACCGGTCTTCCAGCACGACGCGGTCTTCCGGCACGCCCCGGTCGATCAAGTAATCACCCATGGCCGAGGCCTCGGAGACCTCCTCGTCGTCTCCCCTACCGCCACTGGCGATCAACAGTGGGGCGCGCCCAGCACCGGCTTCGTCACGGTAAACCTCGATCGCCCGATCCAGGCGCGCGGCCAGCAGCGGCGGCACCTCACCGTCGACCAGCCCGGCGCCGTGCACGACGATCGCGTCCATCCCGGGACGGTAGGGCAACAGTCCGTAGCACAGGGAATACAACAGGAACGCCGCGAACAGAAATCCGACGTAGCTGATCGTCATCGTGAGCGACGCCAGAAGCACTACCAGCCAAATGTTTTCGGTCAGCAGTGCCAGGACGAGCACCACGTACGGCGTCAACAGGGCGATACCGAGTCCGAGCGGCAACAGATTCGGAAGACGCCAACCCTCACGGCGCACCAACTGCGCGCCGTTGGCGATCGACAACCCGGCCAGCGCCAGCACCAGCAGCGGTGACAGCAGCACCACCAGCGGCGCGAGCACCACCGTGCGCTCGCCCTCGATGATCCGGCCGACCACCCACGCGCCGACGAACCCCAGCCCGAGGAGCAGGAACACGCCGTGGCCCAGACGCCTGCGGTCCCTGCCGAATCGCACCGCGAACACACCGAGCAGGACCACGCCGACGACCAGCAAAAGCACCGGGTCACGGTAGCCGACGGGCGCGCGGCGCGCCCCCCGTCGACGAGCGGCGCGGCGACCTCGGCTTTTTCCCGATCGTCCCCTACAGTGTGCAGGTCCGGGCATCGGTCGCGAGCGACCGGTGTCCGGCTGCATTCGGCTTCAGCACACCAGCGTTACTGAACAGCACGTTGTGATGAAGGGGAGTCGACGAAAACCATGCTTCGATTATTCATTGCCACCGCAGCGGCCGCCCTCTGTGTGATCACACCGCAGGCCGCGGCGCAACCGATCTACCCCGCACCGGATCCGGATCCGTTCTACGCCGCTTCGGCGGGATTGGACCACGCCGGGCCTGGCGACGTCCTCGCCGTCCGCCCGATGCCCGCGCTACCGATGTTTCCCGGCTCGACGGTCACGATGATCAAATTCCGCTCCACCAACTCCGCGGGCGAGCCGATCGCGGCCACCACCACCGTGCTGACGCCGCAGAATCCCACCCCCGGCAGGCCACTGCTGTCCTATCAGCACATCATCAACGCACTCGGCACCCAGTGCACGGTGTCGCGCGTGCTCTACACCAGCGACCCCAACCTGTCGATCCGCGAAGCGCCCGCGCTCAATGCCCTCCTGCTGCGCGGCTGGTCGGTCGCTCTCCCCGACCACCTCGGACCCACCAGTGCCTACGGCGCCGCCAAACTCGGCGGCATGATCACGCTGGACGGCATCCGCGCCGCACGGCGGGTCGCCGAACTCGGATTGGCGGACAGCCCGGTCGGCCTGCTCGGCTATTCCGGCGGAGGCATGGCGAGCGCGTGGGCGGCCGCGCTGGCGCCGACCTACGCGCCGGAACTGTCGCTCGTCGGGGTCGCCTCTGGCGGGGTGCCCATGAATCTGGTCAAGATGATCGAGGGCCTCGGCTACGCGCCGCACGCGGTGTTCGGTCTCGCTTTCGCCGCCGCCCTCGGGCTGGAGCGTGAGTACCCGACGCGGCTGCCGGTGAGCGACCAACTGAATTCGCTCGGCTTGTCGGTCCGCAATCGGATCGCCAACAGTTGCACCAACGACATCCTGCTGGTCGGCGCAGGCCGCGGCATCGTGGACGTCGCGGCCTCGAACTCACTGGCCGACGACAAGCGCGCACGCGAGGTGCTCGAGGAGAACAGCCTCGAACTCTACGAGGACATCCCGGCCACGCCGAGCTACCAATGGCGGGCGGAGCAGGACACTCTCATCCCGGTTGAGTCGGTCGACGCTACGGTTCGGCGGTATTGCGCCGCGGGTGCGCGAGTGCAATACGAGAAATTCCCGAGCCCGGACCATCTGTCCGCCGCGGTGCTCGGCGTACCGTCCGCGCTCAGTTGGCTGGAAGCGCGCTTCAAAGGTGTTCCCGCGCCGAGTAATTGCTGAGAACGGCCCGGCGGTGGTTCACCGCCGGGCCGGTGACGGGCCGTTCCGCCAAACGGCCACATCGAATCTCGCGGGAGCTAGGCGTCCTTGCCGCTCTCGTACGCGCTCTGACGGGCCTCGTCGAGATCTGCTTCCGCACGGGCCTTTTCGGCCTCGGCTTCCTTCTGCGCCGCCTCGCGCTGCGATTCGGCCTTGTCCTGCTGTGCGCGACCCTCTTTCTTCAGGTCCTCGTCACCGGTGACGACGCCAGCGGCTTCCTTCGCCTTCCCCTTGGCGTCCTCGACGACACCTTCGACAGCTTCCAGGGGTCCGCTCCGATGCTCGGGCATCACATACCTCCCAATTCCTTGTCGGCTGACATGGGTCGCATACCCGGGACCGGCAGAGCCAATCACCTTGTGAGCGCTGCCACGGGTTGTCTTCACTCGTTCCCGCGCGACCGCGACGCGAACAGCCGTACGAACCGCTGCCCGGAGCCCGCCAATTCCCGTAGGGATCCGGCCGCTCAGGTCACCGATCACGCAGAAAGGAAGCGACCGCGAGGGCAAGTGACAACACGAGGGCCGCGACGATACTCCACGCGAAGGCGGACACACTCGGATCGGCGAGCACAGCAGCGCCGCTGAAGGTGACGGCGAACGGCAACAGCACGAACGAGATCACCGCGATGGTGGTCTGATTGCGGCGATCGCGATCCTCGGACACGCGATGGCGCTCCTCGGCGCGGCGCTGTCGTGCCTGCGCGTCGGCGAGCGCCTCGTCCTCCAGCCGCGCACGGCGCGCTTGCAGGTAACGGGAGATATCGTCGAGGTCGGCGACGACCTGGGCGTAGAGATCGGCCATCCGGTGCTGATTCTGGAAGGCGCGCAGCACCTCCGCGACCTGCACTCCACGCTCGGAAACGTTGTTCCACCACAACCGCGCGCGGATATCGAGGATCTCCGCCTCCAGCGACTCGACCGCCCCAGCGCCGGTGCGGTCGACCCGGATGCCCGCGATCCGATCCGCGATGCGGTGCAAGGCGTTCAATTGCAGTAAGCCGAGCAGAACGGCGTCCAGATGAATCGACCGCACGTAGGCGCGCGCGACGGCGTGGAAATCGGTGGCCTCGGTGGAGGTCAGCGCGGTGTAGGTCACGCCGTCCCGCAGAATCGCCGCGCGCCAATCACTCGAGAGGTGAACGGTGCCTGCGAAGATCCGCGGATCGGCGGGGTCGGGCAGCCCGTCCGCCGCCGACGTACCGGAGGCCAGAAACCATTGCCATCGCTGCATCGTGGACCACGAAGCCAGGGCCGCCGGATCGGGAATCGGCTCCGGTATCCGATCACCCGCCCAGCAGAAGTGAGTGACGACGCGCGGTCGCACCGGCTCGAAAGTCACGTCGTCGACGAGCGCGGACAGCCATCGGCGGCCCTCTCCGCGCACCTTGGTGAGTTCGGACAGCACCTCGACAGCCTGCTGAGGCAGCCGCACGTGCGCGACGGCGTAGCCGCCTTCTTCGTCCAACAGCAATTCCCAGTCGTGGACTACCGCACCTGTCCATTCCGGCGGCTCGCCGCTCGACCGTCTGTGCCAACGGCCGGTGGCCCCGGTGTCCTGCGCGCTGTACAGCGCGTCGTGCACGCGGGCGGAGAAGTACCCGGTCCGAGCGCTGCGGTCGGCAACCACCGATTCACCTGCACGACCCGCCGCCGCTTCGACGGCCGGGATCGGCACCGGGAGGGGACCCGGCGACCAGCCACGAGACGACGGCGTTCGCTCGGCCTTCCAGCGCGCCCGGAATATCAGGCACGCGAATACGTCAGCGGCCACGGCTTCTCCTGCGTCCGGTGATCACAGGACTAATAGCCCTCGACGGAGAACACCTCGGCATACTGCTCCGCCCTCGCCGACAGCGGGGCGTTCTCCAGCACGGTCTTGACGTTGCGCAGCACCTCGATGACGCCTGCCAGCAAGCCGACCTGCAACCTCGTCCACGACTCGGCGTCGTCGTCCGCGAGGACCTTCCGGCCCGTCAACTTGAGGCAGACGGCGCCGAGCAATTCGGCGTCCCGTCCCTCGACGAACGCGTGCCCGTCGGCGTTCCTGAACCGCCGCACCGCGTCCATCCGCCAATCCCGGATCTTGTCGTAGACGCCGTCGATTCCGTACCGGTCCTTCGGTTCCTTGGGTTGCTCGCCTTTGAGCCGCCGATCCAACGTCTCGCCGAACGCGTGATGGCAATCCATGATCCAGGACGTGAAATCACGCGCACCGTGCAGCGGACGCCCGAGGTGCAGCAGTTTGTTGTGGTGCACATGCCCGAAGAGATCGCTCTCACCGCATCGGCGCGAGAGATCGTTCAACTGGGTCCGCAGATCCAGCGATTCCTCCGAGAGGCTCGCGAGCTTTCCGCTCATTTCGCTGTCGATCCGGCGACCCGCGGGATGGAGTGTGTCGATCGTCGACTGCAGCCTGGCGCCGCCGGGGTCGGACGGTTTGCCGACATGATGCGCGACACCGGTGCCCAGATCCGCGAAGTAGCCGTGGAGTACGTCCACCCCGCCGGTGCGGCTCGGGTCGCCACCACCCACCTGCACCAGTTCCCGCAGCAGCGTGTGGTTCGGAATCACACTGATGTGCGGATCCTGGTGTCCGGCCGGCCGGTTCGTCTGCCACCAGCGCATGAACGTGTCGCGATCGCCGATTCCGACGGCATGAAGGTTGATGTTGAGGAACTCGTGCAATTCCTCCATCAACGAGACCGGATCGGCGATCGCGACCACGGCCTCTCCGGCGGTTTCCTCGCCCTGCTGCTTCCAATCGGCTCCGTCGCTGACCAGAACGATCAACCGGTCGTTGCCCGGCACGCCGTGGCGGTGCAGCAGATCGGACGCGAAGTGCAAGGCCTGCCCGATGTC
Organism: Nocardia sp. NPDC004168; assembly: GCF_040610355.1. Taxonomy (NCBI): domain Bacteria; kingdom Bacillati; phylum Actinomycetota; class Actinomycetes; order Mycobacteriales; family Nocardiaceae; genus Nocardia; species Nocardia sp. NPDC004168. The sequence goes on along the minus strand of NZ_JBEXME010000003.1, from coordinate 260,203 downwards.
GGTCGCCGCGTTCTCCGGTCGCAGCAAACCGATGGCGCCCTGGAATTCTCGTAACGTCCGCTCGTCGTCGGGGCCCTGGATCTCGGCCATGGAGCCCGATCTCGGGAAGACGCACATCGACGTAGTGGTGAATTTCACCAAGGCGATGCGGGCCACCCGCCCGGTCACGTGCCGACGGATCTCGACCATGTCCATGAGCGAACGTTTCAGGGCATCCATCCGCGAGATGTAGTTGGATCTCCTGCGCAGCCCGAGCCGGACGACGTCGGCGTGGTCCTCGATATCGTCCCAGCTCATCGAACCACTGCAATCGGCGAGGATCACGATGTCGACCCCGTTGCGATTGCCGGCGAGGAATACGTCCAGTTCGGTCTCGGGGTCGATATAGCAGAGGTCCGTTCGCTCCCGCCCGGAGCGGTCGAAGACCTGCCGCACCCGGAACGACTCGCCGTCGGCGAAGACCCACGCGTCACCGCTGCCGAGATGGATCTGCTGGCCGACGATGTCCTTCGCATTGCGCAACTGCCTGCTGACGTCGTCGAGACGGTTCTCGGTGAGCGGTTCGAGGACTATCCGAGCGGCGGGCTCGCAGGCCGTCGCGCTCAGGCGCCATCCGTGCTCGTCGAGCACTTCCAGCCGCAGCTCGTCGACCAATTCCGTGCTGACGACGACGCAACCCTCGTCGACGGAAGCCGAGGCGACGATCCGCACCGCAGCCTGCCGGGACGCGTCGGCGCCCACCTCGAGCACGCCCACCCGAGCGTTTTCTCCCCGGCCGCCCACGTCGTCCCGATCCCCGGCGCCGACGGCGACGATGTTGCCGGTGACGAGGCCGTCTCCCCGGGCGACCCGCAATGTGTGCCGCCGACTGTCCCACACGGTCGATGTCATTTCCGCTCCACTTCGACCCTGACACCCAGGTCGTTCGACACCGCTCGCTTCTCCGCGCCGCCGCGACCGATGAACCGCCCCAGGTATTCCGGCTCGACATTGACGAACAGCAAGTTGGACCGCGGCCGGTAGTCCGCGAAACTGATGTGGTTCGCCACCTCGGCGCGGCCACGTGCCCGCAACCATGCGGTGAGCTTGTCGAACAGCTCGCGACCGCGTGCCCCATCTCGCTCGGCAGCGGCCAGATCCTCTTTGCGTATCTTCTCGTGCTCCTGCAACAGACGCCGCATGACGCCGTCGGTGCGGTTGTCGTGCTGGAGTTCGCCGAACATTCGATCGATGGAATGGATTTCCAGTTTGCGGGAACGAGAATTGATGAAGATATGCCGGACGATCGTCAACCGCGGTAGCCGCAGGTATGTGCGCCGGTTATCGGTGCGCGGGCCCCGCCGCCGATTCGCGGTTCCCGCCACGATCTGGAAGACGATCTGACGGTCTTCCAGCGACTTCAACCGCAGCGCGTGCTCCGGGCACAGCCCGAGCCCCCGCTTGTGCGGCCCGAATATCTGCCAGCGATACGCGTGCCTGGCGCATGCCGCGTTTCCGCAAGTCGCGCGTCTGCCGTCGACGACGAACTCACAGGCGATGCTTCCGGTCGAATTGCATCCTTGCGCCGCGCAATCCGGAAATTTCTGCCGGAAGCAATCCCGGCAATACGACATGTCCACGCCGCCGGGGTGCCCCACCCGATGCCGGTCACAGAACGCGTTGCGTCCGCGACACAGTTCCCCGTTGCACCAGAACGTGGCCGCCGCTCCGCACGAGCAGGCGGGCCGGTGGCGCGCGCAGGTCGCGGTCATGCGACCTTCGATCACGACGGCATGCTCGTCGCACACCCGGCCCGGCTGATCGCCCTGGTCACAGCCGCTGCACAGGAAGGGTCCGTAGGTGACCACGCCGGCGGCCGAGCAGGTCGTGCACCTGTGCCGAACCGTCGCGGGCTCCAGGACACCTCGTATGGAGAAGACCGTGGTGTCGTCGACCCGGTCGGGAGCGCGCAGTCGATCCTGTATCCACAGCACGCAGGTCTGATCGTCCCGAAGCGGGACGACGACCTTCTCCGTGGCGCGCAGACTGGTGCCGGCCAGATACTTTTCGACCCGCGTCCACAACTCGCGCAATTCGGCCGCGTCGGTAGGCGGATCGCTGGTCTGGCGGATGTCCAGCACGACGTTGACCGGCCGATTCACGACCGCTCCGCTGCGGTGGAGTTCAAGACGATCATCTCGATGCTGACGCGGCGATCGGTCTTGCGCACGTAGACCTGGTTCGTGATCAATCCGGCGCACACTCCCTTCGGCAGTCTGCGGGCCAGACCCAGCATCGCGTCCACGGCGGCTTTCCGTTCGGCCTCGGCCACGTCGAGCCGCACGCAGACGCGGCCGTGCCGCGACAACCGACCGCTCAGCTCGTCCGGTATGCCGTCGCCGAGTTCTTCGCGCCCGCCCAGTTCGAGCACGGAGGCGTTCGGTTGCCGAAGCACCCGGCGAACCTCCTTGCCACGACCGAGCCGCGACAGCGCGGGAGCCAGATTTCGCGGCGGCCGACCGGACAGCAGAGCCCGCAGCAGTTCATCCATGTCGCGCTGCTCGGTCAACTCGTCCAACTCGCGGATGATCTCGTCGTCCGACCGACGCGGACGAGCGGGCCTGGCGGGCCCTTTACGTCCGTTCGGCGCCGAGCGTCGTGGGGGCCGGGCGGTAAGTCTGGTGCGCCATGCCGCCTCCAAGGTGCCCAGGCTGCCCGGAGCAACCTGCCTGTTGTGCTTGGTCAGCTGGTCGTCGACCAACGCCGCGCGGTCTCTCAGCAATGCCGCGATCTCATCGCTTCCGATTCGGCGACGGCGGCTCCAGACAGCCAGCAAGTCGTTCTCGGTCTGCGCGTACTCCGGGTGCAGTTTCGCGAGTTCCGGTGCGGAGAGCAAAGGCAGGATCTCGCGCGGCTCGATCTGCATCGCGCGCAGTTCGGCATCCAGGTCGTCCAGCAGATCGGACACTGAAACGGCCGCCGAGCGGCGAACGGTCGCCTGCTCGCGTGACTTGCGCTGCTCGTCCACCTCGTGCTCGAATTCCCCGCTCATCCCCCTCGCGATGGCGTTCGATCGGTTCCGGTCCAGCATGCGCTGCGGGACGGCGGGCATACGCCGTCCGTCCCGCTGCATCATCCGCGCGCGTACCGCGAGTGCTTGCAGCAATACCGCCTGCGCGACAGCTGAACTCGGAAAGACCTGAGCATCGAGGCATCGGACGCTGACATTCGGGATTCCCAACTCACCGTCACCCACCGGATTCACGTCCATCACAGCGAATCCCGAGACGCGGTCATCACGGCGCAGCGCCTGCTCGACCCGCCGCAAATGCCGAGCGGAAGCGGATGCGATATATCTCGTCGAGACCTGGTCCTTCGATTCCGCCAGGCGAAGCGAGCCACGTCCGGCGACACGACCTCCGACGAACAGCGCACGCCCGCTGAGCGCGATGAGTTCGGGAACGTAGCGCCGGATGAGGTTGCTGAGAATTTCGCGTTGCAGATCGTCGGCGATCTCGATGGAATGCCTGTCCGCGCACACTCGGCGATGCGGCGGTACGCCCCAGGAGATGCCCGACGGCATCAGCGACCCACCGGCCTTCCGCGCTCCTTCCGCGACAGCGGAGACCGCCTCCGCCAGGGCGCCGACGACCTCGGCGCGCTGCGTGGGATCACTGACCCAGACCGGCCCCGTGTCGATCCACAGACAACCCGGCCGCTTCGCATCGAAACACACTCGTGGGTACTCCCCGCCGGACGACGCGGGAGACGATCGTCGCAACTTTCGATGCATTTCATCGATATCGTCCGCGACGATAACGTAGCCCTTCAATATTCGATGCCGCAGCGGTGCATTTCTGTAGGCGCTCACGAGCACAGTAATAGACCTCATCACCCCGGCGGTGGTGCGGATATGCACGCCCGCACCACCGATTATACTTCCGAACATGTTGCCGCTGAGCAACTTTGGCGAAGCATGCCCGAAAGAGTGAAATTTTGCCGAGCTCGACGGATATCGAGCAATATCTTGCCGAGTCTTCGCATTCCTCGGCAATGGCGTGCTCCGCGCGTGCGCCGCCGAATCGAATCGCGCACGCTCGCCACCATTCTTCCGGCATGTGTCAGCGCGGAGGTCAGTACCCGGAACGCGGCTCGAAACCGGGGTCTGGAAGGGAGGGCGGCTCCGCGGGCTGCTGCGGCGCGGGTCTGGGCTGCGGCGCGGCGGGCTGCGGGACGCGTACGCCGACAGGGGGCTCGGCCAAGGGTTCCGGCACGTCCGGTTCCGGCAGAGCCGCCTCCGGAACAGAAGCCTCCGGAGGCGCCGAAGCGATCGGCTCCGAAGCGATCGGCGACACCGGCGCGGGCGCCGCGGCGGAAGTCGGACTCGTGGCCGACGTCGACGCTGCCGGTGCGGCGGGCTCCGACTCCGACGGCTGCGCGCATCCGCCGATCGCGAGCGCGACGATGCCCAACGCGAGCGGCAACCGACGGGATTCGGATCGGAGAGCAGGCACGAGGCAACGCTAGTGCCGGCACGGTACCCACGGCAGTCGGCCGTTCGACCGACAGCGGCGCGCGGCGGCCCGACGCGATACTGGAACCTCCTGTGCCGTCGAAAGATTGGGTGTGCGATGAGATCCGTCCGAGGTAGATCGACGGCTACCGCGGCGCTCGTAGCGATCTCGTTGCTCGCCCTGCCCTCCGGCACGACCGCCACGGCCGATCCGGCCGGCGCCGCGACGCTGGTCGTCCTCGGCGACTCGTTCACCGCCACCGCGCCCGTCCTCGGCCATGCCGACGACGGGTGCGCTCGGTCACCGAACTCTTGGCCGAACAAACTCGCCATATCGACAAGACTCTCCGGCACCGCCGGATTCGTAGACGTGTCCTGCAACGGCGGCACGATCGACACCGGGAACGGCTGGACGCTCGTGCATCAGACGCGAAAGGCCCACGCGCAGGGCGCGTTCGGGTCCGATACACGTGCCGTCCTGATCCAAGCGGGCCTGAACGACATCTGGGGTGCGTCGAGCGGGACCGCGTTTCCCTCGACCGACTGTCTCCTCGACATCGTCGAGGGGTGCGGGCTCGACGCGGCTGAGCAGAACCGGCTGCCCGACTACCACGCGGTGACCGGCGCGACCTACGCGGACCGCGTACGCGAGGTCGTCACGTTCGTGCGTTACTACGCCCCGAACGCGCGGGTGGCGCTCGTCGGATACCCGGAGATCTTCCCACCGGGGCAGCCCGCGGCATGCATGGATCTCGCCGTGGTCGGTCGGGTCGTCCAGCCGCGCGCGGAAGGCTACATCGCTTATCTCGATCGCCTGCAGGACGCGCAACGTGCCGCCGCGCAGCTGCTCGGCATCGAGTTCGTCGACGTGCGTGCGATCACCGCGGGGCACGCCAGTTGCTCGGAGGAGCCGTGGATCAGCGGGCTCGCAGGCGCGGACTCGCCGTTCGACGGCGCCCCGGTGCACCCCAACGCGCAGGGCAACGGCGCCGTCGCCGTGCAGGTGCGCCAGCGGTTCGGGCTCTGAGCGCGACGCACGGCCCGCCCATGCCGTCCGACTATCGTCCGGCCGTTGAGCTGCCCGCGCTCACCGGCGCGAGGTGGTGGGCGGCTTTCGCCGTCTTCGTCCTGCACGCGTTGGTCTTCATCCCGGCCTATCCGTTTCAGAAGTCGGAGCTGTTCCGCACCATTCACACTTTTGCTCCGATGCAGCAGGGCGCTGCGGGGGTGACCTTCTTCTTCGCGCTCTCCGGCTTCGTCATCTACTGGTCGTTTCGCGAAGGTATGCCGGTGCGGTTGTTCTATCGCCGCCGAATTCTGAAGATCTACCCGACCCATCTGGTCGCCGCGCTGGTGTTCGTGGTCGCGGCAGGCGTCCCGCTCGGCCGTGCGGTGGTGTGGGCGCCGAATGTCCTGCTCGTGCACACCTGGGTGCCGAAGTGGACCACCGTGGGCGGGCTCAACGTCCCGTCCTGGTCGCTGTGCGCGGAGTTGCTGTTCTACTTCAGCTTTCCCCTGGCCTACCCGATGGTCGCGCGTATTCCGCGACGCGGGCTGTGGTGGGCGGTGGCGGCGCTGCTGGTCGCGATCCTGGCGTTGCACACCGGTTTCTACCTGTGGGCTGACGGCCCCAAGGGCATCGCCAACACCTTCGCGCCGAGGCTGCTGCGCGGCGATGTCTCGCCCGAGTTCGAAATTCACGCCTCACCACAATGGTTCGCGCAGCCCGATATTCCGATCCCGACGTCATATTGGCTCAGTTACCCTTTCCCGGCATCACGACTGCCGGAGTTCTACCTCGGAGTCATCGCCGCCCGTCTCGTCGCCGAAGGTCTCTGGCGCAATACGCGGCTGACCACACCGTTGACAGCGCTGGTCCTCGCCTACGGCGCCACCTGGTTCGTCCCGGTGAACTACAAGATGTCCGCACTGCTGGTGGCGCCGATGACGGCGGTGATAGCCACCTTGGCCGCCCGGGACCTGGCGGGAATCTCCGGCCTCAATGCCAGACGGCCGCTGGTCTGGCTCGGTGACATCTCGTACGCGTTCTACATGATCCAGTTCCCGGTCATGGTGATCGTCACCCGGCTGTTCATCGGCGGGCACCGGTACTCGATCGGCGGCTGGGCGTTGTGGGCGACAGTCGTACTGGTCGTATCGATCCTCGCCGCGGCGGCCATCTACCACGGTATGGACCGGCCCATCATGCGACGCTTCGCCGGACGCCCACCTGGTGACCGGCCGCGTCGTGCGGCCACCGCTGCGGATCAGCCGCCGATCAGCGTGCGCGCGAAAGCGTAGGCGATCTCGTTCGCGGGCCGCCCGCCCGCGGGCCCGTCGCGCAGTGTGCACAACACGATGACGGTGATATCGGTGACCGGGTCATAGCCCATGAACGTCTGGAACCCGGGGATCGCCCCGTCGTGGCCGAGCAGCGGCCCGAACGACTCGAGTCCGAGACCGTAGTGGATGTCCGCCGGATCGCTCCGGCTCAACGGAGCCGCGCTGTCGAGGCGCTGCGCCTGGAGCGCGGGCCCGAGCAGGCGGTCGCCACCGACCAGCTCGCGCACGTAGGCAGCCAGATCCGCCGCGGTCGAGATCGCCGCGCCCGCGGCCCCGATCCACGAGGGATCCAGGTTCGTCACGTCGGTCGGCAGTAGTGATCCCGCGCGAGCCGCGGCGAGCTGGTCGTCGGGCAACCGCGGTGACGTGAGCGCGGACTCGTTGGTGCCGTAGAGGTATCCGTGCGGGGACGGCATGGGTAGGGACGCGTCGCCGAGGGCTGGGAACGACGTGTTCGTCAGGCCGAGCGGAACGAAGATGCGATTCGTCAGCAGCGAGCGGATGTCCTCACCGGTGATCTGCTCGAGCACCGAGGCCAACAGAATCGTATTGGTATTCGAATAGCGGAACTCGGCATCGGGGGCGAAATACGGCGGCGACGAGAACCCCAGCCGCAGCAGCTCTTCCGGCTCCCACGTGCGCCCCGGGGCGTCGTCCATCGCTCGTGCGAGCTGAGGTGCTTCGTTATAGCTGAACAACCCGCTGCGCATGTTCAGCAGCTCGGCGATCGTGATGCCGGCGCCGTTCGGAACGCCGCGCCGGTACTTCGACACCGGATCATCGAGGGCCAGTCTGCCCTCCCCGACCAGCTGCAGCGCGACCGTGCCGACCATAGTCTTGGTGGTGGAACCGACGCGAAAGAAGTCGTCGACGGTCACCGGATCGCTCCGCCCGACCGTTCGCGTGCCGAAAGCCTGTCGCCACACGGTGTCCCGCGTCCGCACGTAGACCACCGCGCCCGGAACGAGGTGCGCGTCGAGCACTCCGCGCACGATGGGCTCCAGCGTGCGACCGAGAGCGGTGGAGTCCCCGGCGCTCACCGGGTTGTCACGCGCCCCGGGCTCGGACCCGCCGCCCACGACCACGACGGTGGCGTATGCGACGACGACTGCCACAATGAGCCGCGGCCATCGGCTTCTTCCATGGCGGAAGCTGTGCGTCGCCATCAGTCACCGATCACGGACACTGTGCCGTCGCTGAAGTTCGTGACGTAGACGGTCCGGTTGCCCGGATCGACGACGACACCGTGCGGGCGGCTCCCCACTCGAATCGAGCTGTCGGGTTTTCCGGTCCGGGTGTCGATCAGAGAAACAGCGCTGGCAGTACGCACATCGTCGAGGCCGTGGTTGGTGACGTACACCGTCTTCCGCGGCCCGTCCACCGCCACGCCGACCGGGCCGAGCCCGACGCGCAATGTCGCGGTGACCGCGCGGGTTCGAATGTCGATCACCGATACGGTGCCGTCGGCATGATTGGTGACGTACGCGGTGCGCGTGTCGGAGTCGACCGCCACGCCCCAAGGTTGATTCCCGACATTGATCGTGGCCGCTACGACCGGTAGGGCGGGGTCGATCACCGACACCGTGTGGTCGACGGCGCCGGGCGGACCGGCGTTGGCGACGAAGACGCTGTGCGAACTCGGGTCGACGGCCACGCCGTACGGATGGCTACCGACCCGGATCGTCGCGGTGACCACCCTGGATCGGGTGTCGATCACCGACACCGTGTCGGCCTCGAAATTCGTGACGAAAGCGGTGTGAGAGGCGGAGTCGACGGCGATGCCGTACGGCCCCGCGCCCACGGGGATACTTCCCGCAAAAGACCCATTGCGCGTGTTGATCAGTGACACGGAGGCGCTTCCGGCATTCGTGACATAGGCGAGCCCCGCCGCCGAATCTATGGCGACCGCGGTCGGCTTCACCATTCCCGGTGCCGTAACCACTCCGGTGACATTCGTCTTCGTGTCGATCACCGAGACCGAATTGCCCGCGCTGTTGGTAACGAACAAGTTCGCGCTGGTCGGATCGATCGCGACGCCCCAGGGTTGCGCGCCCACGGCGATCGTGGCGGTCACCGAGGTCGGTCCGGTCGCCACGGCCGCCGCGCGGTTGCCCGCGGCGCTCGGACCGTTGTCGCCGGACATCTTGCCGGCCAGAAAGCCGACGACGACAACAAGGAGAGCGAGCGCGGAGATCACCTTTACCCGAGTCGGAATCCGAGGCGCCCACGGGCGGCGGCCAGCGGACGGCGGCATGATCACCGGTGGTGCCGGTGTGACGATGGCGGGCGCCACCGCTCCGCGCGGCGGTGTGGTCCGTGGCGGAGGCGACGGCGCGCGGGTGGCGGCGCGCGCCGCGGCCTGGGACAACGCGGGCAACCAGTCCCCCGGCCGGGGCCGCTGCGCCGGTACGGGCGACAGGGCCGCGCCGACGAGTCCCCGCACCGGAGCGGGCACGGCGGCGGGCAGCCGGTTCGGATCGCGGGTGCTCTGGTCTCCGGCCAGCAGCCGCAGCGCGAGCAACCCGAACTTGTAGGCATCCGATCGCGCGGTCGCCAGTTCCTCTCCGGGATTGACCACCTCGACCTCCCAGTCCGGAGTCTCGACTTGCGCCGAGACCGACCGGGACCGCAGCCGCATGGCATCGCAGTCGATGAAGTACACCTTCCGATCCGGCTGTAACGAGAACAGCAGGTTCTTCGGTGACAGGTCGCCGACCGCGATGTCGTGGCGGTGCAGAATCGTCAGCGCTTCGGCGGCTTCGGCCAGCAACTCGTAGCGGTGCCGGTCGGTCAGCGGAATGCCGCGCCGCGCCAGGAAACCGTCACCGTTGAGCAGATGCTGGAACTCCGCGGTCTTCGACCGCACCGCCGAGGACATGGTCATCTTGATGAAGAACTCGTCCGGAATCGCGGGCATCACGAACCCGGTCACCTGGGCGGAGTTGTCCGCCTCGACCAGCCTGCACGGCCACGCGACCCGGGAGAGCAGGTCCATGCCCTCCGCGAAGGGCAGCGATTCGAGGTAGGCGGGCATCTCCTCCAACACGTCGACCGCCACATTCGCCAGCACGACGGGTTTGTATTCCTTGTACACCACCGCTTTCGCGTACCGCATGCGCGCGCTCGGCGCGCTGAAGACCACCCCTTGACCACCGGCCGCCAGCTTGGTCAACGGGCCGAGCTGACCCACCTTCACTCGCTGCTGCGTCACTGCCGATCCCGTCAGTTCACCCTCGGCCAGATGGCCACCAATGTCCGGTCGTCGTCGAATGTCTCCCGCGAGAAATCCAGGGTGTGCGCGAATTCCAGGTGCGATGGCACCCGCCCGGCGAGCACCGAGGCGAACAATGCCCCGACCTCGCCGTCGCCGCCGCCGAGCGGATCGCCGAATCCGTCGGTGCCGACCAGCAACACCTGGCCAGGCTCGACGGTCACCGAGATGGGCTCGACTTCGTTCGGAACTCGGGGCAGCCCGCTCACCGCGGAGGAGGTCAACCCGGAGTCCGACGACTGCTTGCCGCCGAGTACCGGGACGAAACGCTCGTCCGACAGCAACCAGGCACCGGAGTCGCCGACACCGGCCAGCACCGCGGACAACGCGCCGTCGGCGTCGCTCTCACACACCACACACGTCAGCGTCGTCGCCAGCACCTGCTCGGCCTGCTCGGCATCGGCCTGCGCCAGCGACAGCACAGCGGCGGCGCGCTCGGTCAGCATCCACGCGGTGTTCTGGAACAGCGATTGCCATCCGATGTCGCCGAGCGCCTCCACCGGCTGCTCTTCCAGCCACTGGGTGGCGTAGCGCACGGCGGTGGTCGAGCCGATGTGCGAATACCGCGCCGCGGACACTCCGTCGGCCACCGCGACGATCAGTCGATCACGATCCGGCGCCGCGGTGACCGCGAAATCGTCCTGACGCGGTGCGCCGTTGTATCGGTGCAGGTAACCACGCACCGATGCCGCGCGAACGGTGAACGGTCCGCGTGACCATCCGTCGATCATGGTGTCCGCGCGGTACGAATTCCTGCCGTACTCGGTGCCGATGGCCTTCGCCTCGAACGCGGGTGTGGGGGCGCCGACGACGATCGGCTCGCTCGCCGGGCGGCTCGGAAGGGTGGGTCCGATCGCCTCGTCCGCCGGTGCCGGGTTCACGATGACAGCCGGATCCGCGGGCACCGGATCATCCGGCAAGCGCTTGCCCCGCTTGCTCAGGAAGCCCATCACACCGTGTCCACGGCGAGCGAGACGAAATTATCGGGTTTCTCCACTTGCAGCGTCGCCTGTCCCGTCGCCAACGCCTGGCCCGAATTGATCACCGACTGCGTCAGCGCCGTGATGAATTTCGAGATCGCGACGCCGGTGTCGGTGCCGGCCGCGGTGATGAACGCGTACTGCGGGTTGGTCGCCACCCGCCGGATCACATCGGCGTCGGCCTGGCCGATGCCGAACGCCAGAATGTTCGGCCGGGCCGCGAAACTCGTCAGCCGCGCGTGCTCGGTCTCCCAGCCCTCGCCAGGATTCGGCGCACCGTCGGTGAGGAAGAACACGGCGGGTCGATTGACCAGGTAGCCGGCGGACTTCAGCGCGGCGATGTCGCGCGGTATCCGGTTGGTCAATTCGGCGAACGCCGCCGCGAACGACGTCGAACCGCGCGCCCGCAGTTCCGGCATGGCTTCCAGATTTCGCAGATCGGTCGGTTCCAGATGACAGACCGCGGTATCGGAGAACCCGAGCACACAGAAACGCACCTTCGCCGCGGCCATGGATTCGCCCTGCAAGGTGTCGAGCAAGCTGGACAGGCCCGCGTTCAGATCCGCCACATCGTCGACCATCGAGTACGATTCGTCCGCGACGAAATATACCGGAAGAATTGTCGCCTTCGGTTCACTCATCAGGTGCCACTCCCTTTCACCCCGCCACCCGGGCGTGCCAATGCTACCGGGGCAAACGGTAATTCACTGTCGACCGTTCGACCGACAAATCCCTGCGCCCCAAAGGTTTTCCTCCGCGCCACCCGAATCGCCGGCGTCAGCGCATTTCCACTCCGCGATATCCACGTCGCCACGCCGCCGTTTGCCCGACTGCCCGCCGACGCCGTGGTCACAGGTCGTCGATGCCGATCAGCGCGTCCTGCAATGCGCGGGCCACGAGAGCGGCTTTCGTCGGCGCGGGCCGGCCGACCGCTGCGTACTTGTCCCTGATCCGGGCCAGGTGGGTGTTCACCGTTCCCAGCGAGATATACAGCCGCCGAGCGACTTCCACCTTCGAGTCCGACGCTATCCACGCCAGTAGTACCTCGATCTCCCTGCTGCTCAGCGCCGGACGCTCCCGCGACGCCAATGTCGGGGGCCGCGGATCGTCTCTGTGATCGAACGTGACACTCATGAACCATTTCCTTTACAAGAATTCATCGCACGCGCCTACCGCCGACCGAACAGATCACGCACACATACCCGCACGAGGGCAACGGTGGCGACGAAGAGCGCGAAAAAGATCAACGCACGCGAGAGATCGCCGGAATTCCCGGATTCGGCCGTGTACGCGGACTGGCCGTAGACGAAGAAGCCCACGTCGAGTAACAGCAATCCCGCGAGCACGTACCACGTCCAGACGCGTCGGCGGGGGCCTTGGTGAATATTGATGTTCTGCCGACCGCCGTTGTTGGCGTAGATGCTGCTGCCGTTGTTGGCCTGATTGATCTGATTGTTCGTGTTGGGATTGTTGTTCGGTCCCGGCGACGGGTGCATCGTCATCTCCTGTGATGGCCGCCCAGCCAGATGTTCTGGGTTCCGTTCTGATTGGCGTGCACGACACTGCCGTCCTTCGCCACGTTGATCTGATTGTTCTGCGGGCCCTGCTGCGCCGCGCGGTCCGGCCCGTCCGGCCGGATGTCGGCCCCCGGAGCAAGGTGCCGGAGTAGACCGCGGACGTCTTCCTCGACCGTTCGGTACCGAATATGCCAGTATTGCGATTGCGATAGCGCGCGAATATCCGCCGGAAGCTGGTCCGGGCTCGGCAACGACGTGTCGTCCAGCAGAACGGGGACGACCGGTATCCCGCGCGCGAACGCGGTAACGAGTTCCATACGCACCCAGTCGCGATCGTCATCGATGCGACGGAGTCCGCGTTCGTCACGTGCGTCGAGCCAATACGAGCCGATCACCGACACCATCGTGTCGCATTCCTCGAGCGCACGGCGGATCCTGCGCGCGTACAACCTACCCAGGGCCAACGAATCCACGTCCCGGAAGACACGCGCCCTGCCGAGGTGTCGTGCCATCTGCTTCGATATCTCGTTGACCGCGTAGACGCTGTCAACGATGCGGTAGTTCAGGAATATTTCCATCAGTTGACCCGATTCTCGAGGACGATTTATCGAGCGCAGTGCTGCGCGATTGCGAAAAATAGATGCTGCGGATGACGGAGCGATTTGGATGAACCGACCAGTTCGTTGCACCCCCGAGTAACATCCTTCGGATGCCTCACGGTCGCGAATCTCGTCCTCGAGCGAAACACCACGGTTTTCAGAGAACAGTCTGCACCCGGACCGAACTCTGAGCGACTCGAACAGCAAACGTTCGGTCATATATCCGACCGCGTGTATCCCCTGACCGCCGGATCGAAAGGTTCTGGTTGGTTTATTTCCCCATTATGGTCGACTCGCCCTCCCGGCCGGCGCCGAATGTGCTCGGTGTTCGCATAAGTCGAGCGCCGTGCCGATTCACCCTAGGTCGGCACAGTCCTACCACCGTGGCCGCAACGCATCGAAGCGGCGTTCTCGTCCTCATCATTTGCCCCCGCGGCGTTTTCCTACCTCCGGGCCGCGAACTGCGGCTCGCTCTTCAGCATTCAGCGAGCAGACGGCCGGCGACAGTGGTTGTCCGTTGCCGTTCGCAGCGGCAACGGACAACCGATCACTCAACGCTTGGCAAGGACCGACATCAGCGCCGGTTGGATGTCGAGCAGCGCGGCATGTCGGCGGTAACGGCCCACCGTACGGGCGAAATCCAGGAGGTCCGCGCGGATTGTCACCGAGTCCACCGCGCTGATGACGTCGAGCAACGGCGCGATCAACGCGCACGCTCGATCCAGGTCGCCGAGCGCGGCGTACACCAACGCCCGCCGGGTGCCGAACCGCGCCCGGTCACGGTCGGACTGCTGCGGATTCCGCGACATCGCTCGGTCGAACAGTACGGCGGCGTCCTCGAGGTTGCCCAGATCGTAGTGACACCAGGCCTCGATGAGGACAGAGCGCTCGTGCAGGGCCGAGGGCCCCAGCTCGTTCTCCCCAGTGCGATGTGCGACGTCGTAAAGGTTTGCGGCTTCGTCCAGCGCTCGCATGGAATTCGAGTGGTCCAAGCCGATGGCATAGCCCTGTGCCGCCCCCAGCGCGGCCAGCCAGCGGATCCGGGGATGGACGGCGTGGTCGGCGAGCACTTGCTCGGTGAGATCGGTCGTCTCGGCGGAATCGCCGCGATACAGACTCAGCACCGCCCTGCGGACCAGCGCGTAGCTGACCATGTGCTCGTCGCTGACGGCGGAAGCGTGGTCGACCGCCCGCGTCGTCCACCACAGCGCGCCGCGCTCGTCGCCGCATTCCTGGGCCATCCAGCCGGCGAATTCCGCGGTGCGGGCGGCGTGCAGCAGAAGTTGCCTGCGCAGCTCACCGGCACTGCGCAGAGCGGACGCGGCCGCGGCATGTTCGTGTATCACCGCCATGGGGAAAACGAGGCTGGGACTGCTGGTCCGGCCGAGGCGTTTGATCTCCTCGAACAGCGCGCTCAAGCCGGGTAGCGAGGCGGCGGAGCTGGTGGCTGTCGCGGGGAACGCGGTCACCGGCGGCACGCCGAAGTCCCCGATCCGGAACACACCGGACCCGTCCGCGTGCAATCGAACGTTCCACTCGGCATCCGAGTAGCCGCCGACGTCGATATCGAGATCCAGGTCCGGCTGTGCCGCCGAGGGCGCCAGCACCAGCAGGTCGCCTCCCGCGGACAGGACCGCGTCGCAGGCGCGCGCCAGCGCCGAGGACGGCGACTTCTGCCCGTTCTCGACCCTGCTCAGATGACTCCTGCTGTAGTGCACGAGTTCGGCGAGTTTGCCCAGGGCCAGCCCCTGTTCGAGTCGACGCTTGCGCAGTTCTCGACCGAATTCAGCACTTGCCATAAGTATTACCTCGGAATCCGTTGCCAGCCGGAAATTCTCGCGCGCGACGAATTTTCGGCGAACCTGCAACCGCCCCTATGATCCAGGGCCGACCGAACACCACACCCCTTGTCGCTGCGAGTGTACCCCCGCGACTCCGCGCCGTCAGCGAATCCAACCGCTGGGCGGGCGGCTGCGCCACCGCCGTGCCGTACTCTGGCGATTCGGCGCCGAGACACGCCGAATCAGCCTATGCCAGCCGGGAATTGGGGACAGGATGGATACGGATCATCGCATCAAGCACCTCGAGATGTTGCAGTCGATCATCGCGCGATTGAGCCAGCAGTCGTTCACGGTGCGCGGATGGTCGGTGACCCTCGTCTCCGTGATATTCGCGCTTCTCACCACACAGGCCCGGCAAGGATCGGGCCTGATATTGCTGGCGCTGGCACCGGCCTGGATCTTCTGGGGTCTCGACGGTTACTACCTGAGCCTGGAACGCCGTTACCGGGAACTGTTCGCATCCGCCGCGCGGCAACTACGTGAGCCGCTGGCATCCGGGCCGCTCCCGTTCGACATGATTCCCGATTCCGACCGGCCCGCACGCGATTTCGCGCGTGCGATCGTCACTCCGAGCGTGGCCGCGATTCCCGTGGTCTTGACCGCGCTGATCATCGGCTACCGGGTAGTCGCAGTCGTCGGCGGGTGAGCGGCGTCGTCCGGACATTCCCGCCACCAGTGCCGATGTAGGAGCGTACGACGAAGCCCCTGGCGCTGGATGCGTCCAGGGGCTTCCGTATCGAAGCGGTTCAGCGCTTGGTCAGTTCGGGAGCCGTGGTCTCCGATCCCTCGACGGACTCCGCCGGGGCTGCCTCTTCGTGCGCGGCGGCCCGGTTCGGCAGCAGCACCGCCATGACGATCACGATCAGCGCCAACGCCGCCGAGACGAGGAAGGCCAGGCGCATGCCGTCGAGATGCGCGGCGACGAGGTCGCTTCCCTCGGCGGCGAGCGACGTGGCGCGCGCCGACATCACCGTCACCACGAGAGCGGTGCCGAACGCCGCGGCGACCTGCTGCAAGGTGCCGAGCATGGAGCTGCCGTGCGAGTACAGATGCTGCGGCAGCGCACCGAGACCCAGGGTGAACACCGGGGTGAACGCCGCCGCCAGCGACACCATCAGCAGGATGTGCAGGGCCAGCAGCTGCCAGTACGGCATGGTCATCGAGATCTGGGTGAAGCCTGCCAGCGCTATGGCGATTCCGATCGACCCCGGGATCACCAGCAAGCGACCGCCGAACCGGTCGAACAGGCGGCCGACGGTCGGCCCGAGCAGACCCATCGCCAATCCGCCCGGCATCACCAGCAAGCCGGTGGCCAACGGGCTGAGGCCACGCAGGTTCTGCAGGTACAGCGGCAGCAGAATCATCGACCCGAGCATGGCCATGAACGCCACCGACATCAGGATCAGCGCCTTGGTGTAGGTGGCCGACAGCAGCACGCGCAGGTCGAGCAGCGGGATACCGGTGCGCTGCAAGCGCAACTGCCGCCACACGAACAGGGCGATCAGCGCCGAGCCCACGGCGACGATGCCGAGCGGGCCCGCGAAGTCGTCGCTTTCGAACCGGCTGAGCCCGAACACCAGTCCGCCGAACCCGAGCGCCGCCAGCGCCACGCTGGCCACATCGATCTGCCCGGCTTGCGGTTCACCGACGTTCTCCAGCTGCCGCAGCCCCAGCCAAGTGATCACACCCGCGATCGGCAGCACAAGCACGAAAAGCCAACGCCACGAAGCGATTTGCAGAACACCACCGGAGATCACCGGCCCCATCGCGGGCGCAACCGAAATCGCCAGGGTGACATTGCCCATCACCCTGCCGCGGTCGTGCTCGGCCACCACCGTCATCAGAGTGGTCATCAGCAGCGGCATCATCACAGCGGTGCCGAAGGCCTGCACGATCCGGCCGAGTAGCAGCACCGCGAACGACGGCGCGACCGCCGACAACGCGGTACCGGCCAGGAAGACGCCCATCGCCGCGGCATACGCCTGCCGGGTCGACACGCGCTGCAGAAACCAGCCGGTGGTCGGGATGACCGCCGCCATCGTCAGCATGAACGCCGTCGACACCCACTGCGCCGCCCGGTCGGTGATCGCCAGATCCGCCATCAGGCGCGGAATCGCGTTGATCATGATGGTCTCGTTCAGGATCACCACGAAGGTAGCGAGTACCAGCACCCGAATGACGGTCGGTGTCCGCCCTCCCGAGGCTGGAACGGATGGTGCGGCGGACATCGGATACCTCCGGAGGCATGGGTCGTTGACAGAACATGTGGCCCTTCGCCGAGTCACCGGATCGCGTCCCGGCGCCACAGCTGTAGAGACGGTGTCGACTGCTCGAACTCATCGGGCGCGGGTCAGTATTCCGCCCGGCACCGACACAAATCACCCGGTTTTCTTGCCGATACACCCAGCACCCCTACTGGAAACCGCTGGTCAGGACCCTCTACAGCCCTACGCGAATTCCAATCGTGAGCCTGGTCACTCTAGGCGATCGGCGCTCGCGGACCGTCTCGACGCGGACGTCCGAGTGAAAACCTGCTCGCCGCAGCCCCGAACGCGACGCTCGCGCCGGGGCTGCGGCATTGCCCGGCTACTGCGGCAGGCAGCAGCTAGGGCTCGATGTCGGCCACTCCTTTGCCGGTCGAAATATCGAACGGCACAGAAGCCTGGTCGTGCGTGATCAGCCAATCGCCGTCGATCTTCCGGAAGCAGAGAGTGACCCGGACCCACATACCGTTCGTCGGCACCCCGTTCTGCAGCGTGCCACTGAGCCGACCGAAGGCGTGTCCGAATGCCACATCGTCGCCCACGGTGAGGACCAGGTCGCGAACCTCATAGGTCACATCCCGGAAGAACGTGAACGCATTCGCCCAGTTCTTCGCTTTCGCCGCGATACCGACATGCTGCAGCGGAGGCTCGACGTCGAAGGACACGACGTCCGTTGCGTAGAGCTGCGTCACGCCCTCGAGATCCTTGGCCCCGATTCCTTCGGCCAACTTGTCGATCCGCCGCCTGATCTCGGCTTCGTCCACTGCGCGTTGCGCGGGCGCCGATACCACCGGACCAACTCCGTGATCGTTGGCAGTCATTGCATCCTCCATTCGATGAATTTCCGGCCGCGAGGCGGTCTCTTCTGCGGGATCACCCGACGGCGGCCGCGGCAGCGGCGCGCAAAGGTGCGAGGGCGACGCTCCACGCGACGACCTGATCCAGCGTTTTGCCCAGGGCGGCGGCATGGTGCTCGCCCGGTACGAAGGTGGTGTGGTTCTCGAAATCGGTGAGCACCGAGATCGCGACCTGATAGCCCACGTCGGCCATGCCCAGCGTGCTGCAGACCGTCCGCAACTGCACCACCGCGCGGGCGCCGCCGTTCACGCCGTAGGAGACGAATCCGACCGCCTTGTCGGTCCACTCCGCGAACAAGTGGTCCAAGGCGTTCTTCAGCACTCCCGGGACGCCGCCGTTGTACTCCGGGGTCACCACCACGAAACCGTCGAACGGTGCGATGCGCTCCGCCCAAGCGCGGGTATGCGTGTTGACGGACGGGCCGAACATCGGCGGCACCGCTTCGTCCAGATGCGGCAGCGGGTGGTCACGCAGATCGATCAGTTCGAACTCGGCGTTGCCGCGCTGCGATGCCACGTCCAGGACCCACTGGGCGACCTGCGAGCCGTTACGGTTGGGTCGGGTACTGCCGAGAATGATGCCGATTCTGGTCATTTCCGGAACTCCTGCTTCGCTGAAAGTGTCACGACCTTCCGACGACACAGCCGTCCGGAATGTCAGGCTGTCTCACAAATCGGGTCGCTGTCTCGTCGATTCGGTAAGGGCCCGCGTCGACCGAAGGAGCCGATACCCATGACCGACCCGCACCTGCGCTCGGTGATCAGTGAACGCCGTCAACTGATCAATCTCGCCTACCGGCTGCTCGGCTCGTTGGCCGAAGCCGAGGATGTGGTGCAGGAGACCTACCTGCGCTGGTACGCGTTGCCCGAGCGGCAGCGGCAGGAGGTGGCGGCGCCCGGCGCCTGGTTGACGACGGTCGCCAGCCGCATCTGCCTCGACCTCCTCGGCTCGGCGCGTGCCAGACGGGAACGTTATGTAGGCGAATGGATTCCCGAGCCGTTGCCCGACCGTTCCGAATGGCTCGGTGGTCCCTCCCCTGCTGATCCCGCCGACCGGGTAACCCTCGACGAGTCGATCAGTATGGCGTTCCTCGTCGTCCTCGATTCCATGACACCGGCCGAACGGGTCGCGTTCGTCCTGCACGATGTCTTCCGCTACTCCTTCGCCGAGGTCGCCGAGATCGTCGGACGCACCCCTGCGGCTTGCCGCCAGCTCGCCTCTTCCGCCCGCCGCCGCATCCGCACCGCGCAGGGGCCGTCGGGAACCCGGCACGCCGAGGTGATCAGGGACTTCAAACGTGCCTGGGAGACACAGGACATCGAAACTCTGATCGGGCTGCTCGATCCGAACGCGACCGCGACCGCCGACAGCGGCGGCCTGGCCCCGGCCTTCCTGCACCCGATCAACGGCGGCGAGCGGATCGCCCGCGCTTGGATCGAAATCGCCGCCCGATCTCCCGAGGTGAGGTTGCTGGAGCGCACGGTGAACGGCCAACCCGGCCTGGTGGCGCAGCTCGCCGACACCATCGTGTCGGTCTACGCCTTCGACATCGCCGACAACCGGATCACCCGCATCTGGGCGATCCGGAATCCGGAGAAACTCAGCCTCTGGGCAGCGGACTGAACGGACGAAACCAGGAACGAACTCACACGTTCGCCCTGGTCACCGTCCTATCTAGACTTCGAGGGTCATGAATCCTGTAGACTTCATCACTCGGTTGAAGCGGTACGGAGACCTGGAGTGGTATCGCCACGCAGGCGGCATCGGCGATGGCGGGACTCCCTCTCCGCCACTTGTCGTCTGGCGTTTTCCCGAACCTCAGCCCGCTCGCGTTGCCGAACTACTGCACGAGGCCACCCTCGCCGACAATCGAGAGATCGACTGGCTGTTCGACACCACCCGACGAAACTGGGTGCTCACACCTTCACGATTGATAGTCGAGAAAGAACTCCACGGACTGGCAACCGAAGCCCAAGCCGGGGACCTCTTAGTGCGGACGGATCCGGAGTTCTGCCACCGCTCGGTACGCGATTTCGAGAGAATCATCGCGGTGTTGGATCGATATTCCGGCAACTGACACGACTGGAGCGTTGTCCCACACTTGCCGCTGGCCACAGTGCGTGCCGCCACACAGCATGGGCGGGTCTATCACGATGCCGGGATGGTATCGGTTAACCGCGCATCGACCCGCGGCGCGGTCGTCTGCGCTACGAGTCGATGGGCGAGGTGTTGAACCGCAGCGGTATGGGTTTCAGCTGCCCGCGCTGCCGGTGGAAGGTCGCGCCCTGCGCAGTTCGCAGGCCAGCCGGTCGGCGTCCGGCCGGTCCTCGCCGAAACGGGCGCAGCCCTGCGAGGTGTAGCCCCGTTCGTTGTAGCCTTGCCGGTCGTAACCCCACCTGTCGTAACCCCAGCGATCGTAACCCCACCGGTCGTACCCCCAGACATCGAAGCCGTCCGGGCCGTAGGGATCTTCCGGCTCAACAGTTTTCGGAAATGACGGAGTCGTCACGGGCGGTTCGGTCGTGACCGGAGGAACACTGGTGACCGGCGGCGTGGTCGTCACCGGCGGCACGGTGGTGACCGGCGGCGCGGTCGTCACGGGCGGCACCGTCGTCACGGGCGCGATGGTGACAGGTGCGGTAGTAGCCGGGGGTTGATCAGGGGTTGCGAATGCCGGTAAGACCAGCGCGGCCGGAGCAAGCACCACCGTCCCGGCGACTGCGGCCAGCAGGACCGACTGTCGAACCGTGCGCGGACTTCTCCGCCAATGAGACATCGTTGACCTCCAACTCGACATAAGCGCGCTCGCCGCACCCGAGTCCCCTATCGGTCGAATGTCCAAATTTGCTACACAGCAGGGAGTTTTGCTTCCCCACCCGTGACGGGGAAACCTGCTCAACGCGCGGAGATGGCCGAGCCCCTCCCAAGGTATGGTCTGATCAGCACCACAGAGTTCGACGCACACGATCATCGGCATGTGCGCGCGTTCGCGAGATCAACTGCTGGCCAACGTTGCGCCGTTTCGAAACGAGCCACAGTGGACGCGGCCCGTGCTGGCGCTTACACGGTGAACGGGCAGTCGATCCTCGCGGCCCTCCGAACAGAGGTCGAGGCAGCGGGCTCGGCCTCAGCTTGCTGCCGCCAGCACCCTCCATACCTTTCTGGAACGCGAGCGGGCCTGCGGAGCCGCGTATTCGATTCGCTGGCGCGCTTCGTGGGCACTGATCCGCAGCAGATCAGTCAATAGCTCCACGGTGTCCCGATAGCCGGTGTCTGCGGCGAGGCCACGACGTTCGGCTTCGGCGACGGCTGCGCGCATGGCAGCATCCAGTCGCCTCCGACGGCGTTCGGTTTCGACGAGGGTGCGCAGCAAATCGACATCGGCCAGTTCCGGCCATCCCGATGCTGGAGCATCCGGCGCCGCCGCGATCGAATGTTTGTTCACCCGAACCAGCCTACCTCAGTGTCGAACATATGTTCGACAATTCGATACGCCGAGCCTGGCGTCACTGTCGGTGCGCTATTGGCGGCCTGGCGGCGCGGCGCATTCGCACGGATTCGGCATGAGCGTTGATTTTCGTACCGGAACCTCGGCCCATCACACTCGGCGTAGACAGCATCGATCTCACACCGAGGCTCACTGTTCGGAATCATCATGGTGACGCCGTTGGACGACTCGGTCAGGTTTCGACACGACCGGTCGACGAAACGTTCGGTGGCGAATCTTGGCGTTTTCTCGGTGAGGTCCGATCAGTGGACCAAACGAATGAAGCCCCTGACCATATTTCCTGGTCAGAGGCCTATTCTTGCTCCCCCATCTGGACTCGAACCAGAAACCTGCCGATTAACAGTCGGCTGCTCTGCCAATTGAGCTATAGGGGATTGCCCTTGGCTCGTCCGGTTGGTATCGGGCGGGCCGAGGAGAAACTCTAGCGTATCGCTGGGCGGAGGCCCAAATCGCGGCGCTACCTGCTGAGTTGTCACTGAGAGCGGGGGTGTCGCTACCGAGTGTCCGGATCGACAGGCGTGTGGGGCGTCGGGCAGGATGGGGGCGGCGAACTGGCAACTGGGAGGAGCACATCGAGATGCTGCGGTTGATCATCGGCGTGGCGGCCGGCTACGTACTCGGCAGTAAGGCCGGGCGGGCTCGCTACGAACAGATCAGCGCCGCTACCCGCGCGCTGACCGAGAGCCCGGTGACCCGCAAGCTCGTGCTCGTCGGCAGGCAGAAACTGGCGGACAAGCTCAGCACCCGCCCCCGCCTCGAACCGATGGAGCCGATCGATGAGCGGACCACCGTCCTGGTACCGCACGACCAGCTGCGCCGCTGACCCCGCACATGCTGTGACCGATCCTCGCACCAGTCGGACTGTGTGCGAGGAATCACGGATCTGATCGACCCTAGGCCCCGGTGGCGAAGTCCCCGTGGTTGCCCATCGCCTGGGTGAGCAGGCTCTTGCGGTACTGCTCGAGAGCGACGAGGTCGCCGAAGAGGGCGAAGTAGGCCTCCGGCTGTTCGGTCGAGGAGACCCGCTGGAGCTTGGACTTGAGTTCGGCGATCTGCCTGCCTACCCAGGCCTCCTGGGTGCGCGCAAGGACACCGGCGACGAAGCGCGGGATGTCGGACTCCGATTTCACCGGCAGCGGCTCGTTGGCGAGCTCCGACAGCAGGGCGCGCACGGTCAGATCCTCGGTGCGGTCGGCGACGGCGTTGACCCATTCGGCGCCGCCGAGCCCGGCGGCCGTGCCGCCCGCCTCGGCGATCAGGCCGCGAAGGACCGAGTAGGCGGGGTGGGTGAAGGCTTCGGCCTCGAGCGCGTCGAAACCCGCTCCGGCCATCGCCGGGTACTGGAGTGCGGCGGCGAGTACCTGACGTTGCGGCAGCAGGGTGGGATCGTTCGGATTCGGCCGTGCCGCAGGATGTTCCGCGACCACCTGGCGCGGCGCGGGCGCACGCCCCGCGCCCGCCTGCCCGCCGCCGTTGCGGTTCCGCTTGGCTTCCTCGCCGACGCGGCGCACCACGGTCTGGATGTCGTCCCAGCCGACCCACCCGGCCAGTTTGGTGGCGTAGGCCTTGCGCAGGGCGTTGTCCTTGATCTGCGCGACCACCGGCACCGACCGGCGCAGCGCCTCCACCTGGCCCTCCGCGGTGTCCAGGTTGTGGTCGGCCAGTAGACCGCGAATCACGAACTCGTACAGCGGGGTTCGGCGGGCGACCAGATCGCGCACGGCGGCGTCACCGGAGTGCTGCCGCAGTTCGCACGGGTCCTGCCCGTCCGGCGCGATCGCGATGTAGGTCTGACCGGCCAGCTTCTGATCACCAGAGAAGGCTTTCAGGGCCGCCGCCTGGCCCGCGGCATCGCCGTCGAAGGTGTAGATGATCTCGCCGCGCCAGAAATTGTCGTCCATCATCAGGCGGCGCAACAGGGCGAGGTGGTCGTCGCCGAATGCGGTGCCGCACGAGGCCACGGCGGTCTTTATCCCGGCCAGGTGCATCGCCATGACGTCGGTGTAGCCCTCGACCACGACCGCCTGGTGCCCCTTGGCGATCTCGCGCTTGGCGTGATCCAGGCCGAAGAGCACCTGGGATTTCTTGTACAGCAACGTTTCCGGGGTGTTGATGTACTTACCGGGCATGGTGTCGTCGTCGAAGAGCTTGCGGGCGCCGAAGCCGATGACATCACCGGACAGGTTGCGGATCGGCCACAGCAGCCGTCGGTGGAAACGGTCGATCGGGCCGCGCTGACCCTGCCGGGACAGCCCGGCCGCCTCCAGCTCCTTGAAGTCGAACCCCTTGCGAAGCAGGTGTTTGGTGAGCGTGTCCCACCCCGCCGGGGCGTAGCCGCAGCCGAAGTGGTGCGCGGCCGCGGCGTCGAAGTTGCGATCGGTGAGATATTTGCGCGCGGTCTCGGCTTCCGGCTCGCGCAGCTGGGCGACGTAGAACTCGTGCGCGGCCGCGTTCGCCGCGACGAGCCGGGACCGGGTGCCGCGATCGCGCTGCACCGAGGTGCCGCCGCCCTCGTAGTTGATCTGGTAGCCGATCCGGTCGGCCAACTGCTCGACCGACTCGACGAACCCGACGTGCTCGATCTTCTGCAGGAAGGCGAACACGTCGCCGCCCTCGCCGCAGCCGAAGCAATGGAACAGGCCGTGATTGGGTCGCACATGGAACGACGGCGACTTCTCGTCGTGGAACGGGCACAGGCCCTTCATGGAGTCCGCTCCGGCGCGCTTGAGCGCGACGTACTCGCCCACCACGTCTTCGATCCGGACGCGCTCGCGTATTGCCGCGATATCGCGATCAGGAAGTCGTCCGGCCACGGCAGAGAGTCTAGGCGAAGCCGGGGCCGACGCGCCCGGGCGGCTCGGCACCGCGAGTTCCGGGCGAAGGCGCCCTCGAGCGGGGAATCACGAGCGATCCAGTTCCGCGCGGATCGCCGCGACCGTTTCGGCCAGACGTGACTGGTGGGAACCCTGCCAGTAGATCCGGCCGCAATCGCGGCACTGCCGGAAAATGTCGTAGTAGCGGCGGGTGAGCGGTTCGAGGCGACCCTCGACCTCGGCTTTGTCGACCTCGACGACGACGCCGCCGCAGCGCAGGCAGCGGGTGAACGGATCCAGGCACGCGACGAGGTCGAGCCGCCGGATCACCTCCACGACCTGCTCGATCGGCTGGTCCGACCAGATGTAGACGCCGTGTGTGACGTTGCGGCGCTTCAACAGGCCTCGGTCACGGGTGAGCAGGATCCGGTGCTCGGCCGCGGACGCCTCGGCGAGTTCGGCGTCCTCGGCCTCCCACCGGCAGTGCACGTCGAGACCCAGCAGCCGCATCAGCTTGGCGAGACCGCCCAGATTCACGTCGGCGAGGAAGCGCGGCTCACGCAGCGGATGCGGGCGGACCAGCGTCACCCGGCCGATGTCGAGTGTCTCGAACACGGGATACGCGGTGATCCGCTCGCCGAGGCGCGGGTGATGATCGAAGTCGACCGGTTCTCCGTCGACGAGGACCAGGTCCACTTCGGTGTGCGGAATGCCCGCTGCCTCGATGACGTCCTTGACGGTCTGGTGCGGGCGGCACGGCCGACGCAGCACGGTGTATCGCTCGCCGGACCGCAGGAAATCGTTCAGCTCGGCGTAGACCCGGAGATCGACGCTCATTCGACGAACAGCGCCATCGATGCGGTGAATCCGTGCAGCGCGTTGCGGCCCGCGATGGGCCCGATCTCACCGGCGGCGAAGAAACCCGCGAGCGGGATGCCGTCGAGCAAGTCCTCGATGGTCGTGGCGTCGTGGTCCGCAACACCGAACATCCGGCGGCCGCGTCCGTTGCACGTGAACAGCAACGCACCGGCCGGACGGACGGAAAGGTCGGTGCGCGCACGCGCCAGCGCGTTCCGCAGGTCGTGGTCGGCTCCGATCGCGTCGCGGACCTGGAATTGGACGGTGGTGCCGACTTCCACGACCTCCCCCACCTCGATCGCGCCGCTGGACGGATCGGCGCCGAGCAGACCGCGGATCAGGAAGTCGCCCTGCCCGGGCTCGGCCAGGTGCTCGTCGACGACGAACCCGATCTGCAGGCCGCGCGCGAGCTCTTCCTGCTGGTCGGGTGGCAGCACGGCGACGATCTGACGCAACCGCTCGATCGGGGACAGACCGCCGAGTCCGGTGATCACCGTGCCGTCCGCGCCGGTGACCGTGTAGGGGTTGCCGATCGGACGGCAGCCCTGGGACACGATCGGCACGTTGTGCAGTCCGGGAAGACGCACGCCGACCGCGCCCGAGGTCACCACGGCGTGGTCGCGGAACAGGCGGCTGCCTTCCGGGCCGTGGCCGCCGCTGACCAACCCGCCCATCACGACGGTGCCGGGCAGATCCGTGTTCACGTACTCCAGCAGCAGATCGGCCGGAAAGGAGTAAGGGTCGGGCAGCAGCAGGTGGAAGTCGCGTGCGGCCTTGTCGAAGCGATAGCCGGCGAGGAGCCCGCCGCTGGCCGTGCGAAGGAAGTCCAATTGGAAGGTTTCGGCTGCGGGCAGTCCGGAGGCCAGCCACACCGCCACCGCGGGTTCGTCCTCGATTTCACGGCGACCCGCCACCACCGCCTGCGCCACGCATCCGATCAGGGCGGGCACCCGGACCGTCCGGTGGACGCCGGAGAGCACCTCGACGGCGTCGTCGGTGTGCACGCGGGACGCGAGCAGCACAGCGAGCGACGGCGCTTCGCCCGCGATCTGGTCGCGGGCGCGCGCTGCGGCCTCCATGCCCGCTCGCCGCGCTTCGGGCGCGGTGGAGAGCCCTACTCCGATCCGCACCCTTCCATGGTAGCCAACCTGTGGCTTCAGTGAATTCACCTGTCGCGCAGTGCTTTTCATCGGCATTGCCGAGCCGGTACCGCCAAGTGGCCCGATGCGCGGGGCGGGCCGGAGATTCCTCAGCTCCACGAGCGAAGCGACAAGGGCGATGAACAGGTTGCGAATCGATAGCTGTTCGGCGGCAGCGACGCATACTCGATCTTCCCAGCCCGGGGAGGTCCGGCGGATTTGAGCGACAATAGCCGCGACCACAGTCTGTTTTCGGTCACCCGGGACCAGAGTGTCGGCGCGGGCCGGGCGCACCGCGGCAAGACCTGATGAGGACAGGCGGGAGACATTGTGAGTCAGCCGTCGCGGATCGACACGGGCGAGCTGCGCGCGATGGTATCCACCTTGGAGCGGCTCATTGCCGACGCTTCCCGGACGGTCGGCGAACTGAAGGCGGCCATCGCCTCCGCGGAAGGGCTCGTCGACGGCGACCGGCTCGATCATGCCGAAGCATTGCCTGTCCTGGCGCCCGCACCGGAGAGCCGGGTGCTTCCGCCGGAGTCATCGGCCGAGCCCGCGCCGAAGGCGATGCCGACGCCATGGTCTCGGAAGACCCAGGAGACGCCCTGGTCCAAGCGGGTGGTCCGGCCATACCCGGCGGTGCCGGGCACACCGGTTCGCGTATCCGCGGGCCGCGAGATCGGCGTCTCGGCAGAGTTGTCCGCACCCGTACGCCGACCGGCCGCAGGGCATCACCCGCAATTCGAACCGGCAAGTCACCGGACCGACGCCCTCGACGAGCCGGTATCCGTCCGGCGCTCGGTTGTCGCCGAGGGCCCTGCACCCGCAGTCACCGTTGCTCCGGCGTCGATCCGGCGGACGGACCGGGGCGAGCACGCCACACCCCGTCCTCGGATCGATACCGCATCCGGCCGCCGGTCCCCTGACGGCCGCCCACCGAATCAGCCGACCTTCGCCGCATCCAGCCCATCGGTCGAAAGAGCGCACCGCACCGAGGACATCCCGCAGATCGGGGACCCGCGCCACGAGGTAGCCGCTCCGCGGGCCGACAGAGCCGGCGGTCTTCCGCCGCGTCTGGACATCGAGATCGCCGAAGACTCGATACCGCGACCGGAGAACGAACAGACCCTCGCACCGGGCCCCCGGGGCGGGTCTGCACCGGCCCGGCCAACCGATTCCACCGGCGCCTCCGCACCGACCGACTCCACGAGCACCACCGCTGAGGAGCACCGAACCTCAGCGTGCCGGACCGATGCCGAGGACAACCACGAACCCGTCCGCGCGACGAACGGCACGCAACATCCGAAACCGATCCGCCGAACGGATTCGCCGGAAGCCATCGCACCACCGCGACGTATCGGTACGGCTGACGACACCCCGTCCGCTCCGGAGACGGGCCCCGCATCCCGTCCAAAGCCCGTCCCGAAAACGACAGAACCTGCGCTCCCTGAACGCACCGATGACCCCGGGCACCTGGCCCCGTTCCACGCCACCGGCGGTGTCGCACCCGTCGAAGAAGCCGACAACCCGCATCTTCCTGCGGTCACCCCGCAAGACGGCACGACCCTCGACACCGCAACCACCCCGGCGTCCGGTGTCGCGGACGACTCACCGCTCCGGTTCCAGTTCGACACCCCACCCCATCCGGCACGGATCGAGCCCACCCATCAGTCCGGCACCGCATGCGAGCTCGCACGTCACCGAAGAACCGGCCAACCCACGCCCACTCCGAAGACCGACGCCGCGTCCTCCCCTCAGAGCGATCGCCCCACCGACTCCGCATCCCTCCAGGTTCCCGACGCCGCACCGGCACCGTCGATCGACTACACAAACCTCTCCGGCCAACAACCGCCAATCAGCACCCACGCCCTGGAGCCCTACCCACCGACGGACACCGCCGAGGAGACGGCACCCGCACCCGCAGCTACCACGCTCCACCCCGAACCGAACCCCCAGAACGACGCCACAGAGCACCCCGCCGCCAAACGACAGACAACCTCAACGCCCGACCAGCCGATCGACAGCGCACGCCTTTCCGGCCAACAACCGCCAATCAGCACCGACGCCCTGGAGCCCCACCCACCGACGGACACCGCCGAGGAGACGGCACCCGCACCCGCAGCTACCACGCCCCACCCCGAACCGAACCCCCAGAACGACGCCACAGAGCACCCCGCCGCCAAGCGGCAGACAACCTCAACGCCCGACCAGCCGATCGACAGCGCACGCCTTTCCGGCCGACAACCGGCAATCAGCACCCACGCCCCGGAGCCCCACCCACCGACGGACACCGCCGAGGAGACGGCACCCGCACCCGCAGCTACCACGCCCCACCCCGAACCGAACCCCCAGAACGACGCTACGGACCACCTTGCAGCCGAGCAGCAGACAACCTCAACGCCCGGCCGGTTGATCCGCAACGCGAACCTCCCCCAACCCACGATCGGCGCCGACGAATCGGTACCTCACCGATCGACAGACTGCACCGACCAGGCGGCACCCGCCCCGGCAGCTACCGCACTACCCCCGATCGACGCCACAGCCGATTCCGCGGCCGAGCAGCGGGCAGGCTCCGCGCCCACCCGGCAGGCGGATGCCACCGACGAACCCATATCGCGGCGGCAAACCGATAACTCTCCCGGCTCGCCCGGCCTTCCGTGGATCGACGCCCTGCGCTTTTCCTGGCTCGACACCTCGCCCGGCGGCCCGCAATCCCCTCCGCCGAGCGCTGCTACGACCGACCCCATCTCGGTCCACCACACCGGATCTCACCCACGGACCCACAAGGCAGGCAGCTCCACCCAGCAGCCGGGCAGCACAGACAACTTCGGACCCAGTCGCAACACCGGTCACACCGCAGACCCCACGAGCCGGGGCGATTCCGCGCTCGTCCGTCCGCCCGACCGCGCCGACGACCGGCAGACCGACGCACCTGACCAGCCCACGCCGATCGAGGACAGCGGTGCCGCGCACCGACCCGGACATACTCGGCAGACGGACACCGTTGGCAGGTCGGAGAACCACATCTCGGTTCGCCGGAGCGATTCGGCCTCATCGCCGCAGACCGCCGGCGCAGGCGTACCCGTCCGACGACCCGACCCCGCATCCGCCCGGAAATCCGGTCGCGCACCCATCGAACGCAGCGCCACCGCACACCGTCCCGCAGTCGCCGAGCAGGCCGATACCCACGATCCGGCCGAAGCACTCCGAATCGCGCGGGAGATGTCGGCGCGGCATGGATTGGAAGTCGTCGGGTTCGATACCGCGAATGTCGGTGTCCAGGTGGTCCGTGAGATCGCGTCCACTATCGATGAGCTGCTCACGAAATACCCGATGCCGCTGCGGGGCGTCGAGCTCACCGACGACGCGGAATCGCGCCCGAGACCGGAGCGCGAGCCGACCGCGGAACAGTCGGCCGATGCCGCGATCTGGATGCTCTTGGACCGCGCCGCCTTGTATCCGCCGCGGTCGGCTCCGGTAGAAACACGCCGGATCTTCCGTCGCCGCGGGCCTGCCGAGCGGCCGGTGTACACGGCGGTGGTGCGCGAATTCGCGGGGGCTCTGGATGTCGCCGGTGGGTTCCGGGCTCGGCAAGAAGCTTTGCGAACTTTGATCAACGAGTCGCTGCGTGGCGGCGGTGGTGGTCTCGGCCTGCTGGATCCGGGCCGGGCCTTGATCGACGGCTTCACCGAGGTGATTCTGCGGGGCGAACGAGCGAGCGCGTCGGCCAAGGAATTGCACGGCGCGCTGGTGAAAATGGCCCGAGCCGAGTCCTCCGACGATCTGTCGGCGTGACGCCACCGATACGGGTCCAAAAGGCGCAGCCGGACAATCGCCCTCGACCCAGCGCACGGCCGCAGCGAAGGCGCCTAAATCTTCAACTCGCTCGCGACTCGCTCCAGGCGACTTTCGGTGTAGGAAGCGATCTGGTCCACCACGACGCGCACGCGGGCGGTGTCATCGGTGGCGGCGTTCCAGAACGGCAGCAGCAGCGGATCGAGTCTGCCGGGAGCGGTGGCCAGCAAGCGTTCGGCCACGGCGAGGATGCGTTCGCGTTGGGCGGCCTGCCGCAGCCGGTGTGCCGGGTCGGACATCACATAGCGCAGCGCGACGGTCTTCAGCAGCGCCACCTCGGCGGCGACGATGCGCGGCACTTCCAGATCCGCGTTGTACCGGGACAGCGGTTGCGGACCGGACACCTCTTGGGTCGCCATGATCGCGGCGGTGGCGAAGCGGCCGACGAGCTCGCTGGTGAGGCGTTTCAGCGCGACCGAAGCGGTGAACGTGCCGTCGTATCCGGACGCGGCCGCGACCACGGGCAGTTCCGAGAGCCGTTGCGCGGCGGCGATCAGCTCGTCGGCGGCCAGCGAGTGCTGGAACTGGCCGAGCGCGGCCAGCGCGTCCTGTTCGGCGGGGTCGGCCAGCGCGCGCAGATCGATCCGGCCCGCGAGGACACCGTCCTCGACGTCGTGCACCGAGTAGGCGACGTCGTCGGACCAGTCCATGATCTGGCATTCGAGGCTGCGGCGCCGATCCGGCGCACCCTTGCGGATCCACTCCAGGCGCTCGGTGTCGACCTCGTAGGCGCCGAATTTGGTGCCGGGACCGGTTCGCCCCCAGGGGTATTTGAGGGCGGCGTCGAGTGCGGCGCGAGTGAGGTTGAGGCCCGCGCTGGCGCCGTCGGCCTCGAGCACCTTCGGTTCGAGGCGAGTGAGGATGCGCAGGTTCTGCGCGTTGCCTTCGAATCCGCCGAAGGCGTCGGCGAAGGTGTCGAGTGCTTTCTCGCCGTTGTGGCCGTAGGGCGGATGGCCGATGTCATGGGCCAGACCGGCCAGGTCCACCAGGTCCGGATCACAGCCGAGTCCGTCGGCGATGCTGCGGCCGATCTGGGCGACCTCCAGCGAATGGGTCAGCCGAGTGCGCGGGGTGTCCGCCTCTCGCGGTCCCATGACCTGCGTTTTGTCGGCCAGTCTGCGCAGCGCCGCGGAGTGCAGCACGCGGGCCCGGTCGCGGGCGAATTCGGTCCGGTGGCCGGTCTCGAACTCACTGCGCGGCGGTCCGAGCCCCGCGGTCTTGGCGCCCTCGACGACGAGGCGTTCGGTGTCGTGATCGGTGTACCGGGCGCTCATCGAGCCTCACTGTCCCGCCGTGTAGGTGAAATCCGCCGAGAAGTGGGTGAGCTGGTACCACAGCAGGGCGCCGGTCTCTCTGGCGATACCGTGTGCCTGGGATTCCCGCGTGTAGACGGCGGGACCGGTTCTGGTGGGGGCGGTCCACGCCGCGAGCCCCTCGTCGCGGGCCATGGTGCGGGTGCGCAGCGAATGCCAGGGATCGCTGACCAGCACCGCCGACGACATGTCCCGCGCCCGCATCGCCGTGACCACCGCTTCGATGCTGCGCAGGGTGTCCGATCCGGTTTCCACGGCGAGGATCTTGTCGGCGGGCACGCCGCGCGCCTGCAAATAGTTCTTGCCCGAGGCGGCTTCGGTGAACAGATCGCCCTCCTGCTTGCCGCCCACGGTGATGACGCGCGGAGCGACACCCGCCCGGAACAGCTTGTACGCCTGATCGAGTCGCGCCTCGAACACCGAGGACGGCGTTCCGGAGTACTGCGCCGCGCCGAGCACGACGATCGCGTCGGCCTTCGTGTAGTCGTCGATGCGCGCGACCTGCCACACGCGGAAGGCGGTCCCGCCGACCAGCACCGCGCCCATCACGACGGAGCCGACGACGAGCCGCCGGGTCCAGCGCAGCAACCCGGCGCCGAAGCCCTGTGGGCGGGCAGGTTCGGGCGCCGGGACGGCTCGGGTGCGCATCGTTGGCAAATCCACTCCCCAAGTCTGCCAAAAGCCGCGCAGGCCCCGGACCGGTTACCGTCGAGGGCGGTTACCAGCCGCGGTCTCGCCAAGCCGGAAGGCTGGGACGCTCGGCGCCGAGGGTGGTGTCGTCGCCGTGGCCGGGGTAGACGACGGTGTCGTCGGGGTAGCGGTCGAAGAGCTTGGCCGAGACGTCGGTGAACAGCGAGCCGAAGTCCTCCGGGGAGCTGGTGCGCCCGACGCCGCCGGGAAACAGCGAGTCCCCGGTGAACAGGTGAGTGCGTCCCGCCCCGTCGGTGAGTGCGAGGGTGATCGACCCCGGTGTGTGGCCGCGCAGGTGGATGACCTCGAAGACCAGATCGCCGATGGTGACGGTGTCGCCCTCGGCGAGCAGCCGATCGGGGCGGACCGGCAGCGGGTCGGCGTCGAGCGGGTGCGCCGCGGTGGGAGCGCCGGTGGCCGCGGTGGTCTCCCGCAGCGCCAGCCAGTGGTCGCGGTGCTGATGGGTGGTGACGATCAGCTGGACCTGCCCGGGCGCCTCCTGCTCGACGAGGGCCGCGATGCGGGGCGCCTCGTTGGCGGCGTCGATGAGCAGGGCCGCGCCGGTGCCGGTGCACTGCACCAGGTAACAGTTGTTGTCCATGCCGCCGACGGACATCTTGACGATGCGGGCGCCGGGGACGTCGCGCTGCTGCGGATTCGAATCCGGTGACACGTGGCCGCTGTACGGGCGATCGATGGTGATCACGAAATGATGCTAGCGAGCTAGATTCGTGCCATGTCACTGCCGTCGCGGATCCGCTTCGTCCGCTTGCTCGCGATCAGCGTCCTACTGGCCGCGATCGCCTTGCTGGGCGCTCCGACGATCGCGGCGGAAGCGCCGCTACGGATGAACACCTATATGGAGGATCCGGCCGGTGTGCTCGACCAAGGTCAGCGCGATCGGGTGCGCGGTGCGGTGGACCAGCTCTACGCCGACGAGCAGCTGCGGCTGTGGGTGGTGTACGTGCGCGGCTTCGACGGGATGCAGCCGCGGGACTGGGCCAGGCGCACCGCCTCGATATCCGGGTTCGGCCAACGGGACCTGCTGCTCGCGGTCGCCACCGAGGATCGCGCGTATTGGCTGGAGGGCGAAGTGCCCGGCGAGATCAGCGATTCCGAACTCGACGACATCCTGATCAGCCACGTCGAGCCGGCCCTGCGCGACGGGCGCTGGGCCGACGCGGGGGTCGCGACCGCCGCCGGACTGGACGCGGCCATGCGCGGCGGCGGGGTGAACGTCGGTGCCCTGCTCGTCATCGGCCTGCTGGTGATTCTGGTGGCGGGCGGCCTCGTCTGGTACGCGCGCAAACGGCGTCGTGAACGGTTCGAGGCCGAACTGGCGGCGGCACGGCAATTGGATCCGGAGAACGCGACGGCGCTGTCCGAACTGCCGTTGGAAGCGCTGCAGACCCGCTCTCGGGAGACGCTGGTGGAGATCGATAACGCGATTCGCACCAGCGGCGAGGAACTCGAGCTCGCCACCGGCGAGTTCGGCGCCACCGCCACCACGCCTTTCCGCACCGCCCTCGACAACGCGAAAACCGCTGCCGCCGCGGCGTTCGCGATCCGGCAGCGCCTGGACGACGCGATCCCGGAGACAGCCGACGAACAGCGCTCGCTGCTGGTCGAGCTGATCGGCACGGTGGGGCGCGCCGACCGGGAACTCGACGCGCAGGTGGCGGAATTCGACGCGATGCGCGATCTGCTGCTCAACGCCTCGGCTCGGCTGGACGCCCTCACCAGAGATGTCGTCGACGTGACCGCCCGGATTCCCGGCTCGGAAACCGAGCTGAGCCGGCTCGCCGCCACCCATCCGGCCAGTGTGCTCGCGCCGATCGAGGACAACGTGCGGATGGCACGCGAGCGCCTGACGTTCGCGGAGCAGAACGTCGACGCGGGACGTGGCGCGCTCACCGAACCGGTCGGCGAGCAAGGCGGCGCGGTCGCCGCCATTCGTTCCGCCGAGGCAGCGATCGGTCAGGCGCGTTCCCTGCTCGACGCGGTCGACAACGCGTCGAGCGCCATCCAGCAGGCCCGCGACGGCCTGCCGGGTGTGCTGGACGAGTTGCGCCGCGACCTCGCCTCCGCCGCCGAGCTCGCCGACTACGGCGGGCCGGAACTGGCCGACGCCCGCACCGCGGCGCGGTCCGCTCTGGAGCAGGCGACGGCCACGGGCGACATCGATCCGCTGAGCGCCTTCCACGACGCGGTCACCGCCGACGCGGATCTGGACCGCGCCGTCGCGGGGGCCACCGACCGCAAACTCGCCGCCGAAGACCTGCGGCGCAGGCTCGATCGAGCGCTCACGGACGCTCGCGCCCGGATCGGTGCGGCCGCCGATTACATCAGCACCCGGCGCGGCGGCATCGACGCCGAAGCGCGCACCCGCCTGTCGGAAGCACAGCGCAACCTCGACGAGGCGCAGCAATCGAGCGCGAACGATCCCGCCGACGCACTGCGGCGCGCGCAGGCGGCGGCGGATCTGGCCGGGCGCGCGCTCCATGCGGCGCAGGCCAGCGTGCGGGCATGGGAGGCGGACCGGGCGCCCTCCGGCAGCGCCCAGACCGGGGCGGTGCTCGGCGGCATCCTGCTCGAAGGACTGCTGCGCGGGGCGGCGAGCGGCGCTCGGCACTCCGGGGGCGGCTGGAGCCCCGGCTCGTACGGTGGTTCCTCCGGTTCCCGGCGCATCGGCCGTGGCGGCAGATTCTGAACGGCTCGATCCTGCCACCGGGTGCGGCCGTAGACCGGGACCGGTCGATGGCTCAGCAGGGAACCGGTCCTCGCACCGGTCAGCGAGCGCCGGCCGCGGACAGGGCGGTCAACTCCGCCCGCACCGCCTCGGGCAGGCCGTCGGCATGCGCGCCACCACCGAGCACGCCCACGATCAGCTCCTGCGCGAACGTGTAGACCAGATAGGTGACCGCGGCCGACGCGCCCGCGGACGGGCGGGGATGCGCCGAGACGTAGACGATCTCGTAGTCGGTGAGCTCGAGCGTGGCCGGTGTGCGGAACACCGGGACGACGCCGGTATTGGTCACCGCGATATGTCCGGCCAGCGAATGAATCCTGGTGGCACCGTAGTAATCCGGGAAGTGCAGCACGGACTGCTGCACGATGCCTTCGGACAGGTCGCGCGTCAGCCGACTCGAAATGCGCTGTGCCAGTTCGACCGGGCTGGCGGCCGGATCCACCTCGCCCGCGAAGGAAGCCAGCCCGGCCATGTTGGTACCCGCCGAGGCGGCGACCGGCGGCTCCAGCCTGTTACGCAGGTCGACCGGATACAGGCAGCCCAGAGCTGTTGTGCCGCCGCCTGTCTCACGAGCGTACGCGCGCAGCAGTGCGGCGGTGAGCAAACCGTTCACCGTCACACCGGTCTTGCGTGCGAGATCGGCGATCTGCGCGGTAGCCGCCCGGTTGAGCCGCACGCGTACAGGACGGGCGAGCGTACTCGGCGCGGGTTTCGCGTTATCGGACGGCACGTTCCTCGCCTCCAGCGTAAGCGGCTTGGTCACCTCCTCGAATCCGGACTTCGCGGCCGCGGTGATGCCCCGTTCCGCCGCATACCACTCCAAAGACTGCGGGAGCGCTTGTGGCGCAACGTTTATCGGCCGACATTCGAGAACGCCGGTATAGAAATCCCATAGTCGGGACAGCAGTTCCACACAGGAGCCCGCGTCGGCGACGCTGTGGTGAGCGAACAGCGTGACACGCCACTCGTTCGCGCCCGAGCCCACGACGTCCAGATAGGCCAGCTGGACCGCCGGATCCATCGCGGGAACACCGATCGCCGCCAGGTCGCCCGCACGCACGGAAACCGGGATCCATGCCCTCTCGTCAGCGCCGAACAGATATCCCAGTCCCGCAGCGTCTTCCACGATTCTGCAGCCGATCACCGGATACGCGCGCCGCAAGGTCGCGAATGCCTCCCGCAGCGCCGTCACATCGAGCGCTCCCCGTACCGACACCGACCGGCCCGTGTAGGTGCCATGCCGAACGAACCGCTGCTCCGACGGCGCCAGCACACGAATCGGAGCTTCCTCATCCCACAACACACGGCAAGGGTGCGGCACTACCGGCACGGGCGCAAACCGACCGGGCGGATGCGGAAGACTGCCGGTATGAGTCTCGCGGCGCATCTGGAGCAAATCGGCCTTCCCACGGTGGAGGAACAACTCGCCCATCCCACCGTGCTCGGTATCGCCGAGGGCACTCTGCGCGAACCGGTCTTCCGGTCCTGGCTGGAGCAGGACTACCTGTTCCTGCTCGACTACGTCCGCGTGTTCGCCCGCCTCGCGTGGCAGGCTCCGGCCGCCCATCTCGGTGACCTGGTCGACCTCGCGCACGCCACCTACCACGAGGAGCTGTCGCTGCACCGCTCGCTGGCCGCCGAGTTCGGCGCGGACCTCGACGGCGCGGTCAAAGGCGCTCCGTGCACCGCGTACACGGCGTTTCTGCTGGACTCCGCCGCGTCCTACGGCGAGGGTCTCGCCGCGCTCTACCCGTGCATGTGGGGATACTCCACGCTCGGCGCCCGGCTCGCCCAGCACCCGCCCGCCGAACCGCGCTACCGCCGCTGGGTGGACACCTACGCCGATCCCGGATTCGCCGCCCTCACCCGCCGCTGCGCGCAGATGATCGACGAGTCCGGGGTTGATCCGGGTCGGGCGGAAGAGCTGTTCCGCGAAGGGCTCCGGCACGAGCTGGCGTTCTGGGACGTTCCGCTCCGACCCTGATCCCCGGACGAATTCCTCGGTCCGCCGATGACTCCTGCTGGGCGGCTCCGTCTACCTGTACAGAGCACTGTCCCGGCATCGAGGAGACCCTTATGAACCGCCCCACTGTGGCGTCACGCGAGGAATGGCTGGCCGCGCGTATCAGCTTGCTGGCCGAGGAGAAGGCGATCACCCATCGCATGGACGAGCTGGCGGCGAAACGCCGCGCCCTGCCGATGGTCGCGATCGACAAAGAATACGTCTTCGAAGGTCCCACGGGCCGCACGACCCTGCCCGAACTGTTCGACGGGCGCCGCCAGCTCATCGTCTACCACATGATGTGGCGCTGGGATCTGGACGCGGGCTGTCCGAGCTGCGCGATGCTGCTCGACAACGTCGGCCACCTGGCCCACCTGAACGCGCAGGACACCACCTT
The DNA here is from genome assembly GCF_040610355.1 of Nocardia sp. NPDC004168. Taxonomy (NCBI): domain Bacteria; kingdom Bacillati; phylum Actinomycetota; class Actinomycetes; order Mycobacteriales; family Nocardiaceae; genus Nocardia; species Nocardia sp. NPDC004168. The sequence goes on along the minus strand of NZ_JBEXME010000003.1, from coordinate 222,714 downwards.
CGCGGCCGTGTCACGCGGTCCGTGGGAGACGCTCGACCGGTACCGCGAGCGCATGGGCTGGACCTTCCCGATGTATTCGTCGTTCGACAGCGACTTCAACTACGACTTCCATGTCACCCAGGACGAATCCCGCGCGCCGGTGGAATACAACTACCGTACGAAGGCGGAGTTGGAGGCACGCGGCCACAGCTATCACGGAGCGGGCGAACAGCCCGGCACCAGCGTGTTCTGGCGTGACGACGACGGCGCGGTGTTCCACACCTACTCGTCCTACGGCCGCGGCGGCGACATCCTCATCGGCACCCACCAGTACCTCGATCTCACGCCGTTGGGCAGGCAGAAGCACGTCGGCGAAGCGCTGCACCACGACAGTTACGGCAAGGTGGAATCCCATTGCCACTGACGACCACTCCGCCCCACCGGCCGAGTGGACCTAGGCTGACACGGTGAGTCAGGAGCACATGCGGGCGTCCGACGCCGATCGCGAGAAGATCATCGACCGGCTGCGCCTCGCTATGAACGAGGGCAGGCTGTCGCTCGCCGAATTCGATGATCGGCTGCAACAGGTATACGCCGCCAAGACCTACGGCGAGCTGACGCCGCTGCTGTCGGACCTTCCCGCACAACGGGAAGCACGGCCCGTGCGCGCCAAAGGCATCCCGCAGTGGATCACGATCATGTGGACGCCGTGGGTGTTCGTGAACGCGCTGTGCGTGGCGATCTACCTGGCCACCGGGGCGGGCTACTTCTGGCCGTTCTGGGTCGCGGTGCCGTGGGGTCTCGCGCTGCTCATCCCGACCACGATCGGCATCGTCACCCGCAAGAACAGCTGAAACGACAGCGCCCCGTGGCCCATCGGCCACGGGCGCGGCGTCGTAGCTCAGGCGCCGATCAGGTGCTGGGCCAGGTAGCCCTCGACCTTGTCCAGCGCGATGCGCTCCTGGGTCATCGTGTCGCGTTCGCGGATGGTCACCGCCTGGTCGTCGAGCGTCTCGAAGTCGACCGTGATGCAGAACGGCGTGCCGATCTCATCCTGACGGCGGTAGCGGCGGCCGATGGCGCCCGCGTCGTCGAACTCGACGTTCCAGTGCTTGCGCAGCTGCGCGGCCAGGTCTTTCGCCTTCGGCGTGAGATCGGCGTTGCGCGACAGCGGCAGCACCGCCGCCTTCACCGGCGCGAGGCGGCGGTCCAGGCGCAGCACCGTGCGGGTGTCCACGCCGCCCTTGGCGTTGGGCGCCTCGTCCTCGGCGTAGGCGTCGACCAGGAAGGCCATCAGCGAGCGGGTGAGGCCCGCCGCGGGCTCGATGACGTACGGGATGTAGCGCTCGTTGGTGGTCTGGTCGAAGAAGCTCAGCTCGGTGCCGGAGTGTTCGGAGTGCGTCTTCAGGTCGAAGTCGGTGCGGTTGGCGATGCCCTCCAGCTCACCCCACTCGTTGCCCTGGAAGCCGAAGCGGTACTCGATGTCGGTGGTGCCCGCCGAGTAGTGCGAGAGCTTGTCCTTCGGATGCACGAACAGCCGCAGGTTCTCCGCGTCGATGCCGAGGTCGGTGTACCAGGAGAACCGCGTCTCGATCCAGTACTTGTACCACTCCTCGTCCTCGCCCGGCTTGACGAAGTACTCCATCTCCATCTGCTCGAACTCGCGGGTGCGGAAGATGAAATTGCCAGGGGTGATCTCGTTGCGGAAGCTCTTGCCGATCTGCGCGATGCCGAACGGCGGCTTCTTGCGCGCGGTCGTCATCACGTTGGCGAAGTTCACGAAGATGCCCTGGGCGGTCTCCGGGCGCAGGTAGTGCAGGCCCTCCTCGGACTCGATCGGGCCGAGGTAGGTCTTGAGCATCATGTTGAAGTCGCGCGGCTCGGTCCAGCGGCCGACGGTGCCGCAGTTCGGGCAGGCGATGAGCTCCATCGAGACCGTGTCGGGGTCGTCGATCTTGTTCTTCAGCGCGTACGCCTCCTGCAGGTGGTCCTGCCGGAAGCGGTGGTGGCAGTTGAGGCACTCGACCAGCGGGTCGTTGAACACGCCCACGTGACCGGAGGCGACCCAGACCTGACGGGGCAGGATCACCGAGGAGTCGAGACCGACGACGTCCTCACGGGCGGTGACCATGGCGCGCCACCACTGCTTCTTGATGTTCTCCTTGAGCTCGACGCCCAGCGGCCCGTAATCCCACGCCGACTTGGTGCCTCCGTAGATCTCACCGCACGGGTACACCAGACCCCGGCGCTTGGCGAGGTTGGCAACGGTGTCCACCTTCGACTTGGGTGCCACGCGAGAATTCTCCATCCACTGCGAGTCGGAATTTGCCTTGCATGAACACAATAGTTTTGTGTCATAGCCGCGATTGCGCCCAGCCTATCGGCAGCGTCCGCGGCGGTTTCAACCGCACGGTTCGGCGCGCCCGTTTGACATGCGCACCTGTGCATACGCAAACTGGTAATGCTTTCCATTAAGGAGTTGGTGACATGACCGCCGAGACCGCCGCGGCACCGCCGCACAACCCGTATCGGTCGCCGGGACCGGCGCCGGTACCCCCGCGAACCGTGCTGGAGGACGCGGGTGAGCTGTTGCGGGCGCTGGCCGCGCCGGTTCGGATTGCTATCGTGCTGCAGTTGCGCGAATCACCGCGGTGTGTGCACGAACTGGTCGACGCGCTCGGTGTCACGCAACCACTGGTCAGTCAGCATCTGCGTATCCTCAAGGCCGCCGGTGTCGTGCACGGTGAGCGTTCGGGTCGCGAGGTGCTCTACGAACTCGTCGACGACCATCTGGCGCACATCGTCGTCGACGCCGTCGCGCACGCCGAGGAAGGGTGATTCGTGCCAGACAACACGGCCGTTCCGCAGAAACCGGTCGGCATCCGCAGCACCAGGCAGCGCAGCGCCATCGCCGCGCTGCTCGGTGACATCGACGAGTTCCGCTCCGCCCAGGACCTACACGACGAGCTGCGCAGACGCGGCGAGGGCATCGGGCTGACCACGGTCTACCGGACGCTGCAGTCGCTGGCCGACGCGGGCATGGTCGATGTGCTGCGCACCGACTCCGGCGAGTCGGTCTATCGCCAGTGCTCCACCGGCCATCATCACCACCTGGTCTGCAGGCATTGCGGCCGCACCGTGGAGGTGGAGGGCCCGACGGTGGAGGCGTGGGCCGAGGCGATCGCGGGCGAGCACGGTTTCACCGAGATCAGCCACACCCTCGAGGTGTTCGGCACCTGCACGGCATGCGGGACGGCGCGCCGACGCGACCGGTGATCGCACCGATTCCCGGCGTGTCGGGTTAACGCGGCTGCGACCAGCGGAGATTCACCGGCGAGATCCTCGGAAACCCGGGCCGATCCGGGCTCGATACGAAGGATCCGCCATCTGCTGGGGAGGCAGCGTGTCAACGATCACCGACTCATCCGTACGCCCGGTGCGCCGCCGGGCCGTGACCGTCGCCGGGGCCGCGCTCGTCGTGGCCTCGGCGTTATTGCTTTCGGCGTGCCAAGACGAGGACGGCACTCCGGTGGCGGTCCCGTCGACCACCGCGACCGGAGTGGCCGCGGAGCCGGGCGCGGCGAACGGGCAGTCGACCGTCCGCACAGTCGGCAAGACCGGCTGGTACGACGGATTCGACATCACCGTGGACAAGGCGACCGTGGTGCCGGACGAATACGGCGGCGCGAAGGTGCGCGTCGACATCACCTACAAGAACACCACTCTCGACAACCACACGCTGAGCATCACGCCGTCGCTGCTGGTCGGCAAAGAGGTGGACGGCGGCGCGATCTTCGACAGCCCGACGGTGCCCGGCAACGGCTCCGCCACCGGCACCGCGACCACGTCCTTCAAGTCGGCTAAGGACGCCGAGCACCTCATCGACACGATGACCGTCGTGTACGGGTCGGCCGCCGACAACCAGACCAAGATTCCGCTCGCCGCGGCGGGCAAGGTGGACAGCGTCCAACCGAAGGCGCTGGCCGTCACCGGCACCCTCGTGCAGGACCAGACGACCATTCAGGTCACCGGCGGACGGATCAGCCCGAGCTACACCAAGGACGAGAACGGCAAATCCGAACTCGCACTGCGCATCAAGCTCGTCGGCGGGCCCGGCATCGCCGCGGGCGGCACGAACATCTACTACGACTACTTCACCGTCCGGACCCCCGACGGCCAGACCGTGGCCGCCGACATCCGCGGCCCGATCAACGAGTTGCTCAACGCGAACGAGACCATCGACAACCCGAAGAACTACGTGGTCTTCGTGGTGCCCTCCCCTGGCACCGGCCCTTACACGGTGACGTACAACGCCCAGAAGCAAGAGGGCGCCGCCACCGCACCCACCCTGTCGTTCACGGTGGGCTGAGCCGACCACCCGGACTCGTGGCGCCACACGAGGACGAGAACAGCTGCGGCCGATCGTCACCGCGCTGACGGCGGGCCGCCCTCCCGCGAGGGCGACCCGCCGCGGTGACGGATTCAGCCGACCGGGATCGCGTCTCGGTCCGCGGCCTGCGCCTCGGCCGGACGACCGCGCACCGCGGCCACACCGAGCAGCGCGAGCGCGACCGCGCTCCAGATCAGCAGTACCAGTAGCGGTACGCTAGCGCCGGTGCCGTCGAAGAACGCGACCGAGCGCAGCAGCGACGCGGCGGCGCCGGGCGGCAGCCACTGGCCGACGGCGCCCCACGGCTGCGGCAACAGCTCCGGCGCCGACGTGGCCGCGGAGAACGGGTTGCCGACCAGCAGCATGGTGAGCGCGGCGACGCCGATGCCTGCTCGCCCGAGTACGGCGGCGAGCCCGACCACCGCGCCCGCGACCGCGAACGACACCAGCCCGCCGACCGCCGCGAGCACCGGATACGGCCCGGGCACCACCGACAGCCAGCCCTGGATGATCGCCATGCCGAGCAGTCCGCCCGCGACGCCGAAGGTGGCCAGTCCGAGCACTTTGCCGCCGATCGACGGGACCAGCAGTGCCAGGAGCACACCCGCCGCGATGCCGGACATCACCAGCGGCAACACCATCGCGCCGAAGGCCGCGCCCCGTGGATCGTCGGAGTCGGCCGCCACCACGTCCTCGACAGCAACGGCGGGCGCGCCGGAGAGCTGCTGCCCGATCTGGGTGAGTTGCTGTGCGACAGCGGGACTCGCGCCGGAGGCGACCAGCATGCGCGGCGGTCCGTCGCCGGTGACGATCGCTCCGTAGACCTCCCGGTTCCGAATGGCGGCGCGGGCGGCGGCCTCGTCCGCAGGCGCGCTGATCTCGAAGGCGCCCGGACTGTGCTCGGCGAGCTTGCCGGTGACCATCGCCGCCTGCGGACCGGTGACGGCCAGCGGCAGGTCACGGGGCGCGATGTGCGCGGCGGGCCAGGCGAACGCGATCAGCATCAGCGCTTGGAGCAGGGTGGCGCCGAGGCCGAGAGCGAACGCCCGCTGCATGGTGTTCATGGCCTTCTCCCTAAAAATCGAATGCTCGTTCTTTTTAGTTGCGCCTACCGTCGCACGAGGTCATCCGGTTGTCAAGAACGGATATTCGTTTTATTTTGGGCTCATGCCCCGAGTCAGCGAAGAACACCTGGAGCGCCGCAGGCAGCAGATCATGGACGCCGCGCGGCGCTGCTTCGCCCGCAAGGGGTTCTACGAGACCTCCATGCAGGACGTGTTCACGGAATCGGGGCTCTCGGCCGGTGCGGTCTACCGCTACTTCAAGAGCAAGGACGAACTGATCACCGCGCTCGCCACGGAGACGACGGTGGCCTTGCGCATCGCCATGGACGAGGCGATCCGCCGCGATCCACTGCCCACGCCCGCCGAACTGATCACCATGATCGCCGAGGAGGTGGTGCGGCGCAGCGGGCCCGACGGGCCGGTGCGACTGGCGCCGCAAGCCTGGGCCCTGGCCCTGGTGCATCCCGGGGCGGCGGTGATGGTCCGCGAGACGATGCTCGCGATGCGCGCGCTGTGGGTGACCTACGCCGAACGGATGCGCGACAAAGGCTGGCTACCCGCAGACGCCGATGTCGACGCCGTGGCCAAGGCGATCATCGGACTGCTGCCGGGATTCATCCTCCAGCACCTCATCCTCGGCGATCTCGACCCGCAAACGCTGGCGCTCGGTGTGCGCACCCTGCTCCCCTACGGCGAGCCCGCGCGTCCGGCAGTCGGCTGACCCGCCCGTCACAGCCAGCCGAGACGTTCGGCCGCGCGCACCGCTTCCGCGCGCGTGCTCGTGCCGGTCTTGCCGATCGCCGACGAAAGGTGGTTGCGCACCGTGCCTTCCGACAGGTGCAACCGCTTCGCGATGGCGCTCGCGGGCGCACCGTCGGCCGCCGCGACGAGCACCTCACGTTCTCGCGCGGTCAGCGGGGAGGTGCCCGCCGTCAACGTTTCCGCGGCCAGGCCCGGGTCGATCACCCGCAACCCCATCTGTACGCGCCGCACGGCGTCGGCCAATTCCCTGGCCGGAGTGTCCTTGACGACGAAACCGCTCGCTCCCGCGTCGATCGCGCGGCGCAGATAACCGGGCCTGCCGAAGGTGGTGACCATCAGAATCCGCACGTCCGGGTGGGCGGCGTGCAGTTTCTCGGCCACCGTGATGCCGTCCATCCCGGGCATCTCGACGTCCAGCAGCACCACGTCGGGACCGGTCCGCTCGACCGCGTCGAGCACCTCGTCGCCACGCCCGACCTCGCCGACCACCTCCAGGTCGTGCTCCAGCCCGAGCAGCGCGGCCAACGCGCCGCGCACCAAAGCCTGGTCGTCCGCCAGCAACAGCCGGATCATGGCACCCGCTTCCTATTCCGGGATCGTGGCGCGAATGCGCACGCCCCCGCCCTCCGGCGTCGACAGCGTCAGTGTTCCACCCGCGGCGCGCACGCGCTCCCGCAGCCCGGCCAGCCCCGAGCCGGACGCGCTGTCGGCGGGGAGGCCGCGACCGTCGTCGACCACCTCGATGGACGTCGCGGTGACGGTCACGGCGCAGCGGCGCGCGGCGCTGTGCCGGATCACGTTGGTGACCGCTTCGCGCAGCACCCAACCCAGCAGTTCGCCCGACGGTGCGTCCGGCAGGCTCGCCGGTTCCGGCAGTTCCGCGTCGATGCTCGCGGCAGCCAGGGCGGTCCGCGCGTTGGCCAGCTCGCCGCGCAACGACACCTCCCGCAGGCCTCCGACGGTCTCCCGCACCCCGGCCAGCGCTTCGCGCGCGAGCCGTTCGATATCGGCCAGTTCGGTCCGTGCACGGTTCGCGTCGACGTCGAGCAGTCGTTGGGCGAGTTCGGTTTTCACGGTGATGACGGTGAGCGAATGGCCGAGGATGTCGTGCACGTCACGGGCGACGCGATTGCGTTCCTCGATGATCTCCAGTTCCGCGCGCTGCCTGCGAGCCAGCTCGGCGAGCCGGTCGCCGCGGAACCCGAGCTGTCTGGCCACCCACACGACCACGGGAATGAACGCGAGGTAGAACGGCGTCCCGCCCAGATGCCACGACGGCACCGCGAACGGGGCCACCAGCATGATCGTCATGATGACGACCACGACGACGGCGGAAGTGCGCAGCGGAAGCACGAACACGGCGACCACCGCGACATAGAGCGCCGTGGGCAGACCGTCCCCGCCGAGCAGCGCCCCCATCGTCACGGACAACGCCGCCATCGCGGCCAGCAGCAGCCAGGCCCTGCGGTCGACCGGTAAGTCGTCGGGCGCGCCGTCCTTGGCGTACCTGCGGAACGCGACGAACGCGACGATGATCAGCGCCGCGAACGCGAGCACGCACGCGATGGCCGCCACCGCCTGCGCGGGCTCGCCCTCGGCCCAGCGCCGCCTGATCGGTCCGATCAGATAGGCCAGCCAGACCAGCGACATGACAGCGCCGAACCAGCCCCTGCGCCGTCCATCGGGACCGAACGACTGCCAGTCGAGCATGCCGTCCACCAGACCGGCGGACCTTCTCGGCCGCGCGCCGCCCGCCGTCTTCACGTCCATGCGCCACCTCGCTGCGGCCGGGCGGGACGGAGGCGGCGGTACACGGCTCGCCGGTCGTGGTCGATCATGGGAGGCGACGCTACCGGCACCGGTTCCCCCGGGATCGCGCATACGTGAGCACATCCAGACCGCACGCGCTGTCCGCCGACGCCACGGAACGGTGTCCCACCGCACCGGCCGCGCACGGCGGAACCGGCCGTCCAGGTAGCCGACCGGTTGCGCGGCCGGCGTTCAGCGCGCGGTGTCACGCCGGAACAACGCGGCTCCACCGAACACGAAGACCGCCGACCAGACCGCGACGTCGACCACCGCCCCGAGGACCGACCCGCCGCCGGTGTCGCCGAACGGCAGCCGGGCCAGCGTGGCTACGCCGTTGGTCGGCATCACCTTCGACACGGTCGCGAACCAGCCGTGCAGCGGCATGAACAGTCCGCCCGCGAACGACAGCGCCGCCAGCACCGGACCGAGCAGTTGCATCACGTTCTCCGACGGCAGCAGATAGCCCACGAACAGGCCGAAGGCCGCGAACACGAGCGAGCCGACCCAGGCGAGCAGAAAGCACTCCACCCACGCCGCGGGTGCGAGGTGGGCGCCGAGCGTCGCGCCGACCGCGAACACCGCGGCCACCGAGACGAGCCCGAGCGCCATCGCGACCACGACCTTGACCGCGATGTACGCCACCGGCCGCAGCGGTGTGAGCCGCAGCTGGCGGCTCCATCCCTGCGCACGCTCGACGGCGACCATCGCGCCGCCGCTGGTGGTGGCCAGCATCGCGCCGTACACCGCGATCGACACCATGACGTAGCCGGTCACGTTGCCCGAGCCGTAGGACTGGGTCCGGTAATCGGATTGCAGTCCGAAGATGACGAAGAACAACGGCGGCATGATCAGCGTGAAGATCAGGGTCCGCCGGTTGCGCAGCATGCGGCGCAGTTCCAGGCGCAGGAAGCCGAGGTTGAAGCCGCCTAGCGTGGTGGCGACGGGCCGGGAGACGAGTGTGGTCATGTCAGTGATCTCCTGCCGTGGTCAGCGCGAGGAAGGCGGTTTCCAGGTTGTGCGCGGTGATCTCCAGATCGACTGCGGCGGTGTGGTTCAGCAGGAATCGAGCGACGGCGTCGGAGTCCTTGGCACGCACCAGGATTCGGTCACCACGCAACTCGACGTCATCGACGCCGGGGATCACGAGCAGCCGGGCGGGGTCCGCACCGGGCAGGGTCGCGGCGACGGTACGGCCCGCGGCCAGGTTCTTGATCTCGGCCGCGCTGCCGTCGGCGATGACCCGGCCCGCGCGCACCAGCACGATGCGGTCGGCGTAGGCGTCGGCCTCGTCCAGATAGTGCGTGGCGAACAGGACGGTGCGGCCGCGCCGCGAATCCTCCCGCATCGCGTTCCAGAACTCCCGGCGCCCTTCGACGTCCATACCGGTGGTGGGTTCGTCGAGCACGATCAGCTCCGGGTCCGGCAACAGCGCCAGCGCGAACCTGAGTCGCTGGCGCTGGCCGCCGGAGCACTTGCCCACCATGCGATCGGCGATCCCCGCGATGCCCGCGCGGGCGAGCACCTCCTCGACGGGGCGCGGACTCGCGTGCAGCGTGGCCACCAGCCGCACCGTCTCCGCGACGGTGAGGTCAGGCAGCAGGCCACCGGATTGCAGCACCGCGGCGACGCGGCCTGCGGAGACGGCTCGCTCCGGCGCCGTTCCGAAGACCGCGACGGTGCCCGAATCCGGACGCGCCAGGCCGAGCAACAGGTCGATAGTGGTGGATTTGCCCGCGCCGTTCGGACCGAGGAAGGCGACGATCTCCCCCGGCTCGATCACCAGGTCGAGCCCGTCGACAGCGTGCACCACGCCGGCCGGGGTGCGGAAACTCTTGCGCAGGTCGCGCAGCGCGACGGCGGGCGCGGGCCGCGTCGGACTCTGGACCGCGGTGGTCGTTGCTGAAGTCATGCCTCTACGGTCGCGGGAAACCCGCCCCGGAACCTCGCACGGCTGTCACGACTTCGACATGACAGATGTCATGCCCTCAGGGCAGCAGACCCTGCCTGGCCCGGCTCGCGTTGGACAGCACGAGCAGCAGCATGGTGGTGAGCGCCTTGTCGTCCAGCCCCGCGGCGGGGAAGGTGTAGCGCAAGATGACGTCCGCGAGCTTGCCGTGGCCGATCACGGTGAGTGAACCGAACTGCAGCGCGTTGTTGCGTTCGGCGACCCGCTTGTGCAGCTGCGGTTTCAGCTGACGATCCCAAGCCAGCACGCAGGTGAGGCTCAGCACGTCCAAGCCCGGCGCCAGATTCACCGCGCGCAGCGACGACAAGGCGCCCTCGTACTCGAAGCCGAGCGACCCTTCGGCATCTACGCGCACGTCGATGCCGTAACTCGACAGGCAGGCCCCGGCCCGTGCCTGCAGTTCCCGGTCCGGGGTCACCGCCGCGTCCATGTCCGCGCCCCCGCTCACTTCGTGCCGCCGAAACGGCGGTCCCGCGCGGCGTACTGGAGGCATGCCTCCCACAGGTTGCGGCGATCGAAATCGGGGAAAAGCGTGTCCTGGTAGACGAATTCGGCGTAGGCGGACTGCCAGATGAGGAAATTCGAGCTGCGGAACTCGCCCGAAGGGCGCAAGAACAGGTCCACGTCCGGCATGTCTGGTTCGTCCAGGTATTTCGCCACCGTCGCCTCGGTGACCTTCTCCGGGTCGATCTCGCCCGCCGCCACCCGGCGCGCGATCTCCCTTGCCGCGTCGGTGATCTCGGCGCGGCCGCCGTAGTTGACGCACATGGTCAACGTCATCACCGTGTTGTCCTTGGTGAGTTCCTGGGCGACCTCCAGTTCCTTGATCACGCTGCGCCACAGGCGCGGTCGCCGCCCCGCCCAGCGCACCCGGACGCCCATCTCGTTCATCTCGTCGCGGCGCCTGCGGATCACGTCACGGTTGAAGCCCATGAGGAAGCGCACCTCCTCGGGGCTGCGCCGCCAGTTCTCGGTGGAGAACGCGTACGCCGACAACCATTTGACGCCGATCTCGATGCAGCCCTCCACGGTGTCCATCAGCACCGCCTCGCCGCGCTCGTGCCCGGCGGTGCGCGGCAATCCGCGCTCCTGGGCCCAGCGCCCGTTGCCGTCCATGACGAGCGCGACATGGTTGGGCACCAGTTCCGGCGGCAGCTGCGGCGGCCGAGCTCCCGACGGATGCGGCGCGGGCGGACGCACGGCGCCCGCGGGCTCGGGGTCGGTCGCGGTGGCGGAGTCTCGGCGGAGGATCACGGCCTCTATCCTGCCTGATCGCCCGCGCCGCCCCCACTGCCCCGTTGCTTCCTCACGAATTCCACGGTTCCGACCGGCACCGGTGACTTATTCTTTTCCATATCGTGATACTGGGGAGGGGTTTCTCGAACGTGACCGATTTACCAGGGACCGGAACCGCGGCAGGTTTCCGCGCCACTCGTGAGTTGCTCGGCCTCCCGGTCCCGTGGTGCGCGCGGTTCTTCGCGGTCGCGGAACGCACCGTCGAGCGGTGGGAGAAGGGGGCCTTCCAGATCCCCGACATCGTGGCCCGCGAGCTCGCCGCCATCGCGGACGAGACCGAACAGGTGGTCGAGGCCATGGTCGATGCCATCGACGCCGGGGAGATCTCTCCTCGCCTGCACACCTACCGGACCAACGACGACTACTCCAAGCACGAGCCGGACACCCGCTACCCGGCAACCTGGCATCGTGCCGTGTGCGCCCGCGTCATGAACGAGTTGCCGCAGGTAGAGCTCCAATTCGTGGAGTAGGCGGCTGCCTCGCCTTCGCTCGGCCCGGCGCGGGCTGAAGACGGGCCCCGCCCGACAGCACCCTCCCCTGCGGCTGCCTCGTTTCAGCTCGGCCCGAGGACGAGCCCCGCCCGGCAGCGCCTCCCCCGCGACTGCCTAGCCTCCACTCAACCTCGCGCGGCTACATGCGGGGTTCGCGCGGCTGTGTCCTTGGATCGCTCGATCAACGGCAGGGTGCGCAGCTGACGTTCCAGGTGCCACTGCAAGTGCGCCGCGACCAGCCCGCTGGCCTGCCTGCGCACCGCCTCAGGCGTCGCCTCGACCTGCTCCCACTCCCCGCGCAGCAACGCCACCAGCAGATCGAGCACCCCGGGGGCGGGCGTCGCCGCACCCGGTGGACGGCAATGCACGCACACCGCGCCTCCGGCCGCGACATGGAAGGCCCGATGCGGGCCCGGTGTCGCGCACTTGGCGCATTCGTCCAATGCGGGCGCCCAGCCCGCGAAACCCATGGCGCGCAACAAGAATGCGTCCAGGATCAGTTCGTGCGGGCGCTGTTTGGCCGCGATGGCACGCAGGGCGCTCGCGGTGAGCGCGTGCAGCCGGGGCGCGGGCGCACGCTCCTCGCCCGCCAAGCGTTCAGCGGTCTCCAGGATGGCGCACGCGGTGGTGTAGCGCCCGTAGTCATCGATGATGTCGGCGGCGAACGCCTCCATCGTGTGCACCTGGGTAACGGTGTCCAGCGTGCGTCCGGGGTGCAGTTGCACGTCGATATAGGAGAACGGCTCCAACCGGGCCCCGAACCTCGATTTGGTCCGCCGCACCCCCTTGGCGACCGCGCGAACCAGTCCGTGCTGTCGGGTGAGCAGCGTGACGATGCGATCCGCCTCGCCCAGCTTGTGCTGGCGAACCACTACCGCCTCGTCCCGATACAGCCGCACCAGTGGAGTCTAATGCTGTGTTGTTTGGCCGCGCCTTCGCGCGGCGTGTTCGCGGCCCTCTTATGGCTCGCGTGTGCGCGACCGCCGCTTGCTCCTTCGTCGCGTACGCGGCGGCCGCGCACACGCGAGCCGGGCCGCGAACGGCGCATGCTCGGTCTCGCTTCGCTCGAAAGACGTGGTCGGGGTGCGCTGGACGCGTCGTATCGAAGCTCACTACCGCGTGCACCCGGGTTGTAACGGCTGGCTGTCGGCTCTGCCCGAATGCGCCCGCTTGGCCGTTCGTCGCGTACGCGGCGGCCGCGCACACGCGAGCCGAGCCGCGAACGGAACAGGCTCGGTCTCGCTTCGCTCGAAAGACGTGGTCGGGGTGCGCTGGACGCGTCGTATCGAAGCTCACTACCCGATGCACGCAGGGTGTAGTGGCCGAATGTCGGCTACTCCTCCGTCGTCCACACGGCGGCCGCGCCCACGCGAGCCGAGCCGCGAACGGAACAGGCTCGGTCTCGCTTCGCTCGAAAGACGTGGTCGGGGTGCGCTGGACGCGTCGTATCGAAGCTCGCTACCGCGTGCACGCGGGTTGTAACGGCTGGCTGTCGGCTCGGCCCGAATGCGCCCGCTTGGCCGTTCGTCGCGTACGCGGCGGCCGCGCACACGCGAGCCGGGCCGCGAAACGGCGGCGCGGAAAGCGGGCACCGGTGTCGGTTTGACAACGCATCAACCCGGTGTGTTCGCCGCCTGCATCGCTCGTGCGGCGGCCGCTTGCTCCTCCGTCGCTTCGAGGCGGTCACTCTTGGGCGCGCCGAGTCGCGGCGGCGCAATAGGCGCTGACTTCACCCGGCATCGCGACTGGGCCCGCTGTGGTCACGCGTGAACGATTCGGCGCATGGACCGGCCGTCACCGGGCCAGGAAGTGCCAGCCGAGCCATGCCCACACGAGTACTGCGGCGATTCTCGTCGCCCGGGTGCCGGTCAGGTAGGCGATCGTCTCTCCCAGCGTTGCGATCAGGTCCCGGCGCAGGCGCGTGATCACTACTGCGGCGAGCGCGGCCGTCAGGAGCAGGGCGAATCCGAGGAGGACGGTGGTTCGATCGCTCATCCTGAGACCAGCCACCATCCGGCTGCGAGCCACAACAGCCATCCGGCGAATCGCAGCGGCCATTGTTCGAGCGCCGGGTCCAGCAGCGTGGACAGTGTCGGGTGTTCGTGGCTCGGCCGGTTCAGGGCGGGCTGCCGCAGAAGGGCGTAGACCTCCCATGCCGACGCCGCGACCAGCAGTGCCGACCACACGGCTGTGCCGCGCCTGAGCCGGGCAGTGGACGGGGGTCGCTCGATTCGTACGCGGAAGGCCAGCACCATCCCCGCGAGTGCCGCCACCGCCACCATCGCGGTTGCCTGCCAGCTGAACGGCCTGGTCGCGGCACCGCACGCCGCCAGCACTACCCACACCGCCAGCGGCGTCGCACGCCGTCGGAACCGATGCGCCGAGCGCGCTGGTTGCTCTGTCACATGCGCAGGATAAAACCCCGGTTGGCCAGAACGGGGCAGGCGGTTACGACCTGCGCGCGGATTTCCAGCGAGGCGACATCGCTCCCCCGCGGACCCGCGGTACCTCGCTATCGGCCGCGTTCACCCGGCGGCTCGCAGCAGCCCCGAGATCAGCAGCAGCACCGATTGCTGGGTCTGGGCGCGGGCGAGGTCGGGGTCTTCGGCGTGCGCGACGATCAGGGACGCCTCGCTGACCACGCTGACGACGAGCTGGGCCAGCACGGGAACGGGGGCGTCGGCGATCAACCCGGCGGCGCGGGCACGTTCGAGTTGCGCGGTGATCAGGCCTAGGCCGTGGGCGGATTCGAATTCGCGCCAGGCCTGCCAGCCGAGCACGGCGGGGGCGTCGGTGAGGGCGATGCGCAGCATCGCCGGGCGCTGGCAGATCTCGAGGAACATCGCGAGACCCGCCGCCATCCCGGCCATCACATCGTCGGAATCTACTGCGGCGATGGCATTTTCGATCTCCTCGGTGATCTCCGCCTCGATCTGCTCCAGCACCGCGAGGAACAGTCCGCGCTTGTCGCCGTAGTGGTGGTGCAGCGCGCCCCGGGTGACGCCGGCCTCGGTGACCAACTCCTCGGCGGAGGTGCCCGCGAAGCCGCGCTCGGTGAACAGGCGGCGTCCCGCCTGTTCGAGCGCGGCTCTGGTCGCTCGGGAGCGGTCTTCCTGGCTACGGCGTGGCATGCAGCCGAGTGAACTCCAGAATCGATTCGGCGAGCAACTCGGGCTGATCTTCCGGCAGGAAGGTGTAGGAGTCGTCGATGAGCTTCAGCGTCGCGTCCGGCAGGTCGCGAGCCAGGCGTTCGGCGAACGACACGGGGAACAACCGATCCTCCCGCGCCCAGGCCAGCAGTACCGGAATGTCGACTTCGGCGAAGTGACGGGCGGCTTCCAGGGTGTATCGGCGATGCGCCGATTTCAGGAAGCGCCGCAGATCTTTCCGGATCGCGGCGGAGTCGCGGCTCGGCAGCAGGTAGGAGTCGACGATCTCCGGCGGGACCGGCCGTTTGGTGACCCAGCCGAAGGCCACCGGCAGCCGGTGCAGCGCGCGGATGCGCAGCAACTCGGTCAGCGGGCGCAGCGAGCCGGGAATCCTGGCCAGCAGCGGCAGCGTGGTGAACGGCTGCGGCAGGAAGCCCTCGTAGCTGTCCACCGAGGCGAGCACCACCCGGCCGACGCGGGAGCGGTCGCGGGTCAGCAACACCTGCGTGATCGCTCCGCCGGTGTCGTTGGCGACCAAGGTGACGTCGGTGAGGTCGAGGCGTTCGAGGAACGCGGCGATGAGATCGGCGACACCGGCCGGAGTCAGTTCCGCGTCCGGCACCGGGATCTCGTGCGAGCCGAGCGGCCAGTCCGGCGTCAGGCAGCGGTACCCGGCCGCCGCGACAGCGGGCACCACCTTGCGCCAGAGGTCCGCGTTGACGAGCAAGCCGTGCACGAAGACGACAGGGGCGCCCGCACCCGTCTCGTGGTAGCGGATACGGCCGCCGGGCAGGTCCACATCGTGGGTGCGGCCTAGTGCTGTGCTGGTTGCCATGGGTCCTCCCAGTGGTCTCGGTTCCCGACCACTGTTACATACATACCGTATGTATGTCTAGACCCGCAGTGCGCGGCGGATCAGCTGAACACCGCCTTGACCGCGTCCTTCGACGCCGTCACCGCGGTCGCCAGAGAGGCGACGCCCGCCACCGACTCCCCGACCGCGTAGAGCACCCCCGTGAGCACGATCCGATTCGGTCGCTCCTTCGCCGCCTCGGCCGCCGCCCGCCGAGTCGTCTCCTCGACCAACTGCCGTTGCGCCAGATCGATGTCACACCGGCTGATCCGGTCGAGCAGATCGCTCAGGGAAGACCGCAATTCCTCCACCGCCTCCGCTGCCACCGCGTCGTACCTTCGGCGTGAACGCACGCCACATCTGCGGCAGAACGCGTAGTCGTCCCGGTTGGAATGCTGGCACTCGGCGCATCGCACCTCGCCAGCCAAGCATTCGCCCGCCGCCGAGCCGATCACAATCCGGGTGCCGTACCAGGTCTGACCGGCTGTCACGGCACCCGGGTTCCATTCGGCTCGATATGGATACGTGCCAGCAAGACCTTGCCGATGGGAGGCGTCAAGACGGCACCCGGCAACAGCGTCTCGAGATCTACTCGGTACCGGCCCGACGACAATCCGCTGCCGCAGGCGATCAACCGCCCGGCCAGACCGGCCAAGGCTTCCGCGAGCGTGACCGCGGCGGCCAGTCCGTCGCGGTCCCTGTGGAGTGCGTTGCGCAGCAGAAGGCGCTCGGTTGCACGGATCCTGCGAGCAAGATATTGCGAGCTAGGACGGTACCGAGGCAAGCATCGGTGAAAAAGACTGTCGACCAAGCTATTACGCACCAGATGAGCTTTTCGGAGTGCCAGATCCCACATCGATGATCCCCCCGCGACCGTCTCTCCGAGGTCCATACTTGATTCCTGTTCCAGCACCGCCGACGCGACAGAGAACTCTCCACCCGGGGGACCATGAGAGGGGAACCGATTCATGCGACTTCTCGTCGTCGCACCGCTCGGAGACGTCATCGAGCCGACGCCGTCGACGTCTTTCCCTGCGGCGGATGCCGCCGTCGCGCCACCGAGCGGAACGGGCAGGGCGCTGATGCCGGACCGGGAGTGCCGAAAGCGGGCTGTGCCGTCAGGTGAATCGCGGACCGAGGACATCGGCGTGCCCATTTCGGCGGCACCAGCTGATGAGGTAGTGCGCGTGCTCGCCGCACCAGCGAAATACCGCGCCCTGGGTCAACGGCGTGCCCTCCGGCAACTCCTTCCGAGCGAGGATGATCGGGCCGATATAAGTATTGGTCGCCTTGTTTGCGGTGTTGAGACCGACACGAGCGACCTGGGCGAGAGAGTTGTAGTCCCACGCCGACTTGGCCGCGATCGCACCCGCCAGCCGGCCCGCCGTCTCGCCACGCTGTTCGGTGAACAGCGCGCACAACGCGGGCGGCCCTTGCGGCGGCGGCGCGACCTGGTCGCTGCGGCCGGTCGCGGCGCGCTGAATGGCATCCAGCAGCGCGGGCACGCCGGAGGACTTGTCGTAGAACTCGGCGATTTCGTCCGCGCGCAGCCGCGCCTCGTCGAGATGATCGCTCTCCATACTGTGCCCTTGAGCCGCGAGCAGGACCTCGCTCTGCCGTTTGGTTTCCCGGAGCAAGTCCAGAACATCCAAACCGTCGAACCGGTGCTCCATTTCGGGTTTGTTCCAGATCAGATCCGAGATGACCACATCGAACCGGAAACGTCCCACGATTCGACCGCGCACCTCGTCGACGTCGGAGGCGACCGCGACGGTCGACGCCGGAAAGTACTGCGACAGCACAGGGGCGATGATTCCGCCCAACGGCGAGGCGACAAGCACTCGTAAGTTCGGTTCCATAGCGCGATCTTCATCGCTGCCGACACTCGTCGGCAAGACTCCAAATGTCTATCGAACCGGTAGGTTTCGTAATGCGTATCGCACAGCAAGATCTTGCTCGCCCGGCCGGTTGACGAGTGCCGCAGCCGGCGATCCGGCGCTCGAAGACTACCGATCGCCGACGTGTCGATGACCTCATCGCTTTTCGATTCCTCGGCGGACGACTCGGGCACTGCAAGATCTTGCTGGAAAACGAGTGTTCGAGCAATATTCCAGCGACACCCCTCGGAAGCGGCAAAAATCGGCCCACCGGCCGGAATACGGGTCGGAAATCACCGCGAAGTTCGCTGATCAATCACCCACGGCGACTTATATGCTTTCAATCCGGTGCGCCACCCGAGCCTGTCGCACCGTTCCCCCTACCGGAAGGACCAGCAATGGCCGAAGTGTGTCCACAGTGCAGCAAGAAGACCGGAATGGATATCGGCGAGAAGGATCGTCAAGGGTGGCAGAAATACCAGTGCCAGATGTGCAAATACGAATGGAAGGCACCGAATCCCTGATCGTTCTCGCCGATCGTCCGGCGCCCGTCGTGCGGCTTATCCGATGAGACCGCGGGGAAAATCGTTCCGGTCTCGAATTTTCGCAGTATCAATTCGCGTGCATCGTCACCAGATGCATCGGGAGGGCAATCAGTGGCACACACCGTCGGTATCGATCTCGGTACCACGTATTCAGCGGTCGCCGTCGTCGGCGCGGGCGGGAAACCGGAGATCCTGGTCAACCGGGACGGCGAGCGGATCACGCCTTCGGTGGTCTTCTTCGACTCCGACAGCGTGCTCGTCGGCTCGATGGCCAAACGGTCCGCGGCGACCGCGCCGCTGGATGTCGTGCAGTTCGTCAAGCGGCAGATGGGCAATCCGGACTGGCGATTCGTCACCACCGATGATCGCGCCTATTCGGCCGAGGAAGTCTCGGCGCTGATTCTCAAACGGCTGAAAGACGACGCCGAATTGATCCTGGGGCAGGGGCAGGTCACCGACGCGGTGATCACGGTCCCGGCGTTCTTCGACGACGCGCGCCGCCGGGCGACCAGGGACGCGGGAACGATCGCCGGACTCAACGTGCTGCGCGTGGTGAACGAGCCGACCGCGGCCGGGTTGGCCTTCGGGCTCGACCTCGGCCGCGGCGGCACCGTCATGGTGTACGACCTGGGCGGCGGCACGTTCGACGTCACCGTGATGCGGATCCGCGACGGCGTGTTCGACGTGCTCGGCACCGATGGGCTGCACGAACTGGGCGGCTTCGAATGGGACAACCGGCTCATGCGACACCTCAACGAGGAGTACATGGCTCGAGGCGGCGGCGATCTCGACGACGCGTTCGAGACCCAAGCCGATCTGCGCGAGAAAGCAGAACTCGCCAAACGCACCCTGAGCTCCGCCGGATCCACGCGAGTCGTGCTCAGCCACAACGGCGTCACACACACGCTCACCGTCACGCGGGAAACGTTCGAGGACCTCACCAGCGACCTGCTGAACCAGTCGCGCGACCTGACCCATTCCCTCGTGGAGGAATTGGGCCTGAGCTTCGCCGACCTCGATCACGTCTTGCTCGTCGGCGGCTCCACGCGCATGCCCATGGTGGCGGCGATGCTGGAGGAACTGACCGGCAAGCCGCCGTTGCGGGCGGGCAACCCCGACGAACTCGTGGCGCTCGGCGCTGCGATCCGCGCCGAAGCGGAGACGTCATCGAGCACGGCGCCGAAGCCGGTCATCCTCGACGTCACCTCGCAGGCGCTGGGCACGGTCGCCCTGAACGACAACCGGGAACCGAAGAACAACATCGTGATCCCCCGCAACACCAAGATCCCAGCCAAGGCGAGCAAAGTGTTCGGCACCGTCGCCGACGGCCAGACCGAACTGCGGATCTGCGTCACGCAGGGCGACGACGAGGATCTCGACTACGTCCGGTTCGTCACCGAAGGAAAGTGGCCCGACGGCGGGCAGCTCTTCGCCATTCCGCCCTATCCGGCGAATGCTCCGGTCCAGATCACATTCCACTACGACATAGACCAGACCATTCAGGTCGAGATCACCGACCTCACCGCGGACAAATCGCTCGGCACGTTCGAGGTCGACAACGTCGCCAACCTCAGCGAGGGCGAAATCCGCGTCGCACGCACGAAGAACGAAGACCTCGAGGTGAATTGAAGCATGACCACGACAACCGAAGAATTCGTCAACTACTACGAAATCCTCGGCCTCGCCGAGACCGCCAACCCGGATGCCATCAAGACGGCCATCCGCGAGCAGCGCAGAATGTGGAACAAGCGCGCGGGCCAGTCGGATCCCGTCAAACGCGCGCAGGCCGAAGCCCGGGTACGGCACCTCGGTCAGGCCGAGCGCGTGCTGCTCGACCCGAACCAGCGGCGGCAATTCGACCAGCAGGCCAGGCAGTATCGTCCGGCGAGTAATCAGCCCGCGCCCGTGGTGCAGGGCGGCCGGGACTGGCTGAGTCTCGCACGCGAGTATTTCGAGCGCGGCAACGCTCCGTCCGCGTACTACTGCGCCCGCGAGGCGATCTCGGTCAACGGTGCGAACCACGAAGCGTGGGCGGTGCGGGCGAACTCGTCGTTCGTCATGGGCAACTACAAGGACGCCGGCTTCGAATTCCGGGAGGCCATCAGCCTCAAGCCCGACAGCCCGGAATACCACTTCGACTACGCCGAAGCGTTTCTCGCCACCGGGGCGCTGAACGAAGCGCTCGGCGAATACGAGACGGCGCTGCGTCTCGCGCCCGGCGAGCCGCTGTACCGCACCGCGATCGCCAACGTCTACCTCCAGCAGCACAAGAACGACAAGGCGCTGGAACTGATGGAGGACGTGGTCCGGCACCATCCGAACGAGCAGATCTTCCAGTACTACCTCGCGCTCGCGCTGGAGCAGGTCAACCTGGGGATGTGGTCGGAGCTCCGCAGCGGGGCGTACTGCATCACCTCCGAAGCCCAGATCGCCGTCACGCACGAAATGTCCGGCCGCGCGTTGAAACTCCGGTTCGACGACGCGCCGCTGCGCGCCTCGCTGCAGGAGAACATCGAACTCGCCGAGCGGGCCGCCGTGGCCAAGTGGTTCCACAGCGGTGCGGGCGCGTGGGCGGTGGCCCTGGTGATCGGCCTGGCGCTGATTCCGGCGAAGGGCATCGGCCTGCTGATCGTCGCGGGCGTCATCGCCGGCTACACGCTGACCCACCGGATGCCGGTCTGGAAGCACAACTCGAAGCGATACGACATCGCCAAGCGCGGCATATGAATGCGGCTCCGGACGCGGGTGATCCGCTGACCGCGCTGGCCGGGGAGATCGCGCAATTGCGTGATCTCTTCCAGCGCAGGTTGCTGGAGGACAAGGCGAAGAATCGGGCGTTGGACGACCTGCACGAGCAGCTCGCACTCGCGCGCGGCGGGCTCGCCGAACAACTCCTGGTCCCGCTGTTTCGCGAGCTGCTCAGACTCGTCGATCGCGTGACGGCACTGAACGACGACGACGCCGTGCTCGGCAGCATCGTCGACGAACTGCACGAACTGCTCGAACGTCGTGGCGTCCGGCGCGTGCCCGCCACGGCCGACTTCGATCCCGAGGTTCACGAAGCCGTCGCCGTCGCCGAGGCTTCCGGCAGATCGCCGGGCACGGTGCTGCAGGTAGTCCGGCACGGATACCTCATGGGTGAACGCCTGCTGCGGCCGGAACAAGTCGTCGTCGCGGCGCGCTCCGCGCGATCGGAGTCCGCCGTTCCCCCCATCGAAAGGTTCGAATGATGCGCAAGACCCTCCGCGTAGCCGTTCTCGTCTCCGCTTCCACGGCGTTCCTCGCCCTCGGACTGCCGAGCGCATCGGCGTCCACCACCGTGAGCGGCACGATCGGCTGCATCAACAGCGCGTCGCCGGTAGGAGTCTGGGTTCAGGCCAAGACGTCGAAATCGGGATGGGCGCGGACCAAGCTTCCGGTCCGGCTCGGCGGCCACTCCAAGGTCGACTACTCCTTCGAGCTCGACAAGGGCGGCGACTACCAGGTGCATGTCGGGTGCGGGGGAACGCCGCAGAAGTGGGCGAAATCCCTGAAGTCCAAGAATGTCTCGGGCACCAAGAACGACTTCCTTTGCAACGACATGGACCGGCTGTCGGTGGCGGCGTTCAACGCTCTGGTCGGCCGGATGTTCGGCCGGCCGGACCTCACCCAGGGCGTGCCCTACGGTGAGTGCAAGCACATTCCGTGACATGAGTACTCGGACCTTCTCGGCCAGAGCACAGGCCCGCTGCCGCCGATCTTCTCCGCGGCGGCACGCAGGCGCCGGATCGATTCCGCGTCCCCTGTGGTGGGTCATCTGGAAGACCCAGCCGAGCGAGCAGGTTCGATCGCACAGGTCGCCGTTCGGTGCGCGATCGAAACCGGGCGAGGTCGATAAGGACGGCGGCAACCGACACGACTGGATACGCCAGCTGTTCGATCGGTTCCCGACCGGGTACGCCTGGCGACTGCTGCCCGCCGAGCTCGTCCCCTGCGACGATCTGGACGATTGACCAATATGGCGCTACCGTCTGTAGATCACGACGAGACGGAGCTCACATGACGGTGTCCGATCCTGCCCACGTATCCGGCACGCGGGAACTGGGCCTGGCCGAACTGGCGGCCGCGATCGCGAGCGGCGCGATCACCTCGACCGCGGCGGTCGGCGGCGCACTGGACCGGATCGACGCGGCGCAGGGCACGCTCAATGCCTTCCGGATCGTGCGCCGCGAGCGGGCCCTGGCGGAGGCCGCCGACGCCGACCGGCGGCTGGCCGCGGGAGAACGACTGCCGCTGCTGGGCGTGCCCGTCGCGGTGAAGGACGACACTGATGTCGCGGGCGAGCCGACCGCGTTCGGCTGCGGCGGGGACTTCGCACCGAAGACCGAGGACGCGGAATCGGTCCGGCGCCTGCGTGCCGCGGGCGCGGTGATCGTCGGCAAGACGAACACCTGTGAACTCGGACAGTGGCCGTTCACGAGTGCCGCGTGGTTCGGGCACACCCGCAATCCGTGGGACCGCGGCAGGACGCCGGGCGGGTCCTCCGGCGGAGCTTCGGCTGCCGTCGCCGCCGGATTGGTCCCCGCCGCTCTGGGTTCCGACGGCGCGGGCTCGATCCGCATCCCTGCGGCCTGGACGAACCTGGTCGGCATCAAGCCGCAGCGCGGACGAATCTCCACCTGGCCGGAAGCCGAAGCGTTCTACGGGCTCACCGTGAACGGTCCGCTGGCGCGTACCGTCGCCGACGCGGCGCTACTGCTGGATGCGGCGGCCGGTCCGCACCAGGGAGATCTGCACACCCCGGAGCCGATCACCGCGTCGGACGCCGTCGGCCGGGATCCGGGAAAGCTGCGAATCGCCCTGTCGCTGCGTATCCCCTTCACCGCGACCAGGACCGCGCTGGATCCCGAGGTCGAGCGATCGGTGCGCCGCACCGCCGACACACTCCGAGCGCTCGGACACACCGTGACCGTGGCGGACCTGCACTACGGAATCCTGATCGGCGCTTCCTTCCTCCCGCGTTCGCTCGCCGGGGTCCGGCGGGTGTACGACCGCATGCCCGGTCTGGAAGTCGATCCGCGCACCACCGCCAACGCCCGAATCGGACGCGCGCTCGACGGCCCCGCCCTCTACGCGGCACGGCAGCTGGAACCGCTGCTGCACAAGCGAATCGGCCACTTCTTCCGCGACTACGACGTGGTCCTCGCCCCGACCACCGCCACCCCACCGCCCCGCGCCGAGGAAATCGACGGCATCGGCGTCAACGCCACCAACAACCTCATCACCGCGGCCTGCCCCTACACCTGGCCATGGAACGTCCTCGGCTGGCCCAGCATCAACGTCCCCGCAGGCTTCACCGACACCGGCCTCCCCGTAGGCGCCCAACTGATGGGCACAGCAAACTCCGAGCCCCTCCTGATCTCCTTGGCCGCCCAACTCGAATCCGAACTCCAGTGGCACCGCCACCGCCCCGCCCCGTGGTGGTGACCCGGACCATCGACAACTCGGCGTCCGTGTCCGGGCGTTTCGGCATGCGCAGCGGGAAGTTCAGTCCGTCGGCTGCGCCGGATCGGCCTGGCCGCCGCAGAACACCTCGTCGACGAGCCTCTGAGTCGCCTGCTGGAACGGCACGGCCAGGGACATGGCGGCGTCGTCCGCGTAGTTCAGGGTGCCGGTCAGGGTCTTCTTGCCGTCGGGTGTGCTGTACATCAGCGCCGCGTGACCCGCTGCGCCGCCGTTGTGGGTGACGACCGTGCCGCCCAGGCCGGTGTCCTGCACGAATACACCGAGGCCGTAGCCCATGTTCGGGATGCCTGTCGGGTGCGGTGCGCACATCTCGGCCAGCAACTCGGCAGGCAGCAGCTTGCCGCTCATCAGCGCGGAAATGAAGGTTCGCAGGTCCTGGGTGGTCGAGATCATGTCACCGCCGCTGGAGATCCAGGAGGGGTTCTGGCTGGTGACGTCGACCGTCTTCTCCTGCCCTGCGTCCTCGTATCGGTAGTAGGCGTGGGCGTGCGGCTCCGGGAGCTCGGTCTGGGTGGTCGGGGCCACGGTGCCCGACAGCCCGAGCGGCCCGAAGATCAGCCGCTGCATCTCCTGGGCGACCGGGCGGCCGGTGACCTTCTCGATCAGCAACCTGGCCAGCACGTAGTTGGTGTTGGAATAACTCCAGCCCGTGCCTGGTTCGAACCGCGCGGGCTTGGACAGCGCCAGCCGCACCAGCTCTTCGGGCTGGTAGGTCTCGAACCGGTTGTCCACCCACTCTTTGCCCGCGGTGGTGGCGGGGATCCCCGGCACGACGGTCCCGTCTTCGTAGTACTCGCCGGTGAAGTTGAACACCCCGCTGGTGTGCTGCAACAGCATCCGCACCGTGATCCGCGAATCGAGTTCGAACTCGGTCAGGTAGTGGGCCGCCGGGTCGTCCAATCCGATCTTGCCCTCGGCCACCAGTTGCAGGACCAGAGTCGCGGTGAAAGTCTTTGTATTGCTGCCGATCCGGACGTGCCCATCGGTCGGCGGCTTCGCGGTCCCGCCCAGCCTGCTCACCCCGGCGCTGCCGACCCACTCGCCCCGCTCGTCGTGCACGCGCAGCGTGATTCCGGCGAAACCAGAAGCGACGATCTCATCGAGGGCCTTCTGGAGTTGCGGGCGATCCGGCCCGGCGGCAACCGTTCCGTTGTCGGCACCGGCCACCCCGGCGGCATCGAGCGCCGCGATGATCTTGCGGGCCATCTCGGCCGTGGCCGGGCCGGGCTCGCCGTGGTGCGGCTGGGCTGCTGCGTCGACGGCGATGCGGACGGTGCCGCGGAAGTTGTCGGCCTCGGCCGGATCGTGCCGCTCGAGCAGGTGCACGGCCGAGGTCAGGGCAGGCAGTACCTGGTCGGCGAGTTCGGCGACGGTCTTGCCCTTCAACTGGATGTCCTTGGACTTCGCGGCGAGCACGTGCCCGACCAGGCCGGTCGCCGACGTCAGGGCGATGGAGCCGTTCGTCGCGGCCACGTGCGGCGTGCCGGTGGCGGCCATCAGCGACAACGCGCCGTACGCGGCGGTCCGCAGCGTGCTCTTGTCCTGGTCGGAGAGGGTGGTGGTGGAAGTCGCGATCGCTGTGCTGTTCATGTGACTACTGTCGCGAGCCCGGCTGATACCGAGCTGACGCCGTTCTGACACGACCACTGACACGGCACTCGCCTCGAGTACAGCCGACACATCGGTGGATCACACGGAATCATCGGCAGCCGACCGGACGCCCCACGCCGACGAAGACGCCTCCAAGACTTCCACGCACGCCCCAGCGACGCCCGAACCGGTCAGAAACCCAGTTTGCCCAGCTGTTTCGGGTCGCGCTGCCAGTCCTTGGCCACCTTCACGTGCAAATTCAAGTAGATCCGGGTGCCGAGGATGTGTTCGATCTGCTTGCGGGCGTTGGTGCCGACCTCTTTCAGCCGGGAACCGCCCTTGCCGATGACAATGGCCTTCTGGCTGGGCCGCTCGACGTAGAGCAAGGCGTGCACGTCGAGCATGTCCTCGCGCTCCTCGTAGGGCAGGACCTCCTCGATGACGACGGCCAGCGAGTGCGGCAACTCGTCGCGCACACCCTCGAGCGCGGCCTCGCGAATGAGCTCGGCCATCAACGTTTCCTCGGGCTCGTCGGTGAGCTCGCCGTCGGGGTAGAAAGCCGGGCCCTCCGGCATCTTCGAGGCGATGACGTCGACGAGGACTTCCACCTGCTCACCCTTGACCGCCGACACCGGCACCACGTCGGCCTCGGGGCCGAGCAACTGGGCCACGGCGAGCAATTGCTCGGCGATCTGCTCGCGGCTCACCTTGTCGATCTTGGTGACCACGCCGAGCAGCGTCGTCTTCGGCGCCATCTGCTTGATCTGCTGCACGATCCAGCGGTCACCCGGACCGATCTTCTCGTCGGCCGGGATGCACAGCGCGATCACGTCGACCTCCGAATACGTATCGCGCACAAGGTCGTTGAGGCGCTGGCCGAGCAAGGTGCGCGGGCGGTGCAAGCCCGGTGTGTCGACCAGGATCAGCTGAGCGTGCTCGCGGTGCACGATGCCGCGAATCGTGTGCCTGGTGGTCTGCGGGCGCGACGAGGTGATCGCGATCTTCGCGCCGACCAGGGCGTTGGTCAAGGTCGACTTGCCGGTGTTCGGCCGACCGACGAAACAGACGAACCCGGAACGGAATTCGCCCTTCTCCCGCGCGTCAGCCACCGCGGACCTCGCCGGAGTCGGCGCTCACCGCGTCGGCCGCGTCGGCGGAGTCGTCGACGATCTCGAACACCGCGCCGTCACGATCGGTGAAGATGATCCGCGCCTCCGCCGAAACCTCCCGCACCGCCGTCACACCGAAGTCGGACAACCGCCCGCCGACCACCACGGCCGCCTCGAAGCCCTCCGCGCCGCTGGACAACGCCGCGGCCACAGCGGCTTGCAGCGCCGTCAACCGCAGCGCGGTCAGCGTGACCTCGCCCGCAGCGTAGGTGCGGCCATCGGTATCGCGGATCGCGGCTCCACTCGCCCCTCCGGTGCGACCGAGCGCACCACGGGCCAGCGTGACCAGCTTGTTGTCCTCGGCGTCCAGTTCGGTCATTCGGTGTCTCCGTCCTCGTCGCGATCGGCCGCGATATCCCGCTCCGATCCGTTCGCCTTGCGCTTGCCATTGGGATTGTCCCCGTTGGTCTTCCCCGCGGGGACCTTCTCGCGCGCTTTGCGTACCACCACGGTGTTCACCCGCATCCGGCCGCGCGCGTCCGGTCCGCCTTCACCGCGCAGCACCAACCCGTGCGCCTCGATCTTCGAACCGGGCAGCGGCACCCGGCCCAGTTCGTGCGCGAGCAGGCCGCCGACGGTGTCGACGTCCTCCTCCTCGATCTCCAATCCGAACAGCTCGCCGAGATCCTCCACCGGCAGCCGGGCCGACACGCGGTAGCGCCCGTCGCCGAGATCCTCGACGGGCGGGGTCTCGTCGACGTCGTACTCGTCGGCGATCTCTCCGACGATCTCCTCCAGCACGTCCTCGATGGTCACCAGACCCGCGATGCCGCCGTACTCGTCCACCAGCAACGCCATGTGGTTGCGCCTGCGTTGCATCTCGTCGAGCAGGCTGTCCAGCGGTTTGGAGTCGGGCATGAACACCGCGGGACGCATCACCTCACGCACCCGTACCTTGCGGCTGCGTTCGGCGAACGGCACGAGGTCTTTCAGATACACCACGCCGCGAATGTCGTCGACGTTCTCGCCGACCACCGGGATCCGCGAATGCCCGGAACGCACCGCCAGCGACATGGCCTGCGCCGCGGTCTTGTCCGCTTCGATCCAGACCATCTCCGTGCGCGGCACCATCACCGCACGCGCCGCTGTGTCGCCGAGTTCGAAAACCGACTGGATCATCCGCCGTTCGTCGTCGGCCACCACTCCGCGCTCACCGGCCATCTCGACCACTTCGCGCAACTCGATCTCGGAAGCGAAGGGCCCGTTGCGAAAACCCTTACCGGGGGTGATCGCGTTACCGATGAGGATCAGCAGCCTGCTGATCGGGCCGAGCAGCGCGCCGATGAACTGCAGGGGCAGGGCCGCGGCCAGGGCGATGGAATACGCGTGCTGCCTGCCCAGCGTGCGCGGGCCGACACCGATCACCACGTAGGACACCAGCACCATCACCAGCGCGGTGATCAGCAGCGCCCAGTTCCTGCCCCAGACCGTCATCAGTCCCGCTGCCAGCAGCACCGTCGCGCCGATCTCGCACAGGATGCGAAGCAGCACCATGAGATTCACGTAGCGGGCCCGGTCGTCGACGACCCGGCTCAGCCGCACGGCGCCGGGCCGGTCGGCTCGCACCAAGTCCTCGACGCGGGCGGGCGAGATCGTGTTCAGGGCGGAATCGACCCCGGCGAAGACCCCACCCACGGAGATGAGCAGGACCGCGAGCAGGACGAGGGTCAGGGCATTCACGCGGGACCCAGGGACTCACC
Source organism: Nocardia sp. NPDC004168 (assembly GCF_040610355.1). Classification (NCBI taxonomy): domain Bacteria; kingdom Bacillati; phylum Actinomycetota; class Actinomycetes; order Mycobacteriales; family Nocardiaceae; genus Nocardia; species Nocardia sp. NPDC004168. Next base: position 194,569 of record NZ_JBEXME010000003.1, on the reverse strand, counting down.
CGGTGTGGTGAAACCCGCCTTACCCAGCAACCGCGCGTCGCGTTCGGCCAGTTCGGCGCGCCGCTGCGCCTCCCGCAGGCTCTCGTACCACTCCTCGAGCAGCCTGGCCTGCAACGCGAACATCTCCTTCTCCTCGTCCGGCTCGGCGTGGTCGTAGCCGAGCAGGTGCAGCACGCCGTGCACGGTGAGCAGAGCGAGTTCGTGATCCAGGGAGTGCCCCGCCTTACGGGCCTGACCGGCGGCGAACTCCGGGCACAGCACGATGTCGCCGAGCATGGATGGGCCTGGTTCGGGGCTGTCGGGCCGCCCGCCCGGCTCGAGTTCGTCCATGGGGAAGGACATGACGTCGGTCGGGCCGGGTAGGTCCATCCAGCGCATGTGCAGGTCGGCCATGGTGTCGAGATCGACGAGCACCATCGACAGCTCCGCGGCGGGGTGCACGTCCATCCGGGCGATCACGAACCGCGCGACGCTGACCAGCTCTTCTTCGGGCACGTCGATACCCGACTCGTTGGCGATCTCGATACTCACCCGAACAGCCTACGATCCCGTCGATCGTGTCGGCGGAGCGGAGCCCCGCCCGGCGAGACGAGTTACCGCCGGTCCGACCGGCTCGCCGCGCGGCGCTGCGCTCGGTTGCCGCCGTAATGCGGGGCGACCTGCGGACGCGACTGGGCCTCGAAGCGGTCGTAGGCGTCGACGATGTCCGAGACCAGCCGGTGGCGAACCACGTCGCTACTGGTCAGCTCCGCGAAGTGGATGTCCTCGATCTCGGTGAGGATCTCGCTGGCGGCGCGCAGACCGGACCGGGCGCCGGTCGGCAGATCGACCTGCGTCACGTCGCCGGTCACCACGATCTTCGAGCCGAACCCGAGGCGGGTGAGGAACATCTTCATCTGCTCGGCGGTGGTGTTCTGCGCCTCGTCGAGGATGATGAAGGAGTCGTTCAGCGTGCGTCCGCGCATGTAGGCCAGCGGCGCGACCTCGATGACACCGGCCGCCATCAGCTTGGGAATGGCCTCCGGGTCCATCATGTCGTGCAGCGCGTCGTAGAGCGGGCGCAAGTACGGGTCGATCTTCTCGTTCAGCGTGCCGGGCAGGAAGCCGAGCCGCTCGCCCGCCTCGACCGCGGGGCGGGTGAGAATGATCCGGTTGACCTGCTTGGTCTGCAGCGCCTGGACCGCCTTGGCCATCGCCAGATAGGTCTTGCCGGTACCGGCGGGACCGATGCCGAACACGATGGTGTTCGCGTCGATCGCGTCGACGTAGCGCTTCTGGTTCAGCGTCTTGGGCCGGATGGTCTTGCCCCGCCGGGACAGGATGTCCAGACTGAGCACCTCCGCGGGGGACTCGCTGGAGCCCTCGGTGAGCATCGAAACGGTGTGCCGCACCGCCTCGGGCGTCACCACGCGGTTGCGCCCGGTCAGCGCGACCAGCTGCTCGATGACCCGCTCGGCGAGCGCGACGTCGGCCGCCTTGCCGGTGAGGGTCACGGAATTCCCGCGGACGTGGATGTCCGCGTCGAGCAGCGTCTCCAGTTCGCGAAGATTCTGGTCGGCCGAACCGAGGAAGGGGAACACGGATTCAGGAGCGAGTTCGATGCTCGAGCGCACGGTGCGCGCTGCGGGACCCGAACCGTTGTCGCCGGCGCCGATGCCTGCCGCTGGGGTGGTGGGGTCGCCGATCTCGCCTTGTGTTCTCAAAAGTGGCTATAGCCTGCTTTCCGGTCTCGACTGCTGCTGTATGGAGAAAGTTTAACCCGCCCCACCGACACCGCCCAGTGAATAAGCCGTGGGCAAAACCGGCCCCTCACGGGATTCCCCCACGTCGCCGCGCCCAATCCTCGGCGAAATCACGAAAGCGTCGCACCGCGTCGGGTGGTGTGGTAGCGGCGGGCCAGATCAGCCCGACCGCGCGCGCGGCGCCCGCGTCCGCGAGCGGGACCGTCACCGGGCCGGACAGCGGGCCCGCGGACAGCGGATCTTCGCGCGGCAGGATCGCCACCCCCAACCCCGCCGAGACCAGCCCGGCCACCGTGACGAGATCGCTCGACTCGAACGCGATCCGCGGCCGGATGTCCGCGGCGGCGCACAGTTCGTCGAAGATGCGCCGCATCCCGAATCCGTGGTGCATGGTGACGAACTCCGCGTCGGCCACCTCCGCGAGGCGGACCTGCCGCCGTCCGGCCAACCGGTGTTCCGGCGGCACCGCGAGTACCAGCGGCTGTCGCAGCACGGCGCGCCAGCCGACGCCTGCGACGGCCGGGCGCGGCGAGACGATGCCCAGATCGCTTTCACCCGCGAGCACTCGCTCGGTCACCGCGGCTGCCGCTCCCTGCCACAGCGTGATCGTGATCCGGCCGGAGATGCGCCGGAAGCCGCTGATCAGCTGCGGCACCAGCGAGCCGCCGAAAGAGTGCTGGAACGACAGCCGCACGACGCCCCCGGCCGGGTTGGCCCGATCGGCGAGGACCTGTTCCGCCGCGTCCAGCTCGGATTGCGCGCGGCGGGCGTGCTCGTAGTAGATGCGACCGTATTCGTTCAGGACGATCCGCTTCCCGTGCCGGTCGAACAGTTCGACTCCCACCCTGCGCTCCAAGCGAGCCAGCATGCGCGACAACGTCGGCTGCGCCAGGTGCAACCGCTCCGCGGCGGCGCCGACCCGTTCGAGTTCGGCGAGTGTCGTGAACCACTCCAGATCCTCGCCAAGCACTGCCCGACCTCTCTATATGCGCTCAGGGAATGAACTCACTTCTCATTATTCATTTCCTTCCGGAAAACCGCCTGGCGATGCTGGACGAAAGGAGGACCCGATGACCACGACACGGATCGAAGCGGCGAGGGACGTCGCCCACGAACGCAGGATCACCATCGCGCTATTCGCGGCCGGTCTGACGACATTCGCCTCGATGTACAGCGCCCAGGCACTGCTGCCGAGTCTCTCGGCCGCGTTCGGCGCGACGCCCGCGCTGGCGGCACTGGCGGTGTCGCTCACCACCGGGTTCCTCGCGCTGGCCATCATCCCGGTGAGCGCGCTCTCGTCGCGGATCGGCCGGACCAAGGTGATGATCGGTTCCGCCGTCGCGGCGGCGGTGCTCGGACTGCTGCTGCCGCTGAGCCCTTCGCTGGATCTGCTGCTGGCCGGACGCGCGCTGCAAGGCATCGCGCTGGCCGGTGTGCCCGCGGTGGCGATGGCCTATCTGGCAGAGGAGATCGGCGGGGACGGGCTGGGCGCCGCGATGGGCATCTACGTCGCGGGTACCACTATCGGCGGGCTGGCCGGGCGGTTGATCCCGGCGTTCACGTTGGACGTGGCGTCCTGGCGGTGGGCGCAGGCGGTGGCCTCGATCGCCGCCGCGGCCTGCACCGTGTGGTTCGTCCGCCTGCTGCCGCCCTCGCGCGGCTTCGTGCCTCGCCCCGCCGGAATCCGGACGGTCCTCGGCGACCTCGGCAGCCCCTTGCGTCACCGCGGACTGCTCGCTCTGTTCGGACTGGCGTTCGTGCTGATGGGCGGGTTCGTCTCGATGTACAACTATCTCGGCTACCGGCTGACCAGCGCGCCCTTCGGGCTGCCGGAAGCACTGGTGGGGCTGGTGTTCGTGCTCTATCTGGCCGGAACGGCGGCCTCGGCGGCATCCGGCCTGCTGACCGATCGGATCGGCCGATCCTGGGTGCTCGCGATGTCGCTGGCCGTCATGGCGATCGGGCTCGTGGTGACGATTCCCGACCACATCGGCACCGTTTTGCTCGGCGTATTGCTCTTCACCGCGGGTTTCTTCGGGGCGCACACCGCGGCGAGCGCGTGGGTGGGGGCGATGGCCGAAGGCAACCGGGGCGCGGCGTCGTCGCTGTATCTGTTCGCCTACTACCTCGGCAGCGCGCTCGTCGGCGGAACGGCGGGCATCGCCTACGCCCGCTCCGGGTGGCTCGGGCTGGTCTGCGGCATCGGATCGCTGATGGTCATCGCGGCACTGCTGCTGCGGGTATCGCATCGGGCGTCGACGCGAGACCTCACCAACGCGGCGTCAGTGCGCCGAGCGCCCCGAGAGCAACCGCTGCCGCGGTGGATGTACGCAGCACGGTCGGGCCGAGCAAGGTGATGTCCGCGCCCGCTTCGGCCAACGCCGTGAGTTCGGCGTCGTCCAGCCCGCCTTCCGGACCCACGACGAGGACGATTTCGGCGGCCTCGGCGAAAGGCAATTCGGTGAAACGGGCGGCGCCGGATTCGTGCAGCGCCGCGACGATCGCGCCGCGGGCCTTCGCCGCGCGGACCAGCTCCAGCAAATCCTGGGTGCGGTGCAGGTCGGCGACTTGCGGAATGTATGCCCGGCGGGACTGCCTGGCGGCCGAGCGGGCCGCGGCCCGCCACTTCTCGACTCCCTTGGCCGCCTTGCCCTCCCAGTTCGCGACGCAGCGCGCGGCCTGCCAGGGGACGACGACGTCCGCGCCCGCCTCCGTCATCAGCTCGACCGCCAGTTCCGAGCGATCGGATTTCGGCAGCGCCTGCACGACGGTCACCGGCGGCGTCTGAGGTGCCGCGAGCACCCGCTCGCGCACCGCGAGCTCGAGCCGGTCGCGTTGCGCGGCAACGACTTCCGATGCGGCCAGCACCCCGCGCCCGTCGGAGAGGGTGATCGGCTCGCCGACCCGGATGCGGCGCACCGTGGCGGCGTGCCTGCCTTCCGGGCCGTCGAGCACCGCGACCGCGCCCGGCTCGGGCACCTCGTCGAGGTAGAAGACCGTCGCGGCCACCTAGCGCCCGCTGAACGACGCGCGCAGCCGCGCGAACAGGCCGCTGTTGTGCTCGGATTGCGCGGACATCACTTCGGCGCGCTCCCGCTCGCGCAGTCCCTTGTACTTGCGCAACAGTTCGGTCTGCTTGCTGTCCAGCTTGGCCGGGATCACGATGTCCAGATGCGCCAGCAGGTCGCCACGCGCGCTCGAGCGCAGCCGCGGCATTCCGTGCCCGCGCAGCACCGAGATCTCGCCGGGCTGGGTGCCCGCCGGAATGCTCAGTTCGGTCGGGCCGTCCAGGATGGTGTCGATCACGACGGTGGTGCCGAGCGCCGCGTCCACCATCGGCACCCGGATGGTGCAGTGCAGATCGTCCCCGTCCCGGACGAACACGTCGTGCGGCTGCTCCACGATCTCGACGTACAGGTCGCCCGCGTGACCGCCGCCGGGGCCGACCTCGCCCTGCGCGGCCAGCCGCACCCGCATGCCGTTCGCGACGCCCGCGGGGATCGGGGCCGCGATCTCGCGGCGCGCCCGCACCCGGCCGTCGCCACCGCATTTGTGGCACGGGTCCGGGATGGTCTCGCCCGCGCCGCGGCAGGTGGGGCACGGGCGCGAGGTCAGCACCTGGCCGAGGAAGGACCGCTGCACGGATTGGACCTCACCCGCGCCGCCGCAGGTTTCGCAGCGCACCGGCTTGGACTTGCCGTTGGTACCGGAGCCCTGGCAGATGTCGCACAGGATCGCGGTGTCCACGGTCAGGTGCTTGGTCACGCCGACCGCGCATTCGGCCAGGCTGAGCCGGGTGCGGATCAGCGAGTCGGCGCCGGGCTGGACGCGACCGCGCGGCTTGCGCGCACCGGCCGATCCGCTCATGCCGCCGAAGAACGCCTCGAACACGTCGCCGAGCCCGCCGAAGCCCGCGCCGTTGAATCCGGCCCCGCCACCGCCGGATTCCAGCGGGTCGCCGCCCATGTCGACGATGCGCCGCTTCTCCGGATCCGACAGCACCTCGTAGGCGGCCGACACTTCCTTGAACTTGGCCTGCGCCGCCTCGTCGGGGTTGACGTCGGGGTGGAGCTCACGCGCCAGCTTGCGGTATGCCCGCTTGATCTCCTGGTCGGTCGCGTTCTTCGCGACGCCGAGCAGTCCGTAGTAGTCCCGTGCCACTTGAGTTCTCTAGTCCTTGGTCGTTCTCGACAGTGCCGCCGGTGCCCGCGCCGCTGTGAAGCGCGCCGACAACAGCATTAGTCTTGTGCACTCAACTTTATCCGGCCGAAAGATCGAGCGTAGCAGTGGCGTCGTCGCGTCAGCGCTCGGCGAGGACCTCGCCGATGTATCGGGCGACGGCCGCCACCGATGCGATCGTGCCCGGGTAGTCCATCCGGGTGGGCCCGAGCACCCCCATACCGCCGAGCACGGCGCCCGCCGCGCCGTAGCCGGTCGACACCACCGACGTGCCGCGCATCTGCTCGACCTGCGTCTCTTCCCCGATCCGCACCGTCACCGTCCCCGGTTGCTGGGCCGCGGCGAGCAGCTTGAGCACGATCACCTGCTCCTCGAGCGCCTCCAAAACCGAACGCAGCGAGCCGGGGAAACCGAAGTCGGCGGCGTTGCGGGTGAGGTTGGCGGTGCCGCCGAGCACCAATCGCTCCTCCGGGTGCTCCACCAGGGTCTCCACCAGCACCGTGGACACCCGCACCAGCACGTCGCGCAGCCGCAACGGAGCGTGCTCGGGCAGCTCGGCCACCGCCGCGGAGGCCGCGGCCAGGCGTTTGCCGTCCATCGCGCCGCCGAGCATGCCGCGCAGCGCGGCCAGATCCTCGTCGTCGACCAGCGCGCCGAGCTCCACCAGGCGCTGGTCGACCCGGCCGGTGTCGGTGATCACCACCAGCAGCAGGCGGGCGGGATTGAGCGCCACCACCTCGATGTGCCGCACCGTGGACGCCGACACCGTCGGGTACTGCACGACGGCGACCTGCCTGGTCAGCTGAGCGAGCAAGCGGACGCCCCGGCGCAGCACGTCGTCGAGGTCGACGCCGGACTCCAGGAACTCGAGGATCGCCCTGCGCTCCGCCGAGGACAGCGGCTTCACCTCGGAGATCCGGTCCACGAACTGCCGGTAGCCCTTGTCGGTGGGGATGCGGCCGGAACTCGTGTGCGGCTGGGTGATGTAGCCCTCGGCCTCGAGCACCGCCATGTCGTTGCGCACCGTCGCGCTGGAAACACCCAGGTTGTGCCGCTCGACCAGCGTCTTCGACCCGATCGGCTCCTTGGTCGCGACATAGTCCGCGACGATGGCGCGCAAGACCTCGAAGCGCCGATCCTCGGTGCTCGACATCGGCCGCACCTCCTCGCTCTCGTCTCCCGTCACGCCGTACCCGGCGCCGACGTCCCGTGACCGCCGCACATCGCGGGCCGACCACGGTTCGTCCGTCGATCCAGTCTAATTGTCGGTAACCGGATCTCTCGCCTGCAACGGGACGTGACGAGCGGCGCGACGCTCAGCGCGGAACGGCGGCGTCGATCACCGCGGCCACGGCGTCGGGCCGGGAGACCAACGAGGCGTGCGAGGCCTCGATCTCACCGGTTCGAGCCGCCATGCGCTGGGCCATGAAGCGCTGGGAGGACGGCGGGATGACCCGGTCGTCGGCGGAGACCAGATACCAACTCGGAGTGCCGGACCACGCGGGCGGCCCGGACGGTTCCAGATTGGCCTTCACGGCGATGGAGCGCTGATGGACGATCATGTCGGCCGCGGTCTCCGGGCCGACGTCCTGGGCGAAGACGTCATGGAAGCTGGCGGGTGCGACATACGCGTCCAGGTTCTTCCCGGCGACACCCGTGACGTCGTCGACGAGCTTCACCTGCAGCGCGGGCGGCAGCAGCTGGCTGCCCGGGAAGCGGATCGGGTCGAGCTCGGCCTGCGCCACCTCGCCTTCCACCGGCGCGAAAGCCGCGATGTACACCAGCGATTCGACCTTCGGATCGTGCACGTTGCTGATCACGAAGCCGCCGTAGGAGTGCCCCGCCAGCACGACGCGACCGCTGATCGTGTCCAGCGTGCGCTGCACGGCGGCCGCGTCGTAGGCGGGCCCGCGCAGCGGATTCTCCGGCGTCACCACGCGGTAGCCGCGCTCGCGCAGCACGGCAGCGACACCGTCCCAGCTGGTGGTGTCGGCGAAGGCGCCGTGCACGAGCACGACGGTGGGCAGCGATTGCGCTCGCGCCGGCCCGGCCGCTGTGGTGGCGGCGAGCAGGAGGGCCAGCGCGGCCACAGCACGGCGCAGGTAGCGTTTGTTCGGCATCGGGTCTCGGCTCCTCAGCTCTTCAGGAAGTTCAGCAGATCGGCGTCGAACGCCTTCTCGTAGTCGCCGCACAGGCCGTGCGGAGCGCCGGGGTACACCTTCAACTCGGCCCTCGGCAGCAATTTCGCCGTCTTGGCGCCCGCGGCGGCGAGCGGCACGATCTGGTCGTCGTCGCCGTGCGCCACCAGCACCGGGATCTCGATGCTCGGCAGCTCGGCGGTGAAATCGGTCTCGGAGAACGCCTTGACGCAGTCGAACGCGCCCTCGAGCCCCACCTGCATGCCCATCAGCCAGAAGTGGTCGCGCAGTCCTTGTGAGACCTTCGATCCGGTGCGGTTGGCGCCGTAGAACGGGATCGCCAGATCCTTCCAGAACTGCGAGCGGTCGGCGGCCACGCCCGCGCGGATGTCGTCGAACGCCTCGATCGGCGTCCCTTCCGGATTGCTCGCGGTCTTCAGCATCAACGGCGGGACCGCGCCGAGCAGCACCGCCTTGACCACCCGCGAGGTGCCGTGCCGGGACAGATACCTGGTCACCTCGCCGCCGCCGGTCGAGTGCCCGACCAGAATCGCGTCCTTGATGTCCAGCTCGTTCAGCACCGCGGCGAGGTCGTCGGCGTAGTGGTCCATGTCGTGCCCGTCCCACACGTCGCTCGAGCGTCCGTGCGCGCGCCGATCGTGGGCGATGGCGCGATAGCCGTTGCTCGCCACCAGTTTCATCTGGTTGTCCCAGGCGTCCCCGTTCAGCGGCCAGCCGTGGCTGAACACCACCGGACGTCCGGCACCCCAGTCCTTGTAGTAGATCTCGACGCCATCGGTGGTGGTGATCGTCGGCATGACAGTTCCCTTCGATCTGGACGGATGTCGGGTGAACCGGGGATCGATCTTGGTCGACCGACAGCGTATGACGGGCGGCCGCCGGAGAAACGACTCTGCGTGCACGATCGTCGGCTCAGAATGCACGGCCCGGTCGGCGGGTTCCATGCGAGGATTGCCGAATCTGTCTCATTTGCGACGGAGGCTGTGATGACGGTCGTGTTCAATTCGGACACCATCGCGCCGCACGAGCGGGCGGACGCGGTGGCCGCGGCAGTACAAGAGGCATCGGTCCCGTCCCATGTCGTGCTGGACGGGCCGGACGAGCGTGTGCACGCCACGTTCGACGTGTGGTGGTTCGGCGAGGCGCGCATCGTGCGTGCCAGCACCTCGGGCATCCAGCTGATCCGGACGCCGAAGCAGGTCAGGACCTCCCCCGCGCCGGTACTGGCGGTCGCGGTGCAGCAGGCGGGCGACGGACGGTACGAGCAGGGCGACGTCCGTCGCGTCGTGCGACCGGGCGATCTGCACGTCATGGATCTGAACGCGCCCTACGACTTCAGCCGGCGCGGCGACGGGGCGTCGACCTGCCTGCACGTGCCGCTCGATCAGCTCGGCCTGCCCGCCGATCTGATCGGTCAGGCCGCCGCCAGAGTGCAGGACAGCCCGCACTACCGGCTGGTGGCCAACCACATCGTCCAACTGACCGCCGACGCGGACGCGCTCAGCGCCGACCCCGCGGCAGCCCTGTCGGGTTGCGCCAGCATCGAGCTGATCCGGGCACTGTTGTTGTCGGCGTGCGCCGACGACGGCTCCGTCGTCCCCTCCGACATCCTGCTGTCCCGGATTCGCGCCTATATCCGGCGCAATCTGGCGGATCCTGGTCTCGGCGCGGAACAGATCGCCAAGGCGCACAACATGTCGGTCCGGCAGCTCTACAAGATCTACGCGAACACGGAGTGCAGCCTCGAGCAGGGAATCATCAGGCAGCGTCTCGAGCGGGTACACGGCGATCTGACTCGTCCGGACCAGAAGCATCGGACGATCGCGATGATCGCGCGCCGCTGGGGCTTCCGCGATCCGTCACATTTCGCCCGGCGCTTCCGCGCCGCCTACGGGCTCACGCCACGGGAATGGCGCAGCACCGCCCTCGCCACGGACGAGGCGTAATGGTCAGCCGCAGGTTTTCGCCTGTTTGCCCGCGAGCGCATCGAGACCGAGCATCGCCAGCAGCGACTCACAGTCGGCGGCGTTCTCCGCGTAGCTGGCGACAGTGCGGGCGGCGACGGCGCACTGGCGCGCGTTTTCCGCTTTCTCCGCTGCTCGCGCCTCCGCGAACTCGCCTGGTTCATGGATAAGGGTCATACGTGGTGCCGAAGCCATGAGTCTCCTTGGGGTTGATCGCAGACTACGCGGCCGGTGCGCACCGAGTTACCGGAACGAGACATAAAGTGCATCGCGTTGACCCGACCGTGATCCGGCACGGGATCAGTCGAGCAGTTCACGGACGACGCCGTCCGCGAGCAGACGGCCGCGGTCGGTGAGGACGAGCCGGTCGTCCGCGGTGCGCACGGCGAGGCCGTCGGCGACCACGCGATCGACGGCGGTGCGCGCGGAGGACGCCAGCTCGGCCAGCGGCAGGCCGGTGCGCAGCCGGACGGCGAGCATGACCCGCTCGGTGTAGCGCTCGTCCGCGCTCAGCGCCTCCCAGCCCGCGGCGGGCAGCCCGCCCGCGCCGACTCGATCGGCGTATCGAGCGGGGTGCTTCACGTTCCACCACCGCACGCCGCCGACATGACTGTGCGCGCCCGGTCCTGCGCCGAGCCAGTCGCCGCCGTCCCAGTAACCGAGGTTGTGCCTGCAGACCGCGGCGTCGCCCACGGCCCAGTTCGACACCTCGTACCACCCGAATCCGGCCGAGCGCAGTCGGGCGTCGATGCGCTCGTAACGTGCGGCGAGCACGTCGTCGTCCGGCGCGGGCAACTCGCCGCGGCGCACCCGCCTGGCCAGCGCGGTGCCGTCCTCCACGATCAGCGAATACGCCGATACGTGGTCGACGCCCGCGCCGAGCACCGCGTCCAGGCTGGCGTCCAGATCGACATCGCGCTCACCCGGTGTTCCGTAGATCAGATCGAGGTTGACGTGCTCGAATCCAGCGGCGCCCGCCTCCAGCGCGGCGGCCACCGCGCGGCCGGGGGTGTGCGTGCGATCGAGCACTTTCAACACGTGCGCAGCGGCGGACTGCATGCCCAGCGACACCCTGGTGAACCCGGCCGCCCGGATGCGCTCGAAGAATTCCGGCGAGGTGGATTCCGGATTGGACTCCGTGGTGACCTCGGCCCCGGCAGCGAAGGTGAACTCGGCACGCACGGCGTCCAGCACCGCGGCGAGCCCGTCGCCGCCCAGCAGGGAGGGCGTCCCTCCGCCGACGAAGACGGTGGAGACTTCCGGCGTCGCGGTGGGCAACGCCGCGAACTGTTGCGCGGCGGTCGCCAGCTCGCCGCGCAACGCCGCCAGCCACGACTGCGGCGAGGCCGAACTGCCGAGCTCCCCCGCGGTGTAGGTGTTGAAGTCGCAGTAGCCGCACCGCGTGGCGCAGAACGGCACGTGCACGTAGATCCCGAACGGACCGTCGCCGAAGTCGCGTAGCACCGGCGCGGAAGTGTCGGTACTCGCGGTAGCGGCGGAAGAACTCACCTGTCCAGTGTGAACGTCGCCGCGACCGCGCCGACGGCCGGGACTCCGCTACCGGGCCCTTCAGTCCGCCACGACCGGAGTGTTCTGGTTCGCGGTGAGCAACCAGCGGCCGTCCTCCTTGGACATCACGTACATCGGGCTGCCTTCGCTCTCCAGAACGCCCGCGTCGGTGAAATAGCGCTGGCGGACCTTCACCGCCGCCACGTCCGGGCGGATGAACAGCACGTGCTCGACCTCGTAGGTCGCCGTGCCGTGTGCGGTGGCCCCGGGCAGCACCTGCGCGGTGAACTCCGCGATGGCCGCCCGTCCGAAGAGACGTTTGCCGTGTCCGGTGGTCCAGATCGCGTCCTCCCGGAACAGCGCGACGAATTCGTCGACGAGCTCGTTGCGCTGGGCGTGTTGGACGCTCGCGACCACCGCGCGGATGGCTTCGAGCTCGCCGGTGGCGTCGACAGTTGTGGTACTCATGACGCCGAGCGTCCAACCTCCACTTCGCTCGAGGTCAAGCGAGGTGCGCAGTGTCACAGACGGCGCGGTCGCCGTATCACGCGCCCGGTTGGGGCTCGCGACTATGACTGCCGTCACAAACTGGGTCGAACGTCCAGGGGATTTCCCGCAGATTCACGGGAAATACCAGACGCAGGGTCGGAAGGCCATCGCTGACGTGGCACAATAGGCCGCATGCGCGCTTTGGAGATTCGACTGGTGGCCCGTCGCCACGTCGATTACAAGCGCGTCTGTAGCGCCTGCTGTCTGCCCGGTTCCCTCCGGTAGTTCAGCGCGCCCGATCCCCGGGTCCCCGGCGATCCCGACTTCATCGGCCCGCTGACACCGCAGGCGTGAGTCAGCCCCTCGCGCCCCTCAGCAGGATGTACCACCCACCCCGCAGGAGCGACCCCATGACGTCGAGCACCGACGCCGGTCCGACCGATCAGCCCACGCCCGAATCCCAGCCGGAGCGCCGCGCGCGCCCCGAACGCCCGGCCTCCGAACGCCGGGTCCGCCCGGATCGGCCGCGTCCCGAGGCGACCACGACCGGACCGCGCGTGCGCACCGGCAAGCCCGTGCGCCGCAAGGCCGAGGGTCAGTGGGCGCTGGGTTACCGCGAGCCGCTGAACCCGAACGAGCAGTCCAAGAAGGACGACAACCCCCTCAACGTCCGCGCCCGCATCGAGAACATCTACGCCAAGACCGGCTTCGACGGCATCGACAAGGGCGACCTGCGCGGCCGGTTCCGCTGGTGGGGTCTGTACACCCAGCGCGAGCAGGGCTACGACGGCACCTGGACCGGTGACGAGAACATCGATCTGCTCGAGGCCAAGTACTTCATGATGCGCATCCGCTGCGACGGCGGCGCGCTGAACCTCGCGCAACTGCGCACGCTGGGCGGGATCTCCACCGAGTTCGCCCGCGACACCGCGGATCTGTCCGACCGGGAGAACGTGCAGTACCACTGGATCGAGGTGGAGAACGTCCCGGAGATCTGGAAGCGGATCGAGGCGGTCGGCCTGAAGACCACCGAGGCGTGCGGCGACTGCCCGCGCGTGGTGCTCGGATCTCCGCTGGCCGGCGAGTCGCTGGACGAGGTCATCGACCCGACGCCCGCGATCGAGGAGATCGTGCGCCGCTACATCGGCAAGAAGGAGTACTCCAACCTGCCGCGCAAGTTCAAGACCGCGATCTCCGGCCAGCAGGACGTGGTGCACGAGATCAACGACGTCGCGTTCGTCGGTGTCGTGCATCCCGAGCACGGCCCCGGTCTGGACCTGTGGGTCGGCGGCGGGCTGTCCACCAACCCGATGCTCGCCAAGCGGGTGGGCGTGTGGGTGCCGCTGGACGAGGTGCCGGACGTGTGGGAAGCCGTCGTATCGGTGTTCCGCGACTACGGCTACCGCCGCCTGCGCACCAAGGCGCGCCTGAAGTTCCTGATCAAGGACTGGGGCATCGAGAAGTTCCGCCAGGTGCTGGAGGACGAGTACCTGAAGCGCAAGCTGATCGACGGCCCCGCGCCCGAGCAGCCGACCAAGCCGATCGACCACGTCGGCGTGCAGCGGCTGCGCAACGGACTCAACGCGGTCGGCTTCTCCCCCATCGCGGGCCGGGTGTCGGGCACCGTCCTGACCAAGGTCGCCGACGCGGTCGAGCGGATCGGCTCCGATCGCGTCCGGTTCACCCCGTACCAGAAGCTGATCGTGCTCGACGTTCCCGACGACAAGGTCGACGCGCTGATCGACGAGCTGGAACCCCTCGGCCTGCAGGCGCGGCCCTCGCTCTGGCGGCGGAATCTGATGGCCTGCACCGGTATCGAGTTCTGCAAACTCTCCTTCGCCGAGACGCGCAAGCGCTCCCAGGCGCTGGTGCCGGAGCTGGAGGAACGGCTGGCGGATCTGAACGCGCAGCTGGATGTCCCGATCACGATCAACATCAACGGTTGCCCGAACTCCTGCGCCCGCTCGCAGATCGCCGACATCGGGTTCAAGGGCCAGCTGGTCGACGACGGCACCGGGAATCAGGTGGAGGGATTCCAGGTTCACCTCGGCGGCAGCCTCGGCTTCGACAGCGCGTTCGGGCGCAAGCTGCGCCAGCACAAAGTGACCACCGGGGAACTCGGCGACTACATCGACCGGGTGGTGCGCAACTTCGTCAAGCAACGTTCGGACGGCGAACGGTTCGCCCAGTGGGCGGTCCGCGCCGACGAGGCCGACCTGAGATAAGTGTCGACGGGAGATCAATTGTGACAACCGAACTCGCGGAAAAGCTGTCCGAGGACCAGCTCCGCGCCATCGCCGCGCGCGGCGCCGCCGAACTCGACGGCGCCTCGGCGACCGAACTCCTGCGGTGGACCGAGGACACCTTCGGCACGAACTACATCGTGGCCTCCAACATGCAGGACGGCGTGCTGGTGCACCTGGCCGCGGGCGTGCGCGCCGGCGTCGACGTGCTCTTCCTGGACACCGGCTACCACTTCGCCGAGACCATCGGCACCCGGGACGCGGTGGAGGCCGTGTACGGGGTGAACGTGGTCAACGTCCGGCCGGAACACTCCGTTGCCGAACAGGATCGGCTGCTGGGCAAGGATCTGTTCGCCCGCGAGCCCAACGAGTGCTGCCGGTTGCGCAAGGTCGTCCCGTTGCAGAAGTCGCTCGCGGGCTACAACGCCTGGGTCACCGGCATCCGCCGGGTGGAGGCGCCGACCCGGGCGAACGCACCGCTGATCTCCTTCGACGAGGCGTTCGGCCTGGTGAAGATCAACCCGATCGCGCCGTGGTCCGACGACGAGATGCAGGACTACATCGAAAAGCACGGCATCCTCGTCAATCCCCTGGTGGAGGAGGGGTATCCGTCCATCGGCTGCGCTCCGTGCACACGGAAGCCGGAGCCGGGAGCCGATCCGAGAAGCGGCCGTTGGGCCGGCCTCGCCAAGACCGAATGCGGGTTGCACCAATCATGACTGAAACGATTCGTAGCGAACGTTCGCTCGGTATCACCGATTTCGATACTCTCGCCGCGCTGGAATCCGAGGCGATCCACATCTTCCGCGAGGTGGCGGGCGAGTTCGAGCGGCCGGTGATCCTGTTCTCCGGCGGCAAGGACTCCACCGTGCTGCTGCATCTTGCGCTCAAGGCGTTCTGGCCCGCGCCGCTGCCGTTCGCGCTGCTGCACGTGGACACCGGGCACAACCTGCCCGAGGTGCTGGAGTTCCGGGACAAGGTGGTCGAGCGCTACGGCTTGCGCCTGCACGTGGCGAAGGTGGAGGACTACCTGGCCGACGGCAGGCTCACCGAGCGCCCCGACGGCATCCGCAACCCGCTGCAGACCGTCCCGCTGCTGGACGCGATCAGCGAGCATCGGTTCGACGCCGTGTTCGGCGGCGGCCGTCGCGACGAGGAGCGCTCGCGCGCCAAGGAGCGGATCTTCTCGCTGCGCAACGCCTTCGGCCAGTGGGACCCGAAGCGGCAGCGTCCCGAGCTGTGGAACCTGTACAACGGGCGCCACGCGCCGGGCGAGCACGTGCGCGTGTTCCCCCTGAGCAACTGGACCGAGCTGGACATCTGGCGCTATATCGCCCGCGAGGACATCGATCTGGCGAGCATCTACTACGCGCACGAGCGTCCGGTGTACCTGCGCGACGGCATGTGGATGACGCCGGGCGTGTGGGGCGGCCCGCGTGAGGACGAGGTGCTGGAGACCAGGTCGGTGCGGTACCGCACCGTGGGCGACGGATCCTCCACCGGCGCCGTGCTTTCCGACGCGGCCGACAACGAGGCGATCCTCGCCGAGGTCGCCGCGTCCCGACTGACCGAACGTGGTGCGACCCGCGGCGACGACCGCGTCTCCGAAGCCGCGATGGAAGACCGCAAACGAGAGGGTTATTTCTGACATGTCCGACCTATTGAGGCTGGCCACCGCCGGTTCTGTCGACGACGGCAAGTCCACTCTGGTCGGACGCCTGCTCTACGACACGAAATCCGTTCTGGCCGACCAGATCGACGCCGTCACCCGCGCGTCGGTGGACAAAGGTCTCGCCACCCCGGATCTCTCGCTGCTCGTGGACGGGTTGCGCGCGGAACGCGAACAGGGCATCACCATCGATGTCGCCTACCGCTACTTCGCCACTCCGCGCCGCTCATTCGTGCTCGCGGACACCCCCGGGCACGTGCAGTACACCCGCAACACCGTGTCCGGCGCGTCCACCGCGCAGCTGGTGATCCTGCTCGTCGACGCGCGCAAGGGCGTCATCGAGCAGACCCGCAGGCACGCCGCCGTGCTCGCGCTGCTCGGTGTGCCGAAGCTGGTGCTCGCGGTGAACAAGATCGATCTGGTGGACGACGCCGCCGCGGTGTTCGCCGCCATCTCCGCGGAGTTCAACGAACTCACCAGCACGCTGGGCTGGTCGAGCGAGGACGTGCTGGAGATCCCGGTCTCGGCGCTGCATGGCGACAACATCGCCACCCGGTCGGACAACACCCCGTATTACGACGGGCCGTCGCTGATCGAGCACCTGGAATCGGTGCCGGTCGACGCCGACAGCACCGGCGATCACGAGCTGGGCCTGCGGTTCCCGGTGCAGTACGTGATCCGGCCGCGCACCGCCGAGCACCCGGACTACCGCGGCTACGCGGGACAGATCGCGGCGGGCGCGGTCGCTCCCGGCGACGAGGTCGTGGTGCTGCCGTCGGGCATCCGCACGACTGTGGAGCGGATCGACACCCCCGACGGCGAGCTCGCGGTGGCGCAGGCCGGACGCAGCGTCACGCTGATCCTGGCCGACGAGGTCGACATCTCGCGGGGCGACATCATCGCCGCGGCCGCCGACGCGCCCGAGCCGATCGACACCTTCGACGCCACGGTGTGCTGGCTGGGTGACAAGCCGCTGCGCCCCGGTGCGCGGCTGCTGCTCAAGCACGGCACCCGCACCACCCAGGCGATCGTCGGCGCGCTGCTGGAGCGCTTCGACGAGCAGCGCCTCGCGGCCGACCCGAACCCGGAGTCGCTGGAGCTCAACGACATCGGGCGCATCTCGGTGCGGGTCGCCGAGCCGATCGCGGCCGACGACTACCGAGCCAACCGGCACACCGGCAGCTTCCTGCTGATCGATCCGGCGGGCGGCAACACGCTGGCGGCCGGTCTGGTCGGTGACGTGCTGACCGCCGTCGAGGTCGGCACCGGGGCCTGACATGGCGGTGTCGCGAGCCCTGTTCGGCGCCCCGCCGGTCCTGGGCGCTGTCGCCCCGGCGGGCAGTCCGGGCTGCGCGACTTCCCGGATCGCCCCCGGGCTCGACGGCAGCCCGGCGCGACCGCCCGCGCTGATCGCGGTGGCCCACGGCAGCCGCGATCCGCGGTCGGCGGCAACCGTCGCGGAGGTGGTCGGCGCCGTCGCCGCCGCTCGTCCGGACCTCGACGTCAGGACGGCGTTCCTCGATCTCACCGCCCCGTCGGTCGAACAGGTGGTGGATGCCGTCGCCGCCGACGGGCACACGCACGCGGTGGTGACGCCGCTGCTGCTCGGCAGCGCCTTCCACGCCAGGGTCGATCTGCCCGGCCTGCTCGCCGCGGCCCGCGCCCGCCATCTCGGGCTGCGCCTGACCCAAGCCGACGTGCTCGGCGTGGACGCCGGACTGGTCGGTGCGCTGCGCGACCGTGTCCTCGCCGCCGGCGCCGGGCACCGCTTCGCGGATCGGCGCCTCGGCGTCGCGGTCGCGGCGGTCGGATCGTCGTCGGCGGCGGCCAACGCCCGGACCGCCGAGGTGGCCACCCGCCTGGCCGCCCGCACCGGCTGGCGCACCGAGATCTGCTTCGCGACCACCGAACCGTCGGTCACCGAGGCGATTTCGCGACTGCACGCTCGCGGCGCCGAGCGCGTGCTGGTCGCTCCCTGGTTCCTCGCACCCGGATTACTGACCGATCGCCTCGTCGACGCGGCGCCGGAGGCGATCCACGCCGATGTGCTCGGCGCGCATCCGGCCCTCACCGAGGTCATCCTGGATCGCTATCACGCGGCGATCGCGGATACTCGCGCGCTCTCGGCCTGACCGGGCGTTCGCGGCGGTTCCCGGGCGGGCGTGCCCGCGTGACGCTGTCGCGTGCTAGGAACGTGGCATGGCCGAGTCGTTCCGCACCACCTCCTGCGCCAGCCACGGACATCCCGAGTTCACCATTCTCTTCACCGAGCCGCGGCTGCCCGGCATGGAGAACTGGCTGCTGTCGTATCTGGAGTCCACCGTCGCGGCGGGCACGCGCTACCACCCCGGCGAAACGATTCAGATCGGCTGGAATCTGGTCCGGGTGCGCGGCCGCGACGACGGCACACTGGGCCTCGCCGAACGTACCGATGCGCAGACCTGGGCCGAGCAGATCGACCGCACCCTGCGGGATGTGTGGTACCAGCGCGAAGTGGCGGCCGGGGTCGGCCTCACCGATCGCCTCGACTTTCCCGGCGAGGACCAGCGGGCCACCATCTCGTCGTGCGGACTCGAATCACCGGTCCTGGTGCTGGCGCGCACGGAGCCGGACGACCCCGAGTCCTCCGGTTGGTCGGTGGAATGCTTCGAAGACCACGCGCACCGGTCGTCGTACTACACCACCCTGCTGGAACTGGCCACCGCCATGCCGTTCGCGGTGCAGTTCTTCGCCCTTCCGGTAGCGACCACGGTGCTGATCGAAAGCCCCGAGATCACGCCCACCGGCACCATCCGGCCGCACATCGTAGACGCCGAAGGCGTGGAACTGTCCCCGATCCCGGGTTCCTACCTGGACTACCTGGTCAACGGTTCACCGGCCGACTAGTCGCCCGGGCCGAGCAGATCCGCCACGAGGTGGCGCGCGGTAGTGACGCCCCACTCGTCACCCATCTGCCGCGCCGTGTGCGCCGCGGCGATCACCGCGTCCAGTTCGAACGCGACGGCGTCGGCGCTGCGCGCACCGAAATGGCCCTGGTCCTGCGCCCGGCGAATCTCCTTGATCAGGAACGCGAGCCAGTCCCTGCGGTCTTCGGCGATGGCGTCACGCACGGGTCCCGGCCTGCTGTCGAACTCGGCGAGTGTCGCGACGCGGAAGCACCCGCCGGGGAATGCCGGGTCGGCCACCTGACCCAGCCAGCGCTCGACCAGGGCGCGCAGGCGCGGTAGTCCGGCCGGCTCGCTCAGGCTCGGCGTGATGACTTCGTCGATGAAGACCTGCCGCGCGGATTTCACCGCCGCGATCTGCAGGCTCTCCTTGCTGCCGAAAAGGGTGGCGATGCCGCTCTTGCTGAGCCCAAGGTCGGTGGCCAAGCGGCCGATGCTGAGGCCGGTGAGGCCCTCGACAGACGCCACGTCGGCGGCGTGGCGGGCGATCGACGCACGCGCCCGCGCGCCCTTGGCCAGGCGCTGATCGGTGCCGCGCGGCTGGTCGCGTGTGGTGACGGACTCGGTCATGAGGCCCAATTCTTCCACTTCACTATTGCACATACGAACGTATGGTCGTATTTTATTTGAACGAACGATCGTGCGTTTTGTATCCCCGACTAAGGACTTCCCATGACCGACGCGTCCGTGCGGCTCGACAGCCCACCGACCGCGACCGCGGCCACGCGCACCTTGCTGATCGCCTGCGGCGCCGCCTTCATCGCCTTTCTCGATCTCTCCGTCGTCAATATCGCCTTCCCGTCGATCGCCCGGGACTACCCCGGCACGGCGACCGCCACGCTGACCTGGGTCGTCAGCGGCTACGCGGTCGCTTTCGCCGCGTTGCTCACCCCGGCCGGACGTCTCGCCGACGCGCTCGGCCGCCGCAGGCTGTTCCTCGGCGCGCTGGCCGGTTTCGCCCTCACCTCCCTGCTGTGCGGGCTCGCCCCGACAGCGGGCTGGCTCATCGCGGGCCGGGTGCTGCAAGGCGGCGCCGCGGCGCTGATGGTGCCGTCCGCTCTCGGCTCGGTGCTCGCCGCCACGCCGCGGGAGAAGATCGGCGCGGCCATCGGAGCCTGGTCGGCCGCGGGCGGGTTCGCCGCTGTCGTCGGTCCCGCACTCGGTGGCGCGCTGGTCGAAGGATTCGACTGGCGGGCGGTTTTCGTCATCAACGTTCCGGTGGCACTGCTGCTCGTCATGGCGGCGGCGCGCGTTCCGGCCCCCGACGACCGTCGATCCGGCGGTGCGCTGCCGGATCCGCTCGGCACCCTCGCGGTGGCGCTCGGGCTGGGCGGGCTGGTCGCGGGCGTCACCGAAGGGCAGCGCTGGGGGTGGACCTCGGCGGGGACACTGACCGCGCTGATCGGCGGCGGACTGCTGGTCGTGGCCGCCCTCATCCGTTCGGCGCGCCATCACGAACCCGCGATCGCCGTCGACCTGTGGCGCAGCAAGTCCTACGCTCTGGCCAACGCCACCTCGTTCGTCTTCGGCGCGGCCATGTTCGCCTGGCTGCTGTCGGGACCGCTGTTCCTGGACGCGATCTGGGACTACTCGGTGCTCGGCTCCGCAGGAGCCATGACCATCGGAGCGGTCGCGTCGATGGTGACGGCGACCGTCGCGGGCCGGATCGGCTCGGCGACGGCCAGGCGGTGGCTCGGCGTGCTCGGTGCGTTGATGTTCGTGGCGTGCACCGCGTGGATGAGCACGGATGCCTTCGGCGCCACTCCAGCCCTGTGGTCGGCGTGGATTCCAGCCGGTGTGCTCGGCGGCGGCGGCATCGGTTTCGTCGTCACGGTGCTGGGCACCGCGGCGGCCGGTGCCCTTCCGCCGCAGCAGTTCGCCGCAGGCACCGGCATGAATCTGACCGCGCGGCAAGTGGGCGGGGCGCTCGGCGTGGCCGTGCTCGCCGCCGTGTTCGCGGCACGTCCCGACGATCCACTCGGCGCGTTCCACATCGTCTTCGCCGTGTGCGCGGGCATCGCCGCCGTGGCCGCTTGCCTGGCCGCGCTACCGGCCCGCACTCCGTCCTTCTCCGTCGACAACTAGGAATCAGCGTGAGCGACAACGATATTCGTACCGAAGAGAACGATCCGCTGCTGCTGCCGCCCGCGGAACAGCGGCGTCTGCTCGCCGAAGCCCCGTGGCAGCGCTACGCGGTGCTCGGCGACTCCATCGCGCAGGGCGTCGGCGATCCGAGCCCGGGTTACGAATTCGCGGGCTGGGCCGACCGCGTCGCGGCCGTGCTCACTTCGGTTCGCCCGGATCTGGCTTACCTGAACACCGGCCGGATCGGCGCCACCTCCGCCCAGGTCATCGCCGAGCAGTTGCCCTCCGTACTCGAATTCCGGCCCGATCTCGTGCATCTCAGCTGCGGCGGCAACGACCTGTTCCTGCCGGGCGGCGACCTCGCCGAATTGCGTTCCAACCTGGACACGCTGTTCGGAACGCTGGCCCGCACCGGAGCGCGGATCGTGACCTTCACCCTCGCCGACGTCTGGGAAATCGAGCGCATGGCGCCGATGCGTCCGATGCGCGACCGGATGGCCGCGCTCAACGACCTGGTCCGCGAACTGGCCGCCCGCTACGACGCGCTCCTGCTTGAACTATGGGACCACCCGCTGCGCCTGCGGCCCGACCTTATGAGCGCCGACCTCATCCACTTCAGCATGAGCGGTCACGCCGTGCTCGCCTCGGACATGGTGCGCACGCTGGCCGGACATGTTCTCGTGTCGCGCTGATCGGACACGTGGCGGAGGCGCCGGCGGTCGGGTGCCTCCACCACATCTCGAAAGGCGGACAACCGAGCGCAATGCGCTGCGGGCGCCGATCGAGGCGAACGACGCGACCGCTCCGTTCCAGGATCACGGCGGTATTCGAGGACGACACGCCCCGTCTCCGGCCAGGCCCTTGCGGGCAGCGACCGAACCCGGGTCCGCCGCGACGGCGGAGCAACCCGCGTTCGATGCCTGCGATCTACCCAGGACAGTGTCATGGTGCCGCGCCGGACCGGCCGTCCGATCCGTACCGTTCGACCAGTTCGGCGCCGAGGCCGGCCAATTCGGCGCGGACCTCGGGCGGGTCGAGGACCTCGATCGAGGCGCCCCAGCCCGCCAGCTGCTGGGCCAGCATCCAGGCGGTGGGAGCGGTGACGCGAACCTGGATGCGGCCGTCGGCAACCGGACCGTCCACAACGCAGTTCCGCCCCTGCTGGTCGCGCAGGATCGGCAACAGACGCTCGGAGATGAACACGGTGGCGGCGAGGGTCGCGCGCCGCTGCTCCATCTCCTCGACCACCTGTTCCCAGGCGCCGGCGAGATCGAAATCCGCTGGGCGATGCGCCGGTTCACCGGTGCAAGACGCCTCGGAGATCCGATCGACGCGAAAAGTCCGCCGGCCCCGCTCGGTTCCGGCTATCAGGTACCAGACACCGTCCTTGTCAGCCAGACCCCAGGGATCGACGAGACGCTCGGACCGCTTCCCGGTCCGGTTCGCATAGCGCAGCCGGACCTTTTCCCGCTGCACGACAGCGCGTTGCAGCAGCGACACCAGCGGGGGCAGCTCGCGATCCGTCGCACCCCAGCGCGCGGGATCGATCACCACCGCATCGGCCGCCGCCTCCGCTTCGCCGCGAAAGGTCTGCGGCAGCGCGCGCACCAGCTTGCGCAGCGCCGACTTGGCTTCCGGCACCGCGCCCGCGGAGGGACCCGCCAAGAGGAACAGCGCCCGCGCCTCGCCCGCCGTCAGCCCCGTCAGATCCGTGCGCGCACCGCCCACCAGCGACCAGCCGCCGCCACGCCCCGGCTGCGGATACACCGGCACCCCTGCGGCCGACAGCGCCTCGAGATCCCGGCGCGCGGTGGCGACCGAGGTCTCGAGCTCCGCCGCGACCTGCGCGGCCGTCACCCGTCCTCGGGTCTGCATCATCAGCAGGATCGCCACCAATCGGTCCGCTCGCATACGCACAATTCTGCCGTCAAAAGTGCTCATTCGGTGCGCACTTTTACTCGGATGATGGATCTACGAGTACGGATGAGAACGATTCGAAGGAGACCACCATGCTGCGCGGAATGGCGACGAGCACTTTCTACGCCGACGACCTCGAGGCCGCCAAGGACTGGTACGCGCGGTTCTTCGGCGCCGAGCCCTACTACCAGGTGCCCAACGGCTACTACGAGTTCCGCATCGGCGACTACCAGCACGAATTCGGCATCGTGAACCGCGCCTACGCGCCCGCCGGAGCGCGCAACGCCCCCGGCGGCGCGATCGTGAACTGGCACGTCGACGACGTGCGGGCAACGTTCGACCGGCTGCTGGAACTCGGCGCGACCGTCTACGATCCCATCACCCCGCGCGGCAACGGCGAGGGCTTCGTCACCGCCGCCGTTGTGGACCCGTTCGGCAACGTCCTCGGCCTCATGTCCAACCCGCACTACCTCGAGATACTCGCCGAGACCGGTCCCGCGTAATGCAGCAGTACGGCGGCGTGCTGCCCGTATCCTCTCGACGGACACCACGCCGCGCACTCCGGGCGATTCTCGCTCGAAACGGACCCGATCGGAAGATCAGGGACGGAACCAGCGCTCCAGGACGGTGGCGACGCCGTCCTCGAGGACATGGCCGGTCACTTCGTCCGCGAGATCGCGAACGTCCGTGGGCGCGTTCGCCATCGCGACCGAGTGCGCCGCCCAGCGCAGCATTTCCCGATCGTTGTAGCCGTCGCCGATGGCCAGCGTCGCTTCGTCCGGGACACCGAGGGCGATGCGGAGCTGTTCCAGCGCCCAACCCTTCGACACGCCCTGACGGCAGACGGTGAGCCACGGGCCGAACTCGCCGTGCACCCAACTCGCGCCGGGCACGCGCAAGGAGCGCAGCGCCAGCAACATCTCCTCCAGCGAACCGTCCGGCAGCCAGCCGTTCAGTCGCGGGGTCGGTTCGCTGCTCAACGCGTGATGGTCGACGAGCAGATACTCGCCGAGCGAGAATTCGCCGGGACTCGCTCCGGTGGCCCAGGTGCCGATGCCGACCTTCTCCACGGCGAAGATCATCGCGGGAAACAGCGCGCGCAGCGCGGTGATCGCGGGCGCCGGGTCGAACGCCTGGATCGCCACCGGTTCGCCCCTGGCCACGTCGATCTGCACGGCGCCGTTCGAGCAGAGGGCATGTCCGTCGCGCAGACCGAGTTCGGTGAGCACCGGACGTGTGGTCAGCAGCGTGCGTCCCGTGGTGATCACGACATGCGCACCCGCCGCCACGGCCGCGCGCACCGCCGCGACCACCCGCGCACTGATCGGTGTTCCCGTATCCAGCAGCGTCCCGTCTACGTCCAGCGCGATCAGCTGGGGACCCCCGGATGCCATCAACCCATTGTGCCTCGCGGCCGCCGCACCCGCCGTCGAATCCGGCGCGACCAGACCCGCACCGCCACTGGGCAATTCGCCGTCCCGGGCTGGGCCGCTATCGACCGCGCCCTCCGCCGCCGACACCGCCCGCACCTCCGGCGCCTCCGGCGCCTCCTCTGGACGACCCGCCTGCCGACCCACCGATCGAGCCGGATCGGCCCGGCGAGCCGCCGAACGACGAAGCGCCCGAGGGGTTCCCACCCGAGTGGCCGCCCGCCGACGACGCGCCGCCCGGCCGCCCGCTCGATGAATTACCGGCCGACGCCCCCGAGCCGTGGGCGGACGAAGTGTCAGCCGAGCCGCCGGAGGACGAGCCATGGTTCGACGGATTACCGGCCGACCCGTCCGACGACGAGTTACCGGCAGGCCCGGCCGAAGACGATCCGTGCGTCGTGGAGTGCCCGGACGACCCTCCCCACGACGATCCACCGGTCGACCCGCCCGGCGAGTCGTCGGAGGATTCGTGCGCGGTGGAATCGTTCGTCGAGCCACCGCTCGACGCGCTCCCGCCGGACGAGGTGGATGTTCCGTCGGTCCCCACGGACGAGGAACTCCCGGGGCTCGCTGTCCCGGAAGAGGACGAATTCGATGCGGAGGGTTCGCCGTGCTCGCCCGTTGCCGTACCGCCGCCCGGTGAGTCCGACCCTCCGGTCGACGGACCGCCCGCAGAACTCCCTGGTGCCGTCCCACTGGGGTCCGCAGGCTTCGAGCCGTTCTGCGATAACGGACCGGTGGAGCCCGGCGTGCCCGACCAGGGAGCGGACGCCTGCCCCGGCGCGGGCGGCTGTCCGGGCAGATCAGACCCGGGGGCCTGCCCCGGCAGCGGCAGACCAGGAGCCGGTCCGGGAACGGGCGGCTGCACGATGTCTCCGGGCACGGGACGAACCACCGGAGCGAACGGCAATGGATTCACGAAATAGGCGGGATCGCCATATCCCCGGTAGCGCAGGCCCCCAGGGGCGCAGCAGTTTCGCGGATCCCGGTGCGAGCCGATCCTGGACTCGGCCACCGACGGACCGTAACCGGTGCTGCGCGGAACAGGTGTGATGAATCGGGTATACGCGGAAGTCGGCTGCGATAGCAGCGAGGGCAGCGCCCGGCCCGAGTTCGACGCGGCGGGCACGGCCATCCGGGACCAGGCGTCGGCGAGGTGCTCGCTTCCGACGTCGACCAGCAGACTATCGGTCGGGAAACTGATTTGGGGAAGATGCTCGAGCATCGGCGCCAGCTCGGGAACCATGGATCCGCCGAAGACGGTCACGGCCGACATGGCCACCGCGGAGACCACCGCGGCACTGGAGAACACCGCCACGCGAGGCGCGGCGGCGCGGCGGTCCGACGCACCGAGCGCCATGGTGCGCGCGGCCATCAGCGCGGCGCCCGCGGCGATCGTGTGCCCCGGATCGGCCGAAATCAGCACGGGCCGGCCGAGTTCGGCGAGCGTGCGCGCTACCTCCGCAGGCCGCGACGCCCCTCCCACCAGCAGCACACGCCCGATATCGGAGAGCGTGATGCCCGCTTCCCGCACACAGTCGCGGACCAATTGGAGCGAGTCCTGCACATGCGCGGTACGCAGTCCGTCGATGTCGACGATCGATGTCATCGACAGTCCGGCGCGCGAGACGTCCGGGGCGTACCGCGCGATCATCGACCCCAGCGGCCTGCCGCCGAAATCGTGGGAGCGCGTCGGCTTCCCGATCATCGGATGGTTGTCCCAGTCGGGCCCCACGCGCACGATGCTCACATCGAGGCTGGTGCCGCCGAGGTCGTAGATCAAGACGAAATCGGTATCCAGCGGGCCGTGCTCGTGTTCCAGCCATTCCGCCGCCGCGACGGGCTCGGGCACCAGCAGCACGTCGCTCGCCCCGGATAGGTCCAGCGCCTGGCGCAACAACGCGACCTGCTTGTCGGAATACACCGCCGGGTAGGTGGTCACGACGCCCGCCTCGGACGCGTCCGGCTCGACCGCCCTGAGCTCGTTGACCACCGCGGCCACGAGATTGGCCGGCGACCAGATGCGGCCGCCGACGATCACGGCCTCCGGATCACGGCTCAGATCGGCGAAATCCGTTACCGCCATGCTGAATTGCGGAATCCCGCCGAGGCGCAGTCCACCCGCGCTGTCGAAGGTCACCGCGGTGCGGCGAGACCGCACCGCCGGTCGTGGCCGATCCGCGCTGACCGAAGCCGTCACGGAATTCACTGCACCGATGCTGAAACCCAGACCTGTAGTCATTCGCTATCCCGTCAACGCACCGTGACCACGTCCATCACATGGCGTTCCCCTGTGGCCGCGGTCGTCTTCCAAACAGCCACCACAGGTTAGCTGTTGCGCGTCGGCGTGGATGCGCAATTGATACGGAATGTTCGACCGATAGCAATAATCGTCCGAATTGCCAGGTAGATACGAGTGGACGCCCGCGTCCAGCCCGCTCGACATCACGAATCAGACTGAGCCCACAGCGTTTCCGCTACCACACAGCGACCTCGATATGAGGAGAAAATCCGACCGATCGCCGGTTTGCCCCACCGAAAGCACACCGCTCGACGGACACTCACCGGTAGGTAACCAAATCCTTGCCAAATCCGTGCATCTCGGCACGCCGCCACGGGACGGCATTCCATTGACACATCAACTAGATGTCCAATTACCGCCAGCACCCTCGTTCGCGTCCGGCTTGACTCGACATCGGGTCACACCACGGAGGTGCGATTCCGAGAGTGGAGAGGAAATCGAACGATGGCAACACGGTTCGCGGAGCAGGTCGTCTTGGTCACCGGCGCGACCTCCGGCGTGGGCAAGGCAGTCGCGCTGCGGGTCGCGGGCGAAGGCGCCGCGGTCGTGCTCGGCGCACGCGGCAAGGACGCGGGTGAGCAGCTGGCCGCCGACATCCGCGCGGCCGGTGGGCGCGCACTGTTCGTGCCGACCGATGTCACGGTGGAACAGGACGTGGCCCGGTTGACCGACGCCGCGGTATCCGAATTCGGCCGCCTGGACGCCGCGTTCAACAACGCGGGCGCGGTGCACGCCTTCGGCCCGGTCGCGGAGATCGACGAGGCGGATTGGCGCGCCGATCTCGAGCTCAATCTCACCAGCGTGTTCTACGGCCTGCGGCATCAGGTTCCCGCGCTGGCGGCTTCCGGCGGCGGCGCGATCCTGAACAACGCGTCGAATCTGGGTGTGGTGGGCATGGGCTCGGTGGCACCGTACGTCGCCGCCAAACACGGAGTGGTCGGCTTGACGCGTGCGGTGGCGCTCGAAGCCGCCGATCAGGGAGTGCGGGTGAACGCACTGGTCTCCGGGGCGGTCGACACCCCGGCGTTCCGTAATTCGATGGGCGCGACGCCCGAAGGAGTGGCTGCCATCGCGGCGCTGCACCCGCTCGGCCGCATCGCGACGCCGGAGGAGATCGCCTCGTTCTGCGCCTATTTGCTCAGCGGTGAAGCCAGTTTCGTCACGGGTGCGGCACTCGCCATCGACGGCGGCTTCACCGCACGGTGACCTCTGGACGTGGGACCGCCTCGGGATACCGGCGCGGCCGGGGTATCCCGAGGCGGGGTTCGTCAGGCGCGCGCCAGCAAGCGGCGGACCCGGCCTGGGCGAGCTTCCACCGCTCCCCCGGCCCGCACCGCGGGCTGCCGCAGCCGCACCAGCCGATCGAGTTCCGCCGCGCCGCCGGCGGGTTCGGTCAGGCGGCCCGCGTTGAAGTCGGCGGCCAACTGCCGCACCGTCTCCTGCGCACAGGACTTGTTGGTCCCGATGAAGCCGGTGGGCCCGCGCTTGATCCAGCCGGTCACGTAGGTGCCGGTGACCACGGCGCCGCCCGGGCGCTCCAGCACCCGGCCGTCCTGGTTCGGGATCACCGCGGCCCGCTCGTCGAACGGCAGGCCCGGCACCGCCACGCCGCGGTAGCCGACCGAGGTGAGCACCAGGCCCGCGTCGAGCCGATCGGTCTGCCCGGTCTCGACGGCACTGATGCGGCCGTCCGGATCGGTGACCAGCTCGGTGCGGCCGATTGCGAGACCGGTCACCCGATCGGTGCCGAGGATCTCCGTGGGCGCGGCCAGATAGCGGAACACGATGCGCTTGCGTTGCCCCACCGGCCGGGTGCGCACACTGTGCAGCAGCCGCAGCTTCTGTTCGACATGGAACGGCAGTTCCGCGCCGAGCTCGGGCAGCTCACCCTCGATCACGATGTCCACGTCGCATCCGAGCAAGCCGACGAACTCCGGCACTGTGAAAGCGGATTCGAGCGGACCGCGCCGCCCGAGCACGACCACCTCCTCGACCTTGCTCTCGCGCAACGCCCGCAATGCGTAGGGCGCGATGTCGGTGCCGGTCAGCGTCGCCGGGTCGCTGGTGAGGACGCGCGCGACGTCGAGCGCGACATTGCCGTTGCCGACGATCACGGCACGCCGGCCGGACAGGTCGAAGGCACGGTCGGCGTAGTCGGGATGACCGTTGTACCAGGCGACGAAGTCGGTGGCCGAGACATTGCCCGCCAGGCCCTCACCCGGGATGCCGAGCTTGCGATCCGACGACGCGCCGACGGCGTAGATCACGGCGTGGAAGTGCTCGAGCAGCTCGGCATGCGAAACGTGCGCGCCCACGTCCACGTTCAAGTACGAACGGAACCCCGGCTGGGCCGCGATGACGTCGAACAGCTCGCCGACCTTGCGGGTCTTCTCGTGGTCCGGTGCGACGCCGTGCCTGGCCAGCCCGTAGGGCACCGGCAACCGGTCGAACACCGTCACCGACACCTCGGGCTGGGTCAGCAGTTCGTCGGCGGCGTACATCGCCGAAGGACCCGACCCCACGATCGCCACCCGCAGCGGCGTGCGCTCGGTGTGGATCCGTGCCGCGGGCACCGGTCGCGCCAGCAGGGGGCGCGGTCGCGCCTGCCGGTAGAAATCGGCGTTGATCTCGATGAACGGCTTCTGCTCAGCGGTCAGCTTCTTCGATGACACGATGGCGTCGACCGGGCACGCGGTGGCGCAGGCGCCGCAGTCCACGCACGCCTGCGGGTCGACGTACAGCATCTCCGCCGTCCGGAAGTCCGGTTCGTCGGGCGTGGGATGGATGCAGTTGACCGGGCAGGCGTACACGCAGGACGCGTCGCTGCAACAGGATTGGGTGACGACGTACGGCATGCGACTCAGGCGACCTTGTTCGCGGCGCGCAGCGGTTCCGATCGGTACCGAGTGCTGGGACCGTCGATGCCGAGCGCCTTCCAGACCGCCTTGGCGACCGGGTTCATCAATCCGATGTCCTTGGCCAGGGCGCGCACGTCACAGAAGTAATCGCTGAAGACCTGCTTGGCCTCCGGCGAGCCGTAGAACAGCTCCTTGCGGACCTTCTCCGGGATGTCGAACTCGGCGAAGAACGACCGCGGCGGCGTGACGATCGAGCGGCCGAGAATCCGCATGACGATCGGCATGGCCAGCGAGAGGATGAACTTCTGCGCCGGCTTCGCTTCCGGCACATGGTTCTTCAGGAACTCGTGCGCGAAGGAGATGTGCCGCGCCTCTTCGGCGACGTGAATGGCCATCACGCCGCGCATGATCGGGTGCACCTCTTCGCCCGAGCGCAAGATCTGCTTCTGGATGTGGTCGATCGGCTCCTCACCGGCCAGCACGGCCATGAAGAACAGATTCGGGAACCAGGCCGCCACGGGCGCGCCCAGGTACTTGAACTTGCTGACCAGCGGGCCCATGCCGGGCACATCCAGGCCGATCCGGTTGACCATCTCCTGGAACATCAGGGTGTGGTTGTGCTCCTCGATCATCTCGTGGGAGCAGTACCGGAACTCCGGCGAGCCGTTGGGCAGGCCGAAGTTGTGGATGACCATGCCGCTGATCAGGATCGACTCGAACTGCAGGCCGACCTTGGCGATGTTCGCCTGCCGGTACTTGCCGACCGCGATCTTCTGCTCGGTCGACAACGCCTGATACCAGGGGTGGCGCGCCACCGTGTCGGCGGACACGGGCAGAATCCAGCGCTCCTCGCCGGCGTCGGCGGCGAAGTCGGGGTTGTCCCAGTCGATGTCTTCGAAGGGATCGAAGTGCTTGTTGACCGATCCCTCGGAGAGCAGCAGCAGCTTCGCGGCGTACTCCTGCGCCTTTTCAAGATCGGGATCGACGGCTGGTGTCACGGCTGCGGACATCGTCGTCACTGCCTCTCCTCGATGGAACCGTTTAACTGTATCCCATAGTTACACTAACGGAGAGTTACGTCAACCCAGCAGTTGCTAGGGCCGTCCGGCGATGCGCGCCCTCATCACGCGCACCGCCGGACGGCCCCTGTTCATCGCGGTCCGTGCCGGGGCCTAACTCACCAGCACCCCGTCACCGACCGCCAGGATCGAAGTCCCGAAACCGAATACGGCCGACATACTCGTGACGACGACCACCCGGCCCAGCCTGCGCCTGGTCCGGCGCGACAGCATCAGGGCCCGCGTGGCGGCACGACGACGGACGCGCCTGCGCCTGACCCGGCGCAGCTCGGCCGCCGCCTCGGCCGCGGCCGCCGCCCTCCGTCCGAGGATCGCGGCGCCGTCGGCGGTGGTCCGCCCGGGATCGGCGGCGACGATCACCGGCCTGGCCAATTCCGCCGCCAAGACCTCGGCCACCTCCGCCGGTCGCGCCGCCCCGCCGACCACCAGCACGCGGTCGACGTCGGCCATGGTGACGTCCGCGACCCGCAAGCAGCGGTAGACGAGTTCCAGCGACTCCCGGACATGCTTGACGCGCAGTTCGCCCGCGATCGTGTCGGCGACCGACTCGGCGACCGAAGACGAGTGCGGGCCCGGCCCGGCTTGCTCGGCGATCAACGCCCCGAACGCGCGTCCGCCGAACTCGGTGGAACGCAGCGAGACCCCGACGATCGGATTGCGCGGACATCCCGCACCCACCCGGACCAGCGTGACGTCGAGCCCGGCACCGCCGAGGTCGTAGACGAGGGCGAGACCCGGCATGAGCGGACCACGGTCGGCCTCCAGCCAGGCCGCCGCCGCGACGGGTTCGGCCACCAGCGCCGCCTGCTTCAGTTCCACGCCGTCCAGCGCCGCGCGCAACGCGTCCACCTGCTCGTCGGCATAGCGGGCCGGATAGGCCACCGCGATGCCGAGCCCGCTTCCGCAGCCGGGATGGTCCTGCCGCACCTCGTCGGTCAGGCACTTCGCCACCGTCGCGACGAGGTCCGCCGGGGCGAGCGCGCGGTTGCCCACCCGCGCCCACGTGCTGGAACGTTGCGTGAGATCGGCGAATTCGGTGACCGCGCGGCCGTGCCGTGGAATCATGCCCACCCTGGCCACGCCGGTGCTGTCGAAGGTCAGCGTGGTGCGGCGCGTGATGGTCTGCGCCCGCTGCGTTTTGCGTCGCCCCGGCGGAGCCTTGGCCGAACCTTCCTCCGCGAGAACGGAAACCGTGTTCACCGTACCGATGCTCAACCCGAGACCAACCGCCATCGCAATCCACCCGATCGCCGTGCCGATTTGCTTCGAACGCCGTTTAGGCAACCACTCCGCGATCTTCGTGCCAAGTCCGGACAACCGATTGTCCGCAAGCCGCCTGTGCCTCGCCGCATCCGAATCCACGGGCTACGACGCCCTCACCAGGCCAACCAGCACTACACATGCCGTCCAGTCGGATTTCCTTGCGACACGCGGGGATAGCTCATGCCCGGTGGATGTTTGCCGGAATCCGGGTTCTTACGCGCACGGCGCCGAGCGACCGCGCTCCACATGGGGAGACTCCCCTTGACGGATCCGTGCCGACAATTCGCCGAATGGACGGGGCGCCGGACCCGGCGACAGTCGTCGATATTCGCATCGCATGCCGGGTCCGGCCCGACGCCGGCTACGACCGCCGCCTAGCGCACACCTCGCTTCCCCGTCGGCAACCGTTCCGCAGCGCAGCCGGATAGCAGTGGACACGGCAACGGGAGAGAGTGTAGCAACTTCTCAGCGCCACACTCCCTATGTCGACGAGTATGCGACCGGTTCGCGAAAACCCTTAGTGCGCGGGCAGTTCCGGGATCCGAGTGGCGCGGACGTACACCGTCTCGCCGTCCGACAGTCGCAGCGCCTCGGCGTCACCGCGGGTGACCTGCGCGGCGAACAGGTCGCCGGTCGCTGCGTTGCGCAGTTCCACGCGCACCTCGAAGCCGAGGTGCACCACGCGCTCGACCGTCGCCCTGGTGACGCCCGCGGAATCGGCGGTGCCCTCGTGCTCGGCGAGCGCCATGCCGGGATCCCGGCCGACGCGAATGTCGTGTGGCCGCACCAGATGTCCGTTGAGCCGGGCCACCGCGCCGAGGAACGACATGACGAACTCGTTGGCCGGCCGGTCGTACACGTCCTCCGGAGTGCCGATCTGCTCGATGCGGCCCTTGTTCATCACCGCGATCCGGTCGGCGACGTCGAGCGCCTCCTCCTGGTCGTGGGTGACCAGCACGGTGGTCACGTGGACCTCCTCGTGCAGCCTGCGCAGCCAGGTCCGCAGGTCGGCGCGGACCTTGGCGTCCAGCGCGCCGAACGGCTCGTCCAGCAGCAGCACCTGCGGATCGACGGCGAGCGCGCGGGCCAGCGCCATACGCTGGCGCTGGCCACCCGACAGCTGGGCCGGGTAGCGGTGCTGGAAGCCGTCCAGTCCCACGATGCCGAGCAATTCGTCGACGCGCTTGCTGATCTCGTGCTTCGGGCGCTTGCGGATCTTCAGGCCGAACGCCACGTTGTCGCGCACGGTCATGTGCTTGAACGCCGCGTAGTGCTGGAACACGAAGCCGATGTCGCGCTTCTGCGGCGGCACCCGGGTGACGTCGCGCCCCGCGATGCTGACCACGCCGGTGTCCAGCGACTCCAGCCCGGCGATCGAGCGCAGCAGCGTCGACTTGCCCGAACCCGACGGGCCGAGCAGCGCGGTGAGTTCGCCCGAGGGGATGTCCAGACTGACATCGTCGAGGGCGGCGAACGTGCCGTAGTTCTTGTTCGCGTTGGTCACGGTGATCACTTTGTGCCCCGCTTACGTTCGAGGAGGGTCATCAGCAGAAGGGTGACGAGGGCGATGCCCATCAGCAAGGTGGCGGCGGAGTACGCGCCGAAGGTGTTGTGGTCGTTGATGTACCGGCCGTGCACGAGCAACGTCAGCGTCTGCGACTTGCCAGGCAGCGCGGAGGACACCATGATCACGGCGCCGAACTCGCCGAGCGCGCGGGCCACGGTGAGCACCACGCCGTAGGTCAGGCCCCACCGGATCGCGGGAAGCGTGATCCGCCAGAAGGTCTGCCACTTGGACGCGCCCAGGGTGGCCGCGGCCTGCTCCTGGTCGTCGCCGATCTCGTGCAGCACCGGCTCGACCTCGCGCACCACGAACGGCAGCGTCACGAAGATGGTGGCGATCACCATGCCCGGTAGGTTGAAGATGACCTTGAAGCCCAGGTCTTCCAGACCGCCGAACCAGCCGCCCGCGCCCCAGAGCAGGATCAGCGAGACGCCGACCACCACGGGCGAGACCGCGAACGGCAAGTCCACGATGCCCTGAACCAGGTTGCGGCCCGGGAACTTTCCACGCACCAGCGCGAGCGCCGTCACGATGCCGAAGACCACGTTCACCGGGACGGTGATCGCGACGATCAGGAGGGAGAGCTGGAACGCCGAGATCGCCGCGGGCGTGGTGATCGAGTCGACGAACGCGCCGATCCCCCGCTCGAACGTGCGCCACAGGATGATGATCAGCGGCAGCACCAGCAGTACGAACAAGTAGCCGAGCGCCACCGTCCGCAACGAGATGCGGGTCAGCGGATGCAGTTTCATCGACCCTGCTCCGTCCCAGGGGAATGCCCGCGCCCCGGCGACACGGGGAGCGCTGCGCGATTGTTTTTCATCGGCTCGCCTGCTCCTTGCGCGCGCTGCGTTCGGCGAGCAGCCGCAGAACCAGCAGCGTCGCGAACGAGATGGCCAGCAGCGCGACCGACACGGCCGCCGCGTTCACCGGCCGATCGATCTCGATCTGCTTCTGGATGTACTGGGAGGCCATCTCGGTCTTGCGCGGGATCGCGCCGCCGATCAGCACCACCGAACCGTACTCGCCGATCGCGCGGGCGAAGGCCAGTCCGCCGCCGCTGATGATGGCGGGAGCCAGCGCGGGCAGCACGATCCTGCGGAAGGTGGTCCAGTTGTTCGCGCCCAGCGAGAGCGCCGCCTGTTCCACCTCGCGGTCGGCCTCGATCAGCACCGGCTGCACTGAACGCACCACGAACGGCAGCGTGACGAACGCCAGCGCGACCACCAGGCCCGGCTGGGTGGCGTTCAGGTGGATGTCGATCGGACTCTGCGGACCGTACAGCGAGAGCAGCACGATACTGGCGACGATGGTCGGCAGCGCGAACGGCAGGTCGATCAGCGCGTTGACCACACCCTTGCCGGGAAACCGGTCGCGGACCAGCACCCAGGCGATCAGCGTGCCCATGACCACGTTGACCACCGCCACCACGACCGAGACCAGCACGGTGATGCGCAGCGAGTCCAGCGCGGCGGGCGCGGTGACGGCGTCCCAGAAACCGGACCACCCGTCCTCGAAGCTGGTCACGGTGAGCGCCGCCAGTGGCAGCAGCACGATGATGCTCAGCCACAGCACCGCGGTGGCGATGCCGAGCGGACCCACCGAGCCGGTCACGCGCAGCCACGACCAGTTCCAGCGGCGATCGGGACGCACGGGTTCGGAGACGCCGGGACCAGCTGCCTGCGCGGTCCCGGCGTTACTGCTCGTAGTCACGATCGTCCAGTATCCCGTGTAACGGGGGTCACCCGGTCACTTGGTGGCGTTGTCATAGATCACCGCTACCGAACCCGTGTTCGGGGTGAACAGTTCCTTGTCCACGGTCTTCCAGCCGCCGAGGTCGGCGATCGTCCACAGCTTCTGCGGGGTCGGGAAGTCCTTGGCGTAGTCGGCGGCGACCTTCGGGTCGACCGGGCGGAAACCGGCGGCGGCCCAGGCCTTCTGGCCCGCGGTGGTGAACAGGAAGTCGCGGAAGGCGACGGCCTTCTGCTGGTTCTTGCTGTTCTTCAGCACCGCGACCGGGTTCTCGATCTTGAACGTGACCGGCGGGACGAAGTGCTCGATCTGATCGCCGTTGCGCTCGGAGAAGATCGCCTCGTTCTCGTAACTCAGCAGAACGTCACCGGTGCCCTGCAGGAACGTCTCGGTCGCCTCGCGGCCGGACTTCGGCTGCACCTTCACGTGCTCCTTGGAGACCAGCTTGCTCAGGTAGTCCAGGCCCGCCTGCGGGTTCTTGCCGCCGTCGCTCTTGGCCGCGTACGGCGCGAGCAGGTTCCACTTGGCCGAACCGGAGCTGAACGGGTTCGGGGTGACCACCTCGACGCCCGGCTTCAGCAGGTCGTCCCAGTCCTTGATGCCCTTCGGGTTGCCCTTGCGCACGACGATCGCGACCACCGAGCCGAACGGGATGCCCTTGGTGGCGTCGGCGTTCCAGCTCGCGTCCACCAGGCCCGCGTCGACGAGGCGAGTGATGTCCGGCTCGACCGAGAAGTTCACGACGTCGGCCTCGGCGCCGTCCTTCACCTTGCGGGACTGGTCGCCGGAGGCGCCGTAGGACTGCTGGATCTGGACGTTCTTGCCCTGCTCGGTCTTGTTGAACTCGGGGATCACCTTGTCGAAACCGGGCTTCGGCACGGCGTAGGCGTAGAGGTTCAGGGTGCCGCCGCTGCCGTCGGAAGCGCCCGCCCCGACCGTGTCGCTGGCTCCGCCGCCGCACGCGGTCAGCGCGACCGCCGCTAGGGCGGCTAGGGCAACGGCGCTGTAGCGTCGGCGCGGCGAAAGCCAGGATTTGCGAGCCATCGGGGTGGACCTTTCGTGCGGACCGCCAGTTCTCCGGTAACACATCGGTGGCGGCGACAAACTTATCGATTCAGCAGACCCGCCGATCGAGCGATACGGCAGCGGCGCGACTACCGGCCCACAACGGGCCGTCGGGAAGCGAAAGCACATCTGCAAGAAGCGCGCCAGTCTGCTGACAAACGAGACGCGGATGTGCCCGGTCGCGATCAGCGACAGTAGACGTCCGCGACCGCGAGGTCACCGACAGCAATCAACGCCAATTCATGGCGGACCTGCGGGACTGCGCTCGAAGACACGGGCAGACTGTAGCAGAGCGCAAGGCGGAGTTCGAATCGAAGAGCCCAGGAAGAGGGGGGTTTCACCTTATGACCACCAGTCCGGATCGCGTCCGCACGACATTCCCCGGCATCAGCACCCGCACGTGGGAGCACCCGGCCGACCGCACCGCCCTGGTTACCCTGCGGTCACTGCCGGGGTTCGACGTGGTGCTGCGCACATTGTCGGGTTTGCTGCAAGAACGCCAGCACCGGCTGCTGTATCTGGCCACCGCGGTACGGGTGGACGAGCGGCAATTCCGCACCCTGCACCACCTGCGCGAGGACTGTGTGCGAATCCTGGACGCCCCCACGACGCCCGAGCTGTTCGTGTTGCAGAGCCCACAGGTGAATGCCTTCACCATCGGCATGGACCGGCCGTTCACCGTGCTGACCACCGGGTTGCTCGAACTGATGGACACCGAGGAGCTGCGTTTCGTGGTGGGCCACGAACTCGGGCACGCGCTGTCCGGCCACGCGGTGTACCGCACGATGCTCATACACCTACTGCGGGTCTCGGCGAGCGTCGGCTGGTTGCCGGTCGGTGGGTGGGCTCTGCGCGGCATCGTCGCGGCCCTGATGGAGTGGAGCCGCAAGTCCGAGCTGTCCGGCGACCGGGCCGGGCTGCTGTGCGGCCAGGATGTCGACGCTTCGGTACGCGTGCACATGAAGACGGCCGGGGGCGCCTTGGTGAAGGAGATGAACCACGGGGCGTTCCTGTCCCAGGCCGACGACTACGAGCGGTCCGGCGATCTGCGCGACGGCGTGCTGAAGCTGCTCAACCTGGAGTTACAGAGCCACCCGTTCTCCGTGCTGCGCGCGGCCGAACTGCGCCGCTGGATCCAGAGCGGCGACTACGACCGCGTGCTCTCGGGCGACTATCCGCGCCGTGACCAGGATCGCGCCACCCAAATCACCGACGAGATGAAGGCCGCCGCCCGCACCTACCGCACGAACTTCGACCAGTCCGACGATCCGCTCATCCGTACCGTGCGCACGCTGGGCCGGGATGTCGGCGCGGCGGCGAGCACGGTCGCCCACGAGGTAGGCGACACCGTCGCGAAGCTCGGCAAGCGGTTCGGCGACTGGCGCGGCGGCGGGAACTGACCGTCAGCGGGTGATCAACCAGGCGACGACGATCAGCACGAGCAGCGCGATGAGGGCGAGCTGAACCCGCGAACGAGGCATCAGCGCGCCCCGCTCTGCACGGGAGTGCGATCGGCGGCGGCCTGCCCGGGTTCGAGCACCGCCGCCGCAGCGGCCGGGGCGGGGCGGGGCGGTGCGGGATGGGCGCCGTAGCGGCGATCCAGCACGCGCAGCACAGCGCGCAGCACGCGATCGAGCCCGTAGGCGATGGCGAAGCTGATCGGGACCATGCCCACGAGCACCACGAGGAACTGCGGGATGAACGGCAGTCCCGCCACCCACAGCTCGAAGCCGTCCCACCAACCTGCGATGCGATGCACGGCTCCAGCCTAGTCGGTACGCCGGCCGGTTCCACGAGGCCGTCGGCCACATCGGCGGACGGAGGAATCGCGCAGTGGACGACGGGCGTACATCGGCCCGAAGATGGGGTATGGCGTCCTCCGATGACCTCACCCTCAACGACTCCGACGGCCTGCCGACGAACTTGGCCGAAACCCACCGCCACGGCGCCTACCCGCCGATCGATGACTACGCCTTCCTGTCCGACTGCGAGACGAGTTGCCTGGTCGCCAGCAACGGCGCGGTGGAATGGATGTGTGTTCCGCGGCCGGATTCGCCGAGCATCTTCGGGGCGCTCCTCGACCGCAGCGCGGGGCACTTCCGGGTCGGGCCGTACGGGGTCAACGTGCCCGCCGCCCGCCGCTACCTGCCCGGCGGGATGATCCTGGAGACCACCTGGCAGACCGGCACCGGCTGGCTGATCGTGCGCGACGCACTGGTGCTCGGCCCCTGGCACAACAACGATCAGCGCAGCAAGACCCACCGGCGCACCCCGATGGACTGGGATGCCGAGCATCTGCTGCTGCGCACGGTGAAATGCGTGAACGGCACCGTGGAGCTGGAGGTGAGCTGCGAGCCCGCGTTCGACTACCACCGGGCGAGCGCACGGTGGGAGTACACCGGCAAGGTGTACGAGGAGGCGACCGCGGTGCGCGGCGACGAGCCCAGCGCCGGGCCGAGCCTGGTGCTCACCACCGATCTGCGTCTCGGACTCGAGGGGCGCGAGG
The DNA here is from genome assembly GCF_040610355.1 of Nocardia sp. NPDC004168. Taxonomy (NCBI): domain Bacteria; kingdom Bacillati; phylum Actinomycetota; class Actinomycetes; order Mycobacteriales; family Nocardiaceae; genus Nocardia; species Nocardia sp. NPDC004168. The sequence continues at coordinate 155,849 of NZ_JBEXME010000003.1, read as the reverse complement.
CGCGCGCCCGCACCAGGATGAAAGAGGGCGACGAGGTCTTCGTCGCGCTCACCTGGTCGGAACTGCCCGCGCCGCGCACCTTCGGCGAGGCCGCCGAGAAGATGTGGCAGACCACCGAATGCTGGCGCCAGTGGATCACGCTCGGCAAGTTCCCCGATCACCCGTGGCGCAACTACTTGCAGCGCAGCGCGCTCACCCTCAAAGGCCTCACCTACGCTCCGACCGGCGCCCTGATGGCCGCCGCCACCACCTCGCTGCCGGAAACCCCTGGCGGAGAACGCAATTGGGATTACCGCTACAGCTGGGTGCGGGATGCCAGCTTCGCGCTGTGGGGCCTGTACACGCTGGGCCTGGACCGGGAGGCCGACGACTTCTTCGCCTTTCTCAACGACGCGACGACCGGCGAGGACGGCGAGCCCGTCCCGCTGCAGGTGCTCTACGGCATCGGGGGCGAGCGGCAGCTCGACGAGATCATCCTCGATCACTTGGGCGGCTACGACCAGTCCCGTCCGGTGCGCATCGGCAACAATGCCTACAGCCAGGATCAGCACGACATCTGGGGCACCATGCTCGACGCGGTCTACCTGCACGTGAAGTCGCGCCAGCAGGTGCCGGAGACGCTGTGGCCGCTACTGGTCCGCCAAGTGCACGCCGCCATCGAGCACTGGAAGGAGCCCGACCGGGGCATCTGGGAGGTGCGCGGCGAGCCGCAGCACTTCACCTCGTCCAAGGTGATGTGCTGGGTGGCGCTGGACCGCGGCGCGAAACTCGCCGAACTGCACGGTCAGTACGAGCACGCCGAAGAGTGGTACGCGATCGCGGAGGAGATCAAGGCCGACGTCCTGGCCAACGGCGTCACCTCAGAAGGCGTGTTCACCCAGGTCTACGGCGGCGACACGCTGGACGCCTCGCTGCTGCTGGTGGTGCTCACCCGCTTCCTGCCGCCCGAGGACGACCGCGTGCGCGCGACCGTGCTGGCCATCGCCGACCGGCTCACCGAGAACGGCTTGGTGCTGCGGTACCGGACCGAGACGACCGACGACGGCCTGAGCGGCACGGAAGGAGCGTTCACCATCTGCTCGTTCTGGCTGGTCTCCGCGCTGGTCGAGATCGGGGAGATCCAGCGGGCGCGGCACCTGTGCGAACGACTGCTCGGCTTCGCCAGCCCCCTGCGGTTGTACGCCGAGGAGATCGATCCGCGCAGTGGCCGCCACCTCGGTAACTTCCCCCAGGCGTTCACCCACCTCGCGCTGATCAACGCCGTGACCCACGTCATCCGCGCCGAGAGCTCCCGGCACGCGGGCCGCTTCCAGCCCGCGAACACCCCGCAGGGCCATCCGGTCTGACCCACGCCGGGAACGGTCTACGCGGGAACCAGTCCGTCGGCCTCCTCGCGCAGCGCGTGCAGTTTGCCGAGCCGCGCCTCGAGGTCGGCGATCCGCTCCGGCCTGCGGTCGCCGTACTTCCCGTAGTTCTCCTCGGCCGAGCGCAGCGCGTCGTCCGCGGCGCGCGAAACCTCGGTCGCGATGTCGGTGAAGTGGTCGCGCAGCACTCGCTGCACGGCGCGCAAGCGGTTACGCGACTCCTTGCCGACCTGGAAGATCACGTCGTCCATCAGGCGGGCCACCGCTACCTTGGCCTCGGCCCGGCGGCGCACCTTGCGGCTCTTGCGGTCGTCCCATAGCGCGTTCACGCCCAGCAGCACGCCCGCACCCGCCGAGTACCAGTTCACCAGCGACATGCCCAGGAGGCTGGTGGCCAGACCGACCATCAGGATGCCGCCGTAGGAACCGCGCAGACCGGTCAGGAATTGCTGGGTGACCCCGGCTTTCGCGCTCTCGAGGGGCTCCAGCGGCTGCACCGCCTCGAGCACCTCACCGGGGTTGGACAAGCGCAGGTCCGGCAGCGGTGGGGTCCGGTTGTCGGCCGGGAACTTGGCGGCCACCTGCTCGGACAGCTCCATCGAGCGGTAGTGCGCCACGGCGAAGTTCTCCTCGACCGCCTCGCAGATGCGCGCGTCCAGATCGGCGGCGAAATCCTTCCAGCGGCGCGCCGGATCGGTCTGGGCGATCTCGGCCTCGGCGTCGCGGATCAGGCTGCGCAGCCGGTGGCGCAGATCGTGCTCGATGTCGGCCATCAGCTCGGTCGCGCCGTCGACGAGCGTGACCTGCCAATTCGCGGTGCGCTGGCGCAGCTGATCGGCCTCGTCGCGCGCGCGGGCGAGCTGGTCGGTGATCTCGGCGCGGCGTCGCGGGTCGCGCAGCGCCTCGGCTTCGGTGCGCAGGGTCAGCGCGAGGTGATCGCAGACCAGGCGGATGTCCCCGACCGCGGCTTCCAGCGCCACCGCGTCCGCGCGGGCGACCACGTAGTCGCGCAGATGATCGATCAGCTGCGGCACGCCGGATTCGATGTCGCGCTGGTAGTCACCGGTCAACCCGGCCTGCCGGTGCAGTTCCGCGGAGACCGGGGCCACCGCGAAGCCGAGTCCCGCCGAGTCCAGCAGTTCCCGGTTGCGCTGCTGGGTGCGCGACCAGTGCGGGAACACGTCGATCTTGTTCAGCACGCAGATCACGGTCGGGCAGATCTGCTGGATGCGCTGCAACTCGGCGATCTGCTCCGCGGTCAGCTCGGTGCCGGCGTCGCCGACGTAGAGCACGGCGTCGGCCGCGGCGATCATCGACCAGGTGGTGCGGTTGTCGCCCAGCGCGCCCGGCGCGTCCATCACCACGACACCGTCGGCGAGCAGCGGACTTGGCTGGGTGAACTCGGCACGGACGACGCCCTGGGTGGCCAGCGCTGGACCGGGATCGAGCGGGTCGACCGACTGACGTTCGGTGCGGCCGTGCTCGGTCTGCCGCACCAGCGTCGCGGTCGGCTCCGGCCCGTACTCGACGATCACCGGGACGCTCAGATCGCTGTTCGTCGCGCTGACCGAGGCACCGACCAAGCTGTTGACCAGCGTGCTCATGCCGTTCTTCGGACGACCGACGACCACGAGCCGTACCCGGGGATCGCTCACCCTGGCACGAACCATGCTCAGTCGGCTGCCGAGGTCGTCGCGTCCCGCGGATCGGGCCGTCTCCCGCAGCTCGTCGAGTATCCGAATGAGCGGGGCCATCGCGTCCGGATGTTTCACGGTCGCAGCCTTCAGCCCGGCAGCGGCAGACAACCCTCCTCCTTACTCTCGATGACTTTCGTTCAGGTGCCCCCTGCGACCACTCCGCAGTCGTCGGAACCCGCTACGCCCCTGCTAGATCAGGGAGATGTCCGACACATCGGACACGTAATGGTGCGTTTCCACTATGCCCGACTCCGGCAGCAGCGCACCCGAGAGGCTGCCACCCGAGGACAGCGCCAGTGCGGAGTGGTCGTAGGTGTAGTCGGCGACCGCGTAGACGGTGTCGGCCGGGTGGTCGAGCGCCAGCGGCGCCGAGATGCCGTGCGGCTTCGGGTCGATCACCTGCGGCTTGATCGGCGCCTGGGTGGGTACCGGGGCGGTGTAGGTCGGCGCGGACGGGGCGTGCGGCTCGACGGTGGGCGCCTGTGCGGGGGCGCTGTAGGTGGGCTGGTCCGGCGCCTCGTACGTCGGCTGCGAAGGCCTGCTCACCGTCGGTACGTCGCCGGTGGGCAGTTCGTGGGTCGGCACGTCGTTGGTCGGGTAGGTGCTGTTGGAGGTGCCACCGGTGCTCGGGCGACCTGTGACGCCACCCGGCGAGGTCGCGTCGTCACCCGGGGTGGTCGGCGCATGCGTCGGCGCCGGGGTCTGGGTGACCGTCGCGCCAGGGACCTTGGTGGTCGGCACGTCCGGAGCGGTGGTGACGCCCCCGTGCGGCACCGTGGTGGCGCCCGGGAGCTTCGTGACGTCGTGATCCGGCGTCTTCGGCGCGGACGGGACGGTCACGTCGCCGGGAACGCTCGGCGTCGGCGTGGTCTTGACGATCGTCGTCGGCGCGGTGACGGTCGACGCGGGCGACTGGGTCGGGTGGGACGGATGCGGGTCGGTCCCGGGGGCCGGCTTCACCACGGGCGCAGGCCGTACCGCGTCGAACAGCGCGGGGACGGCCGCCGCGGGAGCGGTCAGCACGGACGGGCCCTCCGGAGCGGCGAACACATTCGCGATCGGGGTCGAGGCGGCGTCGGGCTGGATCGTGGTCTGCAGCGGGGTGGCCGCGACCACCGGTGCCGCGGCGACCGCCGCGGGTGCGGGCGCGGGCGCCGTGGCGGCGGGGGCCACCGGCGCGACCGCACTCACGGGGGCGACGGACGCCGAGGCCGCCAGCGGCTGCGCGACGCTCGATGCCGTCGGTGCACCGGCCGCCGACGCGGACTGCGCGACGCCGGAGGCCGCCGACGACTGCGTGGCGGACGCGCCCGATGACGTGAGCCCACCGAGCAGTCCGGAAGGGCCTTGGCTCAGCGCGTTCGGCTGGGCGGCCGCGCTGGCGGTGCCGTCCGGCAGATGGATGCCGTCGGCCAGATAGTCGGTGAATTCGTCGAGCTGATCGCCGACGTGCCCAACGGCGGCGTCGACCTTCATCTCGGAGGTGAAGTAGATCCCGTTCGGGCCGACCCCGAAGTCGACCGACCACTGGGTGCCGACGAACATCCCGAGATCGCCGCCCTGACCGACGCCGTCGAACGGATCGCCCGCCGCGTGCGCCGCACCGGCGCCGCTGTTGCCGGGCAGGTCGAAGACGGTGGAGCCGGGCGCGGTGAAGCCGTTCGCGCCGGGCAGGCCGAAGCCGTGCCCGGCTTGGCCGAGTCCGTGGCCGGGCAGGCCGAACCCGTGCCCGCCGGGCGCGTCGAGATCGTTCGCGGCGTCGGGCCGGACGCCGGGCAGCGAGAAACCGTTGGACACGTGACCGTCGGTCCCCGGGATGGACAGTCCGCTCCCGGCATCCCCGTCCATGCCGGGGATCCCGCCGAGTCCGGGGACGCCGCCGCCGGAGTGTCCGGGCAGCTGCGTCCCGTGGCCGCCCGACTCGCCGGGCAGCGTCGGCAGCTGCATCCCCTGCTGCGCGCCGGACTCGCCGGCCAGCGTCGGCAGTGGCATGCCGGCGTCGGTGCCGCTGTACTCGCCGGGGAGCGTGGGCAGCGACCCGGCGGGGCCCGCGCCGGTGCCGGGGAGGGCGAACCCGGGCGCGGGATTGCCCGGTCCTGGCACCAAGTTTCCGTGCGCCACCGGGACATTCGAGCCATGCGAGAACGGCGCGGGCTCGACGACCGGGTCAGGGAACGTGATCACCGGGCTCGGCTGGTCGGGATCGGGATCGGTGCTGTGCGCCCAGCCGGTGTGCCAGCTGTCGAGACGGGATTCGCCGGGCTGTGCGGGGACGCCGCCGCCGTTGGCGGCCACCAGCGCGCCGCCGGTGACATAGGCGCCCGCCCGCGCGACCCGTGCGACGCCGGTGGCCACACGGTAGGCGGTGTCGCCCGCGCGGTCGGCCTCTTCGGTGTCGCCGTCGAAGGGCAGATCACGCGTCATAAAAGCTCCACTCTCGGTTGTTCAGCATCCTCACCACGCCGGTCCGACCGAGAGTGAAGATCACCCAACAGTATTTCGGGAATACTCCCCTGTCACATTCTCCAGGACTGGAGAGAATGCGACTGTGGCGGGCAACACAACCCTGCCATCCGATTTGCCGGATCGGAAGCCCCATTTCCGACGGCCTCCCCGACCGCACACAGTCTCGAATAGACACCGTCACCAGGCCTGATCGAAACGTGGCGAGTGCGCGGCGGCAAGAACTAAAGGAACTCTGAGAGTTGCCGACGGAGTGCCGAGGATTTGCTCTCCATCGAGGAATTCGACGAATCAGCCGTTCGGCGGCATGGATGCCGAGTTGGCCGGGACGCGAACGTATCTACCGGACGACTATCGGCCCATATCGACTTCCACTCGGCCGCATCGCGACGATCCACGTCTGCACACCGTCCGACACGTCCGTTACAAGTTTGCGCCGTGGCCAATGCCTCACTTTCCGGTCCCGCGCATCGCGCACCGCGGGCGCAGCCGACACCACGATCTCAGACTGTGGGATTAGATTGACCTCATGGCCGGACATCGAATCTTGGTCGTGGACGACGAGGTTCGCGTCCTCGCGTCGCTGCGGCGGGGACTGGAGCTCTCCGATTTCGAGGTCGTCACCGCGACCGACGGCGCCGAGGCCCTGAGCATGGTCCGCGCCACTACGCCCGACGCGATGGTGCTCGACGTCAACATGCCCGAACTCGACGGTGTCGGCGTGGTCACCGCGCTGCGGGCGATGGGCGACGATATCCCGATCTGTGTGCTCAGCGCGCGCACCGCGGTCAGCGACCGGATCGCCTGCCTGGAACGCGGAGCCGACGACTACCTCACCAAGCCGTTCGATCTCGGCGAGCTGGTCGCGCGGTTGAACGCGCTGCTGCGACGCAGGCGTAAACCGCTGGACCGCCCCGACCAGGCGCGCACGGTCGGGCAGGTGCGGATCGACCCCGCCGGACGCCGCGTGCTGGCCGGGGGCAGGCCGGTGGAGTTGACGAAACGTGAATTCGAGGTGCTCGCCCTGCTCGCCGAGCACATCGGGATCGTGCTCGACCGCGAGCAGATCCTGTCCGCAGTGTGGGGTTACGACTTCCCCACCGACACCAATGTCGTCGACGTCTTCGTCTCCTACCTGCGGCGCAAGCTGGAGGCGGACGGCGTGCCCCGGGTACTCCACACCGTGCGCGGCGTCGGCTTCGTCCTCCGGGAGGAACCATGAGCGGATCGCCGTCGCTGCGCACCCGGGTAGCGGTCGTGTCGGGGGTGGTCGCGGCACTGGTCGCGCTCACCTTGACGATCACTTTCGCCACCCTGCTCGGCGCCACCGGTGAACGTCAGCTGGACGAGACCGTCTCGTCGATGGCGGTGCGGGTCGCCGCGCCGCGTGAAGCCGCGCCCGCGCAACCTGTTCCGCCGTCCGCGGCCACGCTGTCTCCCGAGCAGGGGTCCGCCGACGCGCGCGGACCCGTGGCGCCCGCCGACGCGGCGATCGCCCGGGTCGACGGGCTGCCCGGCGTGCTGGTCGCGCTCGATCCCGACCGCGACGTCGTGGAGGCGGCTATACATCGCAGCCAGCGCATCGGGCTCGGCATCGGCGCGGCGGGCGCGTTGCTGGCCGCCCTGCTCGGCTGGTTCCTGGCCGGGTTCGCCGCACGCCCGTTGCGTCGTCTCGCCGACGCCACCCACCGCATCGACACGTTGGAGAAACTGCCGCCGCTGTCCGGCCGCGGCGCGCGGGAAGCCGAGGAACTCTCCGACGCGATCACCCGCATGCTCGCCCGGCTGGAAGCCGCCCACCGCGCCACCCAACGGGCGCTGACCGGCGCACGCGACTTCGCCGCGGTCTGCGCGCACGAGTTGCGCACGCCGCTCACCGCGTTGCGCACCGACCTGCAAGTACTTGCCACCAAAGAGATTCCGGAACAGCAGCGCGGCGTGATCCTGTCCGAGATCCTCTTCGCCGAGCGGCAGATCGAGAACACGCTGACCGATCTGGAACGCCTCGCGGTCGGCGAACTCACCGAACCGGACGTCTTCGAGCCGTTCGACCTCTGCGACACCCTCGACCGCGCGGTGCACGACGCGCGGCGCGGGCATCCCGGGGTGCGGGTCGAACTCGCCGAATGCCCACCGATCACGGTGACCGGTCTACCGGGCGGCGTCATGCTCATCGTCACGAATGCCGTCGCCAATGCCGTGCAACACGGCAAGGCCGGAACCGTCACCGTCAGCGCACGATCCGGCCCGGAGGACATCGTGGAGATCTATGTGGACGACGACGGTCGCGGCATCCCCGAGGCGTTGCGCGGCGACGCCTTCGACCGCTTCGTCAAGGGCCCCGGTTCCCCCGGCTCGGGCCTCGGCCTGGCCCTGGTCCGTCAGCAAGCCGAATTGCATTCCGGCACCGCCGAACTCGACGAGAGCCCGATGGGCGGCGCCCGCCTGCGCGTACGGCTGCGCGCGGCGGGCTAGCCGCCTACTTCTTGTCCTTCGGCTTGTCCGAAGCGGCGTCCGAGGACAGCGCGGCCACGAAGGCTTCCTGCGGGACGTCGACGCGGCCGATCGTCTTCATCCGCTTCTTGCCTTCCTTCTGCTTCTCCAGCAGCTTGCGCTTGCGGCTGATGTCACCGCCGTAGCACTTGGCCAGCACGTCCTTGCGGATGGCGCGGATGTTCTCGCGGGCGATGATCTTCGACCCGATCGCGGCCTGGATGGGCACCTCGAACTGCTGGCGGGGGATCAGCTCGCGCAGCTTGGTGGTCATCTTGTGGCCGTAGGCCTGGGCGGCGTCGCGGTGCACGATCGCGCTGAACGCGTCCACCGCCTCGCCCTGCAACAGGATGTCCACCTTCACCAGCTGCGATTCCTGCTCGCCCGCCTCCTCGTAGTCGAGGCTCGCGTAACCGCGGGTGCGTGACTTCAGCGAATCGAAGAAGTCGAAGATGATCTCCGCCATCGGCATGGTGTAGCGCAGCTCGACGCGGGTCTCGGACAGGTAGTCCATGCCGCCGAGCTCGCCGCGGCGGGACTGGCACAGCTCCATGATCGAGCCGATGAACTCGCTCGGCGCGATGATGGTGCACTTCACCACCGGCTCGTAGACATTGCGAACCTTGCCTTCGGGCCAGTACGAGGGATTGGTGACGACGTGCTCGACGCCGTCCTCCATCTCCACCCGGTACACCACGTTCGGGGCCGTCGAGATGAGGTCGAGGTCGAACTCGCGCTGCAGGCGTTCGCGCGTGATCTCCATGTGCAGCAGGCCGAGGAAGCCGCAGCGGAAGCCGAACCCGAGCGCGACCGAGGTCTCCGGCGTGTAGGTCAGGGCGGCGTCGTTGAGCTGCAACTTCTCCAACGCGTCGCGCAGGTCCGGGTAGTCGGAGCCGTCCACCGGATACAGGCCGGAGTACACCATCGGGCGCGGCTCGCGATAGCCGGTGAGCGGTTCGGTCGCGCCGCCGCGCGCGCCGGTCACCGTGTCGCCGACCTTGGATTGGCGCACGTCCTTCACGCCGGTGATCAGGTAGCCGACCTCGCCGACGCCGAGCCCCTGGGTCGGTTTCGGCTCGGGCGAGACGATGCCGATCTCCAGCAGCTCGTGGGTCGCGCCGGTGGACATCATCTTGATCTTCTCGCGCGGAGTCAGCTTGCCGTCCACCACACGGACGTAGGTGACCACGCCGCGGTAGGTGTCGTAGACCGAGTCGAAGATCATCGCGCGGGCGGGCGCGTCCGCCTCGCCGACCGGCGGCGGCACCTGGGCGATCACCTGGTCGAGCAGATCGGCCACGCCCTCGCCCGTCTTGCCGGAGACGCGCAGCACGTCCGACGGATCGCAGCCGACGATGTGCGCCAGCTCGGCGGCGTAGCGCTCCGGGTCCGCGGCGGGCAGGTCGATCTTGTTCAGCACCGGGATGATCGTCAGATCCTTCTCCAGCGCCAGGTACAGGTTGGCCAGCGTCTGCGCCTCGATGCCCTGCGCGGCGTCGACCAGCAGGATCGCGCCCTCGCATGCCTCCAGGGCGCGCGACACCTCGTAGGTGAAGTCGACGTGGCCGGGTGTGTCGATGAGGTGCAGCACGAAATCGGTGCCCGCGTGCTCCCCCGTCCTGGGGGTCCAGGGCAGCCGCACGTTCTGGGCCTTGATGGTGATGCCGCGCTCGCGCTCAATATCCATCCGGTCCAGATACTGCGCACGCATCTGCCGCTCTTCGACCACACCGGTCAGTTGCAGCATCCGGTCGGCCAGCGTCGACTTGCCGTGGTCGATGTGCGCGATGATGCAGAAGTTCCGGATCCGGGCGGGATCGGTGAACGTCGTGTCGGCGAAGCTGGCGGGCACTCCACTCCTCATGGGTATCGGCAAACTGCCGTCTATCGTCCCATGGTGCTCTGCCAGTTTTTGCAGCGCCTTCGGCGCTGCGTGTTCGCGGCCCCCTCATGGCTCGCGCCCGAGCGGGCGAGACTCGCGACTACGTCGCATGCGCTTCGCCCACTCGGACACGAGCCGGGCCGCGAACGGTGCTCGTAAGACTCGCACCCTGGCGGGTCGAGAGTGTGATCGAGCTGCGGATCCTTCCTTTACCCGGGGCGAATGGACGGACGCGGCTGAGCCTGTGACGGCTGGGGATGAGCCAGTGGATCCGTCGCAGACGCTTCGGGCAGTCAGACATGAAGTGCGCCGCGACGGTCGCGGTGCGATGCTGCGCCCTGCGCGACCGCTCATGGTCAGCGATTACTGTGCCTGCGCATTGCGCGAAGAATGCGCTGAGGCCACGCTTCGAAGATGTCACCGCCCGCACCGTCGCCACCGTCGGGCGCGCCGCGCCGTCCTCCGCTGCGTTCATCGCGCTCGGTCTCGGCGTACCTTGCCGACGGGCAGGGAGCCGGACATGTCCGGTCGGTCCCGGATCGGCGGGCACATCCGCGTCCATAGCTCGCTCGCAGACGAATGGCCCCCGCGACACAACGCATCCCACGCGGGTGATATGCGGCGGGTGCGCCGTTATCCTCCTGAGATGGCCCGAAGTTGGAACACCCTCGGCAAGCAGATCGGTCTCATCGCTAAGCAACAGGGGCCCAAGATGGTCAAGCAGCAGGGTCCCCGGCTGGTCGACCGGCTGGTGGGGTCGCTGGCCCAGCGGCGCACGGCCGTGGGCGTCACGGTGCGGCCCGCCGCGTCGACGCCGGTCCCGACCGCCGAGCGGGCGCGGCAGATCGTCTACTCGCCGCAACTGGACGGCCGTGCCGATCCCGGAGAGATCGTCTGGACCTGGGTGCCGTTCGAAGAAGACCCGAGCAACGGCAAGGACCGGCCGGTGCTGGTGGTGGGCCGGGACCGTCGCACGCTGCTGGGGCTGATGCTGTCGTCGAACCCGGAACGCGCCTACGACCGCAACTGGATCGGCATCGGCAGCGGGTCCTGGGACCACGACAACCGCCCCAGCTGGGTGCGGCTCGATCGGGTGCTCGACGTGCCCGAGGCGGGCATCCGCCGCGAAGGCGCGATCCTGCCCCGCAAGACCTTCGATCTGGTCGCCCACCGGCTCTGCGCCGAATACGCCTGGCACTGAGGCAGGCCATGGCACGCGTGCTCGGACCGACCAAGATCGCCATGCTGATCACCGACGTCGGTTTCCTGCTCTACTGGGCGATCGCGTTCGCCCAGGTGATTCCGCCCGAATGGGCATACAAGGATTACACCGACCCGATCCTCAGCGACTGGAACTACTCGTTCGTCGTACTCGACCTCGCCGCGAGCGCCACCGGCTTGGCGAGCCTGTGCCGCTCGCCCGGTTGGCGCACCCTGATGACCGTCTCGCTGACCCTGACCAGTGTGGCGGGGCTGCAAGCCATCGCGTTCTGGACACTGCGCGGCGATTTCAGTCCGCTGTGGTGGGTGCCCAACCTCTTCCTGCTGCTCTTCCCGATCCCGGCGCTGGTCACCTTGGTGTGCACCGCACCGCAGGAGCGCACCGCGAGCTGACCGCCCAGCCACAGTGATCGACCCCGGCCGAGTGACCGGGGCCGAACGCCTTCGTCAGGAGATCATTTCGCGGGAACGGCCGAACAGCAGGCCGTACAGCAGCGCGCCGAGTGCGCCGCCGATCAGCGGGAACACGATGAACGCCCAGACCTGCCCCATCGCGCCGTCCTGGTAGGGCGCCACGGCGAGGCTGCGTGCCGGGTTCACCGAGGCGTAGTCCACCGGAATCGCCACCAGGTTGATCACCGCCAGCGTGGCGCCGATGGACAGGCCGGCCAGCGGCACGTCGGAGAGCTGATCGGTGGAGGACAGCACGACGAAGACCAGCAGCGCCGTGAGCATCACCTCGACGATGATCGTGGCGGCGATGCCGAACCCGTTCTGCACCACCACCTCGCCCAGCGGCCCCCGAATCGCCGATGGACTGTGCTTGCCCCACCCGTTCGCGGCGAGGCCGTCGACCGACCGGTCGTACGACGGCAGGTTCTTGGCCAGCGCGAACAACACGAGACCGGCGAGGAGCCCGCCGATCAGCTGCGAGATCACGTACCCCGCCGCGGACACGCCGCTGATCCGGCCGAGCAGCAGATGCCCCACGGTCACCGCCGGGTTCACGTGGCAGCCCGAAATCGGCCCGATCGAATAGACGAGAAACATCAGCGACAGGCCGAAAGCGAGCGCGATGCCCAGCGGACCGACCTTCTCCCCCGCCAGCACCGCGGTGCCGACACCGCCGATCACCAGGACGAAGGTGCCGAGCGCCTCCGCGCCCCATTTCTTGCTCTCGGGAACCGGTTTGTTCTCGACAGCCTCTTCGACTACTTCCTGGGCCGTTGGAGACATCTGTCCACCTTCCGCGTTCCAGACATGTACTCGGACGAGTCGTGGTACCGCTTCGGCAACGCCAGCCGCTCGAAAGCAACGGTTGCTAGGAGGACGCTACGCGAGTCGTGTGATCTCTACAACGACTTCGGGGCCGGTCGAACCGCCGCCCGACAAGAGGCCCTTCAGCGGCGGCGTATCGCGTAGCGACGGCCCACCCCGACGGACACGTGCTGCTCGGCGCCTGCGTGCGCCGGCCGGGCCGTGAGCCCGACCACGCGCCGGTCCATGCCTCGACGCGGGCGTACTCTCGCCCGGAGACCGTCGTGCCGATCCCCGCAGCCGGATTCGCGGGTGGAACTCGCCGGTCGCCAGGGAAGCCAGCGCGGTGCCGTGTCCGGTATCGACCGGGGCGGGTCCGGTGTCGGATTTCGCGTGCCGAACGGTGACTGGTAACCTCGACCTTCGGCGCTGCGTTACCCGTTCCATTCGGGTATGTCGCGCGCTCGACGAACTTTCCCAGGACAGACCTACCAGACAGGAACACGAGGAACCGGCGTGGCCAACATCAAGTCCCAGCTGAAGCGGATCCGCACCAACGAGGAAGCGCGCAAGCGCAACCAGTCGGTCAAGTCCGCGCTGCGCACCGCCATCCGCAGCTTCCGCGAGGCGGCTGCCGCCGGTGACAAGGAAGCCGCCGCCGCGCGCCTTCAGTTCGCCAGCCGGAAGCTGGACAAGGCCGCCTCGAAGGGCGTCATCCACGCCAACCAGGCCGCCAACAAGAAGTCGGCCCTGTCGCTGGCTTACAACAAGCTCTGATTCACCCGGTACCGCGCGCCGGTACCGCACTCGTGGTGTGACGCAGCCGTCGTGGCCTCGATGACCACGGCGGCTTTTGTCGTGCCCGGACAGCAATCTGGCTCCCACGCCGTTTCAGCTGCTGTTTCGAGATTCGGCCCGCGCTGTGTCGGAGGTTCCAGCTACCATTCCGCGCATGGTAACCGTGTATGCCAATCAGACGGTCGTTCGCGCCGAGGACCTGCCGGACGTGATCCGCGCGGCCGAGGTGCTCGGATTCGGACTGAAGATCGAGAATGTGCTGGTTCCCGACGACGACGGCGGTTACTCGTTGGAGTGGATCGTCACGCGGGACGAGGACGTGCCCGCCTACGAGGAGTGGGAAGGCCGCTACGAAGACGCGGACGACGACGGCGAGCTGATTCTGACCTCCACGGAATAGCCCCGGTCACCGCGTATCCAGGTCGGCGGTGAGCCGGTCGAGCGCCGTCTGGGAGTCCGCGTCGGCGGCGCGGTAGATGACGATCCGCTGGTCGGGATCCTGCACGGGTATGAGCACCTCGTAGCTGACGACCAGCGGACCCACCACCGGATGCCGCAGCGGCTTGTTCCCCCGTCCCTGCACGCGGACGTCGTGGCGGGCCCATGCCTGCTCGAACTCCGCGCTGTGGGCGGTGAACTCGGCGATCAGGTCGGCCAGCGCCCGGTCCTCCGGATGCGCGGCCCATGCCGCGCGCAGATCCGCGATGCCCTCCCGGATGATGCGCTCCCGCTCGACATAGAAATCTCGCATGCCCGGGTCGAGCAGGCACAACCACATGGAGTTGCGCTGCCGCTCCGGCAGCGCGCCGAAGTCCGTGATCAACGCCGCCATCTCCCGATTCCAGGCCAGGATGTCGTAGCGGTGGTTGACCAGCATCGCGGGCAGCGGGGACAGATCGCGCACCAGCATGGCCAGTGCGGGCGCGGGCACCGTGCTCGGCTTGCCGCTGTCCGGCTGCCGCTGTCGCGCCAGATCGAACAGGTAGGCGCGCTCGTCGTCGTTCAAGCACAGGGCCCGCGCCAGCGCGTTCAGCACGTCCACCGACGGCCGCAGCCCCCGCCCCTGCTCCAGCCGCACGATGTAGTCGGTGCTCACGCCTGCCAGTTCGGCCACCTCTTCCCGGCGCAGCCCCGGCGTCCGGCGCGCCTGCTTGCGCTGCGGCAAGCCGAGATCCTCCGGCGTCAGCCGCTCCCGGCGAGCCCGCAAGAAGGCGGCCATCTCCTGCACTCGATCCGCGCCGCTGCCGGACCCCGCGCGCGTGCGCGAACTCCCGCCGCTGGACCCGAGGTCGCGGCGCTGGGTCGAATCAGCGCCGCTCCCGGGTCCGGCGTGATTACGCGGGCTGCCGCTGCCAGGCCTGGGATCGCGGCGCTGGGCCGACTCCGCGCCGCTCCCGGGTCCGGCGTGATTACGCGGGCTGCCGCCACCGGAGGTGAGGTCGCGGCGCTGTGTGGGGTGCACGGTGCTCATCACCGTCGATCCTACGGCTGCCTAGGACTGGCTTTCCCAGGATGAAGCTTCCCTTACTGGTCCTCGCGCGGCGCTGAAGACTGGCTTCCGGCAACGAGACATCGCGAAAATACAAGGAGCTGGACATGTCCGGAGCTCGCACCCTCGACACCTACCGGCTGCTCGGCCGCTCGGGCCTTCGGGTGTCACCCCTGTCCCTGGGAACCATGACCTTCGGCGCCGATTGGGGCTGGGGCGCGGACCGGGACGAAGCCCGCAAGATCTTCGACACCTATGTCGAGCGCGGCGGCAACTTCATCGATACGGCCAACCAGTACACCAACGGCACCTCCGAGCAACTGCTCGGCGAATTCACCGCGGACAACCGCGAAAGCTTGGTGCTGGCCACCAAATACACTATGCTGCGCCGTCCGGGTGACCCGAATTCCGGTGGCAACCACCGCAAGAGCATGGTCGGCTCGGTGGAGGCCAGCCTGCGCAGGCTGAACACCGACTACATCGACCTGCTCTACTTGCACGCCTGGGATTTCCTGACCCCCGTCGAGGAGATCCTGCGCGGTATGGACGATCTCGTGCGCTCGGGCAAAGTGCTCTACGTCGGCATCTCCGACGCGCCCGCCTGGCAGATCGCCCGGATGCAGACCATCGCGGACCTGCGCGGCTGGTCGCCGCTGATCGCGCTGCAGATCGAATACAGCCTGATCGAGCGGACCGTCGAGCGCGACCTCATCCCGATGGCGCGCGAACTGGGCCTCGGTGTGATTCCGTGGTCACCGCTGGCCAGCGGTGTGCTCACCGGCAAGTACAGCCGCGCCGACCTCGACCACCAGGCGGACGGTTCGCCCGAAGGCAGCCGCAAGAACGTGGCCGCCGCCAACGGCTCGCTCACCGAACGCGGCCTCGCCATCGCCGACGTCGTGAAGCAGGTCGCGGACGAGATAGGCAAGACACCCTCGCAGGTCGCGCTGGCCTGGACGCTGCGCGAGCCCGGAGTCACCTCGCCGATCATCGGCGCGCGCACGGCGGCGCAACTGGAGGACAACCTCGGCGCCCTCGACGTGGAGTTCGACGCCACCCAGCTCGACAGGCTGGAACAGGCCAGTGCGGTGGATCTCGGATTCCCGCACGAATTCCTCAACCGGCCCATGACCCAGAGCGTCACCTTCGGCGACCTGAAGATCGAAGGGCGCGTCTGAGCGTCGATCCGATGCGGCGGTGCGAAGCGAGACCCGCACCGCCGCATCGGGTCACACCTGATCGGCGGCGCGGCCGGTCTCCGGCGAGCTGCCGTCCGCCGTGCATGGGTACCTGCCGAGTTGGGTGGTGACCAGCCCCGCATGGCGTTGCCCCAGCGGGAACCAGGACCGAGGCTGAACCCTCTGAAGCGTGTGCTCCGGCGAACGCGTTGGAACGGGTCGACCGGACCCGGATCAGCTCGCGCCGTGCAGATCGAGGATTCGGGTAAGGGCGTGTTCCAGCGCGTATCCCGCGTCGGCGGCGCCGCCTTTCACGTCGGCGTTGAGGGTCGCGACCACCTGGAGGGCGGAGCCGATGGTCGCGGGGGTCCAGTTGCGGGCCTGGGCTTGCGCTTTCTTCACCTTCCACGGCGGCATGCCGAGCTGCTGGGCCAGCTTGAACGGGTCACCGCGGCCGGCCGAACCGACGCGCGCGATGGTGTGCACCGAGTCGGCGAGCGCGTCGGCGAGCAGGACATGCGGAACGCCGCGGTCGTTCGCCCAGCGCAGCGCCTCCATCGCACCGGGGCGATCCCCGGCCACCGCGAGTTCGGCCACGTCGAACCCGGAGACCTCGGCCTTGCCCGAGTAGTAGCGGCGCACGGCCGCGACATCGATCTTCCCTCCGGTGTCCGCGGCCAGCTGCCCGCACGCCGCGGCCAGCTCACGCAGGTCCGAGCCCACCGCTTCCAGCACCACTTGGACGACCTCGCCGGACACCCGCACTCCGGCGTTGCGGAACTCACCGCGCACGAACTCGACGCGCTCGGCGGCCTTGGTCAATTTGGCACAGTCGTGGGTGACGGCACCGGCTTTCTGCAGCGCGGGCGCGAGCGCCTTGGCCCGTCCGCCACCGGAGTGCACAACGACCAGCAACACACCCTCGGGCGGGCTCTGCGATGCCTCGGTGATCACCGCGACCGCGTCCTTACCCGCCTCGGCCGCCGCCTCGAGGATGATCACCCGGTCCTCGGCGAACAACGAGGGGCTCAGCAGTTCGGCCAGCTCCGCGGTACTCGCGTCCCCCGCGCGCAGGCGATCGACCGGCACCGCGTCCGGGTCCGGAGCCAACGCCCTCACCTGCGCGGTGAGCGCGCCCAGCGCCCGCTCGATCAGCAGTTCCTCTTCCCCGAGCACCAAATGCACGGGCGCAGGCCGCTCGCTCACGACGGCGCCTCCTCGTCGCCGGAGGGCATCGTGCTCGATGGCTCTGCCGCCTTGCTCCATTCGCCGCGCTCGTCCACAGCCCGATCCTACGGTCCATGACCGACACCTCACCCCGGCCAGGGGCAGTCGCGGCACGCGTGATCCGCCGGTCATCGCGAACTCGTCATACGCAAGTGGCCGCCTCCGGCCGAGACCACGATGTCGCCGTCCAGGTCCGTGCGTACCACCGTCGCGCCGAGGGCCGACAAGTCCGCGAGGACGGTGGGGGCGGGATGCCCGAAGGCGTTGTCCGCGCCGACGCTCACCAGCACCAGACGCGGACGCACCGCGTCGAGGAATTCCTTTGTGGTGGTGCGTGATCCGTGGTGCGGAAGTTTGAGGATCTCCGCCTGGATGGGAATTCCGGCGTGCATCAGAGCCCGCTGCGCGGTGGCCTCGATGTCCCCGGTGAGCAGAATCCTGCCCGCGGGCGTGCGAGCGGTGACGACCACCGAACGGTCGTTGGCGCCGTCGGTTTCCGCGCCCCGGACCGGTCGCGGACCGTTCCTTGCCGGTGCGAGCACCTCCAGTTCGATCGACCCGAAACTCAGAACATGTCCGGCCGACAATTCCAGCAGCGGCACTCCCGCGCTCCTGGCGATGGCCGCGACCTGCGTGAGACCGGAGGCAGCGGCATGCGCGTCACCCGATGGACGCGCATGGCTCCGCACCCCGTATCCGACTGGCCGACAATCGATTTGCGCGTGTCCCAGCACGGGAGCGGCGCGATCGTGGCTGCCCGGCAACCGGCTTCGCGCATCTCGTCGGCCGAACGAAACGATTCGGTCGTTCCGGGCATGACCTTTCGCGAACCCGCTGAGCCGGTACACCTCCGCGGCCGGTGCGGTGGCGGGCACGGAAGCGCATCCGAGCCCCGCTTCGGGCGTCGACCGATCGTGTGCGGGTGGCGCGAGCACGTCGAGCTCGTGGACGCCGACGGCGATCGCGTCGACCGCGCGGCCGTGCAGCGCGCCGGCGAGCCCGTCGATGTGATCCGCGTGCGGATGGGTGAGGATCAGCAGCGGGATGCGCGCGACGCGCAAACGATCCAGGCAGGTCCGGATCGGGCGCGGATCCGGCCCGACATCGATGACCACGGCGGCGCCGGGACCGACCGACAACGCGAGGCCGTCACCTTGGCCGACGTCGCACGCCGCGAGGACCCAGCCGGTCGGCGGCCAGCCGGGGTGCCAGAGCCGCACCGGGACCAGGACCACCGCGACGCCGACCACGACCGCGGCGGCGATCCGCCGCACCGGGCGAACACGCAATGCCGCGATCACGCCCACCACGACGGCACTCGCGATCAGACCTCCCGCCAGGCCACCCGGGACCGCGACGGACGCGCCGGGCAGCGCGGCCGCGTGGCGGGCCACCCACAACAGCCACCACAGCGGCGGTGCCGCGCAGCGCAGCGCCAAGTCGGCCGGCGGCGACCACAGGCTCGACAGCGCGGCACCGGCTGCCCCCGCGACGGTGATC
Source organism: Nocardia sp. NPDC004168 (assembly GCF_040610355.1). Classification (NCBI taxonomy): domain Bacteria; kingdom Bacillati; phylum Actinomycetota; class Actinomycetes; order Mycobacteriales; family Nocardiaceae; genus Nocardia; species Nocardia sp. NPDC004168. Next base: position 137,280 of record NZ_JBEXME010000003.1, on the reverse strand, counting down.
GGCGCGACGACCGGCGCGACCAGCACGTTCGCGAGGACGGCGACCAGGCTGAGCTGTCCGGTGAGCGCGATCATGATCGGCGTCGTGACCACGAACGCCCCGGCGGACACGGCCACTGTCTCGGCGGGCACCCGCCACCATCCCCTGGCGCGCAACCAGTCGGCCCAGCTCGGCGCCAACAGGATCAGGCCACCCGTCGCGACGACCGACAACGCGAACCCCGCGTCGACGGCGAGCCCTGGCCAAAGGGCTAGCAACGCGATGATCGCGGCGCACAACGCGGGCAGCGCCTGTTTACGACGGCCGGTGAGCACGGCGAGCAGGGTGATCGCGCCCATCGCACCGGCGCGCAGCACGCTCGGGTCCGGCCTAGTGACGACGATGAACATCAGCAGCGCCACGGCGGCGACGGCCGTAGCACCGCGCGGGCCGAGCGTCAGCAGGCGTACGACGAGCAACACCACCGAGAGCAAGATGGTGAAATTCGCGCCGCTGACCACTGTCAGGTGTTGCAGCCCAGCGATCTTGAAATCCTCGCGCACCTGTTCGGGCAACGCCGAGGTATCGCCGACCACCAGCGCTGGCAGCAGCCCTGCGGCGTCGGCCGGCAGGGCTCGCGTCGCCGAGGCCGCGAAGTCGGCGCGCACCGTATCGGCGGCGCGCTGCCACCACGGCAGCGGTCCGGCGGCAGTGGGCGCGCCCTGCGCGTGCAGCGTGACGACGGTGAGGTCGGATCGGCGCGGCATCTCCACCCTGGCCCGGAACTCGACCGGCCCGCCCGGCGACAAGTCACCCCACTCCGCACCGGAAGCCAGGACGACCACCGCGCCACCGGCACGTACCGTCACCCCGCCGCGTCGGTACTCGCGCAGATCCGCCCGTACCACCCATTGACGGTCCGCGCCGGAGACCTTGGCGCGCAGCGGTTTCGGATCGTCTGTCGGAATGACCACCACGCGCACCGACTGCCCGGACGAAGCCCGCAGCGGATGGGTCGCCACGCGATGTTCCCGCCATGCCGCCGCGGCCGCGAACCCCGCGCCGAGCACCACGGCGGCGAGCGCAACCACCGCCACCGCTCGTCGGCGTTCGCCGCGGTGCGCGGTCACCCACAACAGCAACACCCACAACCCGATGGCCGAGACCGTCAACGCGATCGCCAGCGCGATCCCGGCCCGCCACCCTGCCGCCACCGCCACGATGGTCGCACCCCAGCAGCACAAAGCGGCGGGCAGCAGGCGAGCGTCGAGTGCCTGAACGACGCCGGGCTCCTCCGACGCGACGCCCTCCCCCGAACCTCGCACGGCTCCGGCGGGCGGGCGGGCCATGGACGATTCCGTATCGGCACCCAGCTTCCGGCGAACCAGTTCGAGCAACCCGGCGGCGTTCATACCCGCACCAGATCACGCAGCCGCGCCAAGCGGGCGGGGCCGATGCCCTCGACTTCACCGAGTTGCTCGATCGTGCTGAAACGACCATTGGTGGTACGCCAGTTGATGATCGCGCGTGCGGTGACCGGCCCCACACCGGGGAGAGCATCGAGTTCGGCTTCGGAGGCAGTGTTGAGGTCGATCCGGCCCGCCGGGCTCGACGGACGGCTCGGCGCGGCGGCGGACCCGGTGGATGGGCGCCCGCCTGCGCCGATCGTGCCGCTGCCCTGCTGCGACGCGCCCGAACTCGGCGCGGCCGGACCGACCTGCACTTGATCGCCATCCGACAGCCGCTGCGCCAGATTCAGGCCGGTGGTGTCCGCGCCTTCACTCGGGCCGCCCGCCGCGGCGAGCGCGTCGGCGACACGCGAACCGTCGGGGAGACGAACCAAACCGCTGCGGTGGACCAGGCCGACCACGCTGACGACCAATTCCGTCGTCGGCGGGCCGGGATCGACTGCTCGCGGTGGCGCTCCGGCCGCGCTCGTGGTGGCAGCACTGGATGTCGCCAAGGCGACGCTCTGTCCGATCGGCAACGGCGGCACCGTGTGAGCGATCGGGCGTTCGCGGAACACGACCACCCCGGCGACGACCATCGCGGCAAGGCCGACAAGCGCGAGCGTACGGACCTCGTAACGCCCCGGATCGAGCCGCAGACCCCGGAACCGTTCGGGCACGAGGCGGTGCAGCCGATTCGCGCCGGGCACCGGCTCCTCCAGCCAGCCGGGCGACCGAACTCGGCCGACATCGTCTTCGGACTCCCGGTCGGGCGCGGGATGGCCGGGCAGCCGCACGAGATCCCATTTCCCCGCGGCAGCAGGACGGCTCGCGGGCCGGGCCCCACCGGTTTGCGCGGCACCATCGGAGTGGTTTCTCACGGGTGCCGACCGGCGGTCGCCTTCGTCATCCTCGGATTCGGCGGGGCGGGCATCCACCACCTTCCCGGCATCGGGTGCGGGTCGCGTCTCCCCAGCTGAGGGACCGGGGCGGACGGCAGGCGGCGTCCGGCCCGTCTGCCACCCGAGACCCACTGGACGCGCGGCATTTTCATCCGCAGTCGATGGGCGTGCGACCGTGCTCGACCGCCGCCGGTATGGGACGGCCGCCGCGGCCATGGCGGTGCGGCTCGGACGATCCGGCTGCCCCGTTTCCCCCACGGGCACGCTACGCGCAGACCGCGTCGTCTCCCATCCAGACGGTCCGTGCTCCGCATCGGGCCCGGCCTTCCCGGTGCCGACACCGGCCGTCATGCTCGCGCCGACCCGGGCGGTCAGCTCACCCAATCGCCGCCGTACCCGCTCGCGTTCGTCCTGTCGTGACATGGCCGCGACGGTAGTGCGGGCAGACGCCGAAAAGACCGGTCCGACCAGCGGATTCGACGAACATGTTGACAACCGCGGCCCTGTGCACAACTCACCGGGGAACAGTGGCGGCTATGCCGGATCCCGCCGTGGCTCTGGTCCGCCTCAGCCCAGATCCTTGGCGAAGCAGTTCGACAGGGGAAGCACTTCGTACGGCGAGAAGATCGGAACTCGGTGGTAACCGCTGCGTTCGTAGAAGCGGACGGCCTCCGGTTGCAGGTGACCGGTTTGCAGGATCAGTCGGGGGCGTCCAGCGGCGCGGGCGGCATCCTCGGCGGCGGTGAGCAATAGCGCCGCCGCGCCCGAGCCGCGATGCGCGGGGCGGACGAACATCCGCTTGACCTCGAGTTCCTCCCCGTTCCACCGCAGCGCGGCGTGACCCACCGGACCATCGGAGTACGCCACGAAAGTGCTGTGCACAGTGGCGGAATCCACCGCGTTCGGGTTCGTGGGCAGTTGCCTGGCCAGATGCGCGTAGCGCGGCCCGACCTCGGCCGCCATCTCCGCGCGCAACGTCACCGCGTCCGGATGGTCCCAGTCCACGGCGGTCACGGTGAGCGGAGGACGGACCGGCGGCTTCGCGGAACTCATGCTCCGACGCTAGCCGTACGCCGGGCGACCCGCTCGCATTCGGATCACCGAGATCGTTGTCCGCCCGAAGACCCGCACACGCTCAGCGACACCCGCCGGGGACGACGAGCACGCCGAGCGCCCCCAACCCGAGATGCACCGCCAGCGCGGGCCCGAACTCGGCGACGATGAGTTCTTCCAGGCCGGGAACGAGTTCCCGCAACTGGCCCGCGATGGTCTGTGCGGCGTCCTCGGCGCCCAGATGCTGCACGGCCACCGCGGCGCCGTCCTCGCCCGCCGCGTCGACTGCCGCGGCGACGAGTTTCGCGTACGCCTTGGAGCGCGTCCGGACCTTCTCCCGCAGCTCCAGCCGTCCCTCGACGATCTGCAGCAGCGGCTTGGTGACCAGCTCGCTGGCGAAGAACGTCGCCGCCGACGACAGTCTGCCGCCGCGCCGCAATTGCTCGGTGCGATTGACCAGGATGAACGTGCGGGCCCGCGCGGCGGCCGCCACCGCCGCGTCGTACACCACGTCCAGCGGCGCTCCCGACTCGGCACGCCGGGCGGCGGCCAGCACGGGCAGCCCGGTGGCCAACCCGGCTCCGAGCGAGTCGACCAGCCGGACGCGGTCGGCGGCGTCCATGTCGCGCACGGCCTGCCGACCGGCCTCCCATGTGCCCGACAGCCGCCGGGAAAGGTGCACCGCGACAACGCCGTCACCGCCGCTGCGCTCCAAGGCCCGCTCGTACACCTCCCGCAGCTCGCCGGGCGAGGCGGCCGAAGTGGTCACGGTGTCGGAGGCATAGTCGATCTCGACCGGGTCGACGCCTTCCCGCATCGCCCGGTCACCGACCAGGACGTGCAGCGGGACGACGGCGATATCCAGCTCGTCGACATGTTCGGCAGGGAGGCTGGCGGACGAATCGGTGACGACCACGACTGCCACGGACTACCGAACCTCCTGCAGGGTCTTGACCATCGCGTTGGCCACCGCCGTGTGACCGTCCCAGCCCCAGTGGATGCCGTCCGGATTCGCCTCGCCGGAGAAAATGTTGTCGCGCACCGCTTCCCCCAGGTCGACCAGCGGCACCGAAGTCCGGTTCGACCAAGAGCGCAGCGCCTCCACCGCCCGTGGCCGCCCGGAGTGCACGCGGCCGTAGGCCTCGCAGTTGTGCACCGAGGGCAGCACCGCGACGACCGGCAGGTCAGGGCGCAACTGCGCCAGCGCCGTGCGGCACTGTTCCAGATAGTCGACACTCACCTTCGGCGGAAGCGCCACGGGCCTGCCGAGTTTCGACAGCTTGGGCTGCAGCCAGTTGTAAGTGGCGCGGACGACGCGGCGCAGCGCGGGCGGGCGCACATAGCGGATCAGTTCGCGCAGCGCGGTGGGCAATGGCGAGGGTAGCGTGTCCATGCCGCCGACGGCGAAGACCACCGCACCGGCGCGCGGCACCGCCGCCCACACCCGAGGATCGCCGATCAGGGCCCAATAGGCGTCGCGGCAGGTCCAGCCGATCCGGGCGACCAATTCGACGTCCCAATCCAGTTCGGCCGCAACGAGGTTCGGCCAGATACGCGGATGGTCTGCAGGCAGTCCGCCCTTGGGCCCGAAGTAGGACAGGGAGTCGGCGATCACCAGCAGCACCGGGCGCCCGGCTTCGCGCGTTTCGGCGGGTTCGTCGGCGCCCGCGGATTCCGGAGCGACAGCGGCGAACTCGGGCGCGGCGAGTTCAGGTTCTCCTGGCACAGCGGATCCGGGCGTCGCGGACCCGATCACGGCGTCTGTCGGCGCGGGCGATGCGGAAATCGCGTCGGCCGCGGACTCCTCTCTTGCCGGAGCAACAGGTTCGCCGAGCGCCGCAGCGGACCCATTACCCGCCGAGACAACCGGTTCGTCGAGCACCGCTGCGAACCCAGCCGCCACCGTGGCAGCCGATTCGGCGATTGTGTCGGCCGCGGCCCCGTCCGTCACCGCGACCGATTTGCCGAGTGCTCCGGCGAATCCATCCGCCCGTGTGCCAACCGATTCCGCGATCGCAGAGGCTGCGGAACCGTCCGCCGCCGGGGCAACCGGTTCGCCGAACGTTGCAGTGGACCCGTCCCCCGTCGAGGAGACCGATTCGCCGAGCGTTTCCGCCGACTCGGCAATCCGTTCCGGAGCGTCGTTCGCGGCACCGACGGGCGAGGCGCCGCCGCCGCCGACGTGTACCTGCGGCTCGGCGCTGGTGACGATGTCACCGGATCCGTCGTCCTCCGAGTCGGATTCCTCTCCGGACTCGGACCCGCCGCCGGAATCGCCTGCCGCGCCGGAAGCTTCGTCGGATGTAGCCGCGGATTCGCGGGAAGCCGGTGGCGGACCGCCGAACAACGCGTCGGGCAACTGCCGTTCGGCCTTCGCCGAGACCTTACGGAACAGTTCGTCCGGGACCGATCTGATCGGCTCTTCAGAGGACATCCGGTGCTACCTTCGCCGCTGCGTTCCACACATCCAGACGCCAGCCGGGCTGTTCGATGCTCGGGCCGTGACTGCTGAGCTGCACCCAGCTGGTATTGGCCAGTCCTCCGAGGATCGGCCAGTTCTGCGGCGGCAGGTCGAGCAGCGCAGCCGTGAGGGCGGCGATCAGCCCGCCGTGCGCCACCAGGATGATAGTCCGGCCCGGCCAGTCCTGCCGCTCGACCAGCAACTCCTGCACCACCGGCAGCGACCGCGCCCCGACCTCGAGTTTGCTCTCGCCGTTGGGCGGGGTGTAGCGCGCGTCCAGCCGCCACGCCATGCGCGCGCCCGGATAGTCGGCGTCGACCTCCAGGTGGGTCAATCCCTCCCAGTCGCCGAGATCGGTCTCCCGCAACCTGACGTCGGGCACGACGGTGAGCCCGGTGTGTTCGGCCAGAGCCGTCGCGGTGTCGAAGGCACGGCGCAGATCCGAAGCGTGGATAGCGATGGCGTTGCGCGAAACCAGTTCGCGTGCCGCCTCTTTGGCCTGTCTGCGACCGAGTTCGGTGAGATCGGTGTCGATCTGGCCTTGCATGCGGTCGGTGGCGTTCCATTCGGTCTGCCCGTGGCGCAACAGGATGAGGGTGCGCACGCCGGCATGTCTGCTCACGATCGCGCCTCGTCCTCCGTCGCCGCGGCGCGCGAATCCGGCGCGGCCCCGGTGAGACCGGCGACCGGCACCACGGGGCAGTCCTTCCACAGGCGTTCCAGCGCATAGAAATTGCGCTCGTCGTTGTGCTGGATGTGCACGACGACGTCGACGTAGTCCAGCAGCGCCCAGCGGCCTTCGCGGGTGCCCTCGCGCCGGACCGGCTTGTGCCCGGCCGCGCGGAGCTTCTCCTCCACGTTGTCGACGATGGCGTTGACCTGACGCTCGTTGGGCGCGGACGCGATCACGAAGCAGTCGGTGATAACCAGCTGCTCCGACACATCGAGCACCACCACGTCGGACGCCAGCTTCTCGTCGGCGGCCAGCGCGGCGACCTGCGCGATCTCCACCGACTCGGTCGACGCGGTCATGCCTGCACCCCCCGGGCGCTCGGCGGGACGGCACTCGCGGCCGTGGGGATCGTTCGCTCGCTCATGCCCGCACCTTCGCTGCGCTCGCTCACGCTCAGCTACCTTCCGCTGCTCCGGGCACATACAGGTGCCGCTTCGATATGTACTGCACCACGCCGTCGGGGACGAGGTACCACACCGGCCGATTCTCGGCGGCGCGGCGACGGCATTCGCTCGACGAGATCGCCAGCGCGGGGACCTCGACCATGGTCACCGCATCCGGCGGGAGATCCCGCAGATGCTCCTCGAGATGATCGATGTTCAGCTCGTACCCCGGACGGCTCACCCCGACGAACTTCGCCAGTTCGAACAGTTCTGCCCAATCCTGCCATGTGAGGATGCTGGCCAGCGCGTCCGCACCGGTGATGAAGTACAGCTCGGCGCCGGGATGGGCCGATCGCATCTCCCGCAGGGTGTCGACGGTATAGGTGACCTTGCCGCGCTCGATGTCCGCACGGCTCACCGAGAACCGTGGGTTGGACGCGGTCGCGATGACGGTCATCAGGTACCGATCCTCGGCCGGGCTGACCTGCTTGTGCGATTTCTGCCAGGGCTGCCCGGTCGGGACGAAGATCACTTCGTCCAGGTCGAACCGGTGCGCGACCTCGCTGGCGGCGACCAGATGCCCGTGGTGGATGGGGTCGAACGTGCCGCCCATCACCCCGAGCTTGCGGCCGCGCCGACCTGTCTCGTGCATGACTGCCGAGCTTAACGGGTCGCCCACGGCCCGCACGGGGCCGGTAAGCGGGGGCGGGCGGCGAACTGGGGACACCCGCCCGCACTATGCCCCGCCACACGGGCCCGGCGGCGCCTCAGGCGGTGGCGTCTCCCATCTCGCGCATCCGGGCCAGCTGCTCGCGGGTGCGCGCGAGTTCATCCGCCGCCTCGGCCGACCGGCCCGCCAGCGGGGCCAGCTCGGCGATCAGCGTCCGCATCGAGGTGAGCCCGGATTCGGGATCGGCTTCGCCGCACACGCGCAGCCAGGCCGCCGCCCGCAGGCAACGCGCCCGCTCCGCCACCGCGCCCAGCCCGGCCCACAGCTGTGCGGCGCGCTGGTAGGCGGCCACCGCCTCGTCGTCCTGCCCGCAGTACTCGAGCGCGGTGGCGGCCGACCACGCCAGCTCGGCGTGCAGCTTCGTCCGCTCCGGGTCGCGTTCGACGAGTCGTGCCGCCTCCAGGAACTGCCGCGCGGCCTCGCGGTGGCGGTTCAGTGCGTTCAGCGATCGGCCGAACTGCGCGCGCACCACCGCCAGTTCGCCGGACGGATACGGAATCGCGCCGCTGAGCAGCGCGTGTTCGAACAGGGCGACGGCCTCGCCGTGGCGCTCCGCGCGATGGAACGCGCGTGCGGCGACCACGGTGTGATGCAGTACATCCGGTTCGGACAGCCCTTCCCAGCGTGCCGCGGCTCGCACCGCGGCATCGGCCAGATCGAGTTCGCGGTCCGGCTGGCTCGCGATGGCGATGACCAACTGCGCGCCCAGCCGGGCGGCCTCCTCCCCGGCCAGCACCTGCGTACCGAGCGCCAGCGCTTCCCGCAGGTGGGCTTCCGCCTCCTCGGGCGTATCGGCGAGCCGGGCGGCACCGAGTTCGGCCAGCCTGCGGACCTCCGTCGCTCGGTCGCCGGAGAAGTCGTCGGCCGCCCGCACGCTGTCCGGCGCGCTCGCGGCGCGCGGCAGTGTGCTGCGCAAACCGAGCGGCAACCGGTCCAGTAGCGGTTCGGCCGCGAGCCGGGCGGCGGTGCGCAGGCTGACCGAGCTGTTGCCGTTGCGGGCGTCGTAGCGAGCACACAACGCGCCGATCTCGACCTCCAACCGGGCGCGCACCGATTCCACCGTCCCCTCCGCCAGCGGAAGATCACCCAGCCGCAGCGCCACCAGCCTGCGCAGCAGCACGCACACGCCGGTGGCGAAGGCCAGGCGCGCGCCCGCGTCGGCTCCGGAATCGGCCAGCCAGTTCGCGTGCTCGGTGAGAATTTCCAGCCCGCGTGCCTCGTTGCCGGTCAGCGCGCAGAATTCCATATGCGACGCCACCGACGGACGCAGGTCCTCGGTGTGCCGGACCAGCGGATACCCGGTCAGGTGCGCGCCGCGTGCCGCCGCGACGCGGCCGGTGCGCACCAGCGGGAGCAGTGCCTGCGCCAGAACGCGGTGCGGCTCCTCGGCGCAGGTCCGTTCGCCGTCGAGCACGGGCTTCCAGTGCGCGAGTCCGCCCTCGTCGTCACCGAGAGACACGCTCGTCACGCCCCATTCGCCGCGCTCGCAGGCATCGCAGTCGGACATGCTGTCGCGCGGTGCGGCCATCGCCTGCTCCAGCCACGCGGCGGCGGCCGCGGTGTCACCGATCTCGCGGGCGAGTTCGGAGCGCAGGGCCAGCACCGGGCGCGGACTGTAGCCGCGCTGCCGGTAGCGGCTGTCCAGTTCGTCGAACCAGCGATCGATCGTGGACAGCGGCAGCGCGGGGTTGCCGACCATGCCCCAGGTCACCCATTTCAGATACCAGTGCACCGAGTGCGTCATCGAGCCCAGCTCGGCGGGGTGGTCGTCGTAGATCCGCAGCAACCTGCCGTAGGCGACGGGCACCAGATCGCGTTCGCCCGCGTAGGTGTACGACTGCGCGAGCTCCAGCAGCACCCTGCCTTCCAGCGCGCGATCCGATCCGGTTCGCGCGGCCGCGGCCAGGGTCTCCAGTCGCTCGGTGCGCGTCCGGCCGTGCGGTAGCGCGTAGACCTGCGCCAGCGCCGCGCCGATCTCGGCGGCGTCCATGCTCACTCCGTCTCTTCACCGCGGTCGGCGGCACGTTGGGTGGCCCAGCCGAGGAATTCGCCGAAGGCGCGATTGAGCAGCGCCGTGTCGGCCGCGGTCAGCGGACGGTGGGTCATCAACAGGGCCTGCCCGTAGAGCGATTCCACCGCCGTCTTTCGGAAGCCGGGATCGTCGATGCGCGACAGCCTGCGCACGATCGGGCTGTGGTGGTTGAGCACCAGCCGAGCGCGCGGTGTCGCGACCGCCAGGGCGCCGAGGATCTCGGTCCACAGGTCGTCGGCGTCCCCGGCCGTCTGCGCTCTGGCGCGTTCGTTGCGTGCGGCGCGGCCGTCGAGATAGAGCGCGGGCACCGTGACCGGATGGAAGGCGCGCACGATGACGTCGCACGACAGCGGGTCGAGCACGGATCGCGCCAGTTCGAGCACCGGGGCCAGCGCCAGTTCGTCGCCTGGGTCGACCGGGTCGAGCGCCGCGGCGATCGCGTCTACGTCCAGGTCGACCACTTCGACGCCGGGCAGCAACCGCGGCAACCGCGCGATCAACTCCCGGTCGTAGGCGTAGCCGCCGTTGACGACGCCGATGCCCTGCGCGGCGGCGGTGGCCGCCACCTGACGGAACTCCTCGACCGTCGCCGTCACCCGGACGGTGCGGTGGTGGCGGGCGAACTCGGTGAGCGGCACGCGCCCGTCGGTGGTCTCGAAGTGCAGATGGGGCAGCATGATGCGCAGCAGTTCGACGGAATGGCTCGCCATCGCCTTCACGCCGAGTGCGTGCACGGACAGGAACGCGGCCAGCCGCTGCGGCTGTTCGGCGGCGATCTCGGTGAGCCAGTCCCGGATCCGGTCTCCGAGCACCTCGCGCACGACGGCGAGCCGCTCGTCCTCGTAGAGGCCCTCCCGCGACGCGGTGGGGCGCAGCGTGTCGGTGTCGAGCACGCAGCGCACGAAGAACGCCCAATCCGGCAGCACGCCGCGCACCGCGTCGCCCAGGAGCATGCCCTTCAGGTACACCCGATGCGCACTGCTGTCGGACGGGTTGCCCGGCTGGGACAGGACATAGGCCACACCGCTGACGCCTGCCGCACCGGCATCGAGCTCGATGGCGTCGAGCGGGACGAAGCCCAGCGTCCGGTGACCGTAGTCGAGCAGGGCGGCCCTGCGTCGCTGCGCCGACGGATACGCGCGGCGCCAGACCGGAACGCCTTCGGTGACCGTCGTCACAGCATCGTCCGACTCCACCGTCACCTCGTAGGGCAGCAGCGACCCGAATTCGCGTGCCAGGTCGGTCACCCGCTGCGGCCGGAACCACTCCCCGGCTCCCCCGCGCGGGGTGAGCCACACCGTCGTGCCCGGTTGCGCGTACTCGCCTCGATCGAGTGAGCGCACCGAGTAGGTGCCGTCGGCGCGGGCCAGCCACTCGACCGGCGAGGCGGTCGGGTCGGCGGCCGATCGGGTGACGACCCGGATCGTCTCGGCGACCGTGAAACAGGCCAGCAACCCGATTCCGAACTGTCCGAGGAACTCCCGTCGCGCGCCTTCGATGTCGTCGCGTTTGGACGAGCGGCCGATGGTGGCGAGGAACCGGTGCACGTCGGCGTCGGTCAGGCCGACACCGGGATCGCTGATCCGCAGCCCGGACTCGTCCACGGAGAGCCGAATTCCGGTGGGAGCCAGCGGATCGAGCCGAACACGTGCGGTGACCGCGTCGACGGCGTTCTGCAACAGCTCGCGCAGATAGACCCGCGGACTCGAATAGAGGTGATGAGAGAGCAGATCGACTATCCCGCGCAAATCGACCTGAAACGAATAGTTGTTGTGCACCGCCGCCGGATCGTCCGGCGTTCTGTTCCCCATGGCCGCCGATCTTGTCGGCGCAAGCCAAAGATCCCCTTAACGAACCCTTTCAGGCGGTCGGGCGCTTGCTCTTCGGCAGTTTGCGCACGACGGCCTCGTAGGAGAGATCGACCAGCTCGTAGAGTTCGTTATCCGAGACCGCGCCGCCGAACTGGATGACGTTCCAGCCGTACCGCCCGATGTAGGCCGACGCCGCCACGTCCCCCGGGTACACCCGGACCAGTTCGTCGGCCTCCTCGCGGGTCCGCCCGCATTTGAGGCCGACCGATGTCGCGCCGAGGAAGGCGAAGATCTTGTCGCCGACCTTGGCGACGACGTCGCCCTCCCACGGTTCGTCCTGCCAGGCGCCCGGCTTGGCCAGGCAGTAGCTCAGCAGCGCGGCATCGTCCATGCCGTCTCCTACACCGGTAGCAGCCGCGAAACCACCGCGGTGAGTTGTTTGGCCGAACGACATTCGTGCATCTCGATCACGTCGCGGTACTTGTCCGCCGCGGAATCGCCGGAACCCCACTGGTTGCGCGGTTCGGGATTGAGCCAGTGCGCGTGCTTGGCCACCTCGACCAGCGACCGCAGGGTGTTCAGCTCCGGGTCACGGTAGTTCGTGCGGGCGTCGCCGAGGATCAGCAGCGAGCTGCGGCTGGTGACGGCGTCCGGGAAGTCCCTGGCGAATCCGGCCAGCGCGTTGCCGTAGTCGGAGTGCCCGTCCAGGCCGACGACGTTCGCCTCACCGAAGATCCGGGTCATCGACCGGTCCAGCTGGGTGTGCGGATCGAAGAACCGGGTCACCTCGTCGATCTGGTCGACGAACGCGAAGATGCGCACCCGGGAGAACTGTTCGCGCAGCGCGCTCACCAGCAGCAGCGTGAAGTTGCTGAAGCCGGCCACCGAGCCCGACACATCGCACAGCAGAACCAGTTCGGGGCGGCCCGGTCGCGGCTTGCGGTTGACCAGGTCGATGGGCACGCCGCCCGTGGACATGGACGCGCGCAGAGTGCGGCGAAGGTCGATGGCTCCGCGGTGGGCGTGCCTGCGACGCGCGGCCAGACGCGAAGCCAGGATGCGGGCCAACCGCTGGGTACTGCGCTTGAGTTCGGAGAGTTCGGCCTCGGAGGCGCGCAGGAAGTCGACCTCCTCGGCTTGCCGGGCGACTCCGTAGCTCGCCACGCGTTCGCGTCCGATCCGTTCGGCGACGCGCCGCCTGGTCTCGGCCTCGACGGTCGCGCGGAAGCCCGCGATGCGCTGCCGGGCTGCGCGGCGGGCGATCTCGGAGTCGAACTCGCTCGTGTTCGGCCCGAGGGCCATGCCCGCGAGGATCTTCGCCAGCAACGTCTGTGGCTGCACCTCTTTCAGCGCCTGGTACGACGAGAAAGACGGACCGCGGGCGGACTGGTACTGGCCGAGTTGCTCGACCAACTGCGCGGCCAGCGCCTCCAGTTGCTGGGTCGCCGACTCCTGCGCCAGCAACTCCGCGAGCAGTTCGCGCAGCGCCGGGATGTCCACGTCTCCCGAGGGCGTGTGCGGGATCTCCAGCTCGTCCTGGCTCGCGGCGCGTTGCCCGACGGCGACGGGGAACCACAGGTCGAACAGCCCGTCGAAGGTCGCGCGGTGGGTGGTGCGCCGCAACAACGCGCACGCCAGCCCCTCCCGCAGGACCTCACGGTCCATCAGGTCGAGCACGGTCACCACGCGGCCCGCGTCCACCGTCTCCGACGGTCCGACCGGTATCCCGCGCGCCCGTAGCGCCTCCACGAAGCCGACCAGATGTCCCGGAATACCGTGTGGCGCGCTCAGTGCCGCGACATCGGCGGGGACCGGCCCGGTCGCCATGGCTCAGGCCAGCTTCAGTTCGGCCAGCGCGCGCTGGTGGTCGCTCTGGTGTTTGAGGACCACACCGAGCGTCGCTCGGACGGTGGTGTCGTCCAGGTCCCGCAGGCCGAGCGCCAGCAGCGTGCGACCCCAGTCGATCGATTCCGCGACCGAGGGCAGCTTCTTCAACTGCATGCCGCGCAGCACGTGCACGATCCGCACCAGCTGCGCGGCGACGGCCGCCGACAGTTCGGGCACCCGGCTGGCCAGGATGCGCCGCTCCAGCTCCTCGTCCGGGAAATCCAGATGCAGGTACAGGCAGCGACGCTTGAGCGCCTCGGACAGCTCGCGGGTGGCGTTCGAGGTGAGCACCACGAACGGTTTGCGGCTGGCGGTGATCGTGCCCAGTTCCGGTACCGTCACCGCGAAGTCGCTGAGCACCTCGAGCAGCAGGCCCTCGATCTCGACGTCGGCCTTGTCGGTCTCGTCGATCAGCAGCACCGTGGGATCGGTGCGCCGGATCGCGGTCAGCAGCGGGCGCGAGAGCAGGAACTCCTCGGTGAAGACGTCGGCCTTCGTCTCTTCCCAGTCGTTCTCGCTGGAGGCCTGGATGCGCAGGATCTGCTTGGCGTGGTTCCACTCGTACAGCGCGCGGGCCTCGTCGACGCCCTCGTAGCACTGCAATCGCACCAGCTCGGCGCCCGAGGTCTGCGCGACCGCGCGCGCCAGCTCGGTCTTGCCGACACCCGCCGGTCCTTCGATCAGCAACGGCTTGCCCAACCGATCGGCGAGAAACACCGAGGTGGCGGTGGCCTTGTCCGCCAGGTAGCCCGTGCTGGCCAACCGTTCGATCACGTCGTCCACCGACGTGAAGATCGGCTCCTGTACTGCGCTCTCCGACACCACCCGGCACCTTCCTTCCGAACCGTCCCCCACGCTACGGCAGCGCGTCGCCGATGCCGACTCGGCATCGGCCGTAGCCGCCGCGCACGCGGGTCAGACGGGCCGGATCTGTCCTTCGCCCCAGACGATCCACTTCGTGGAGGTCAGCTCCGGCAGCGCCATCGGGCCGCGAGCGTGCAACTTCTGGGTGGAGATGCCGATCTCGGCGCCGAAGCCGAACTGCTCGCCGTCGGTGAACGCGGTGGAGGCGTTCACCATCACGGCGGCGGCGTCGACCCGGCTGGTGAACTCGCGGGCCGCGGCGAGGTCGCCGGTGACGATGGCCTCGGTGTGGCCGGTGCCCCAGGTGTTGATGTGCTCCACCGCCGCGTCCAGGCCGTCGACCACTTTGAGCGCGATGTCCAGGGTGAGGTATTCCTCGCCCCAGTCGGCCTCGGTGGCCGGAACCTGGCCGGGCAGGTCGCCGTGGATGGTGACGCCGGAACGCTCCAGCGCTTCGGTGAGCCGGGGCAGCGCCGTGTCCGCGATCCCGGCGTCGATCAGCACGGTCTCGGCGGCGTTGCACACGCTGGGACGGCGGGTCTTGGCGTTGATCAGGATCCGCTCGGCCATGTCCAGGTCGGCAGCGGCGTGCACGTAGACGTGGCAGTTGCCGGTACCGGTCTCGATGGTCGGCACCTGCGCGTCACGCACGACGGCGTTGATCAACCCGGCGCCGCCGCGCGGAATGACCACGTCGACCAGGCCGCGGGCCTGGATCAGATGCGTGACGCTGGAACGGTCCTCACTCGGCAGCAACTGCACGGCGTCGGCCGGGATGTCTTGCGCGGCAAGCGATTCGCGCAGCACCGCGACGAGCGCGGCGTTGGAGCGGGCCGCCGAGGAGGAGCCGCGCAGCAGGGCGGCGTTACCGGACTTGAGCGCGAGCCCGAACGCGTCGACGGTGACGTTCGGCCTGGCCTCGTACACCATGCCGACCACGCCGAGCGGCACTCGCACCTGCCGGATCTCCAAGCCGTTCGGCAGCGTCGAGCCGCGCACCACCACACCCACCGGATCGGGCAGTCCCGCCACCTGACGCAACCCGGAGGCGATGCCGTCGATGCGGGGCTCGGTCAGCCGCAGCCGGTCCAGCAGTGACTCCTCGGTGCCCGCGGCCCGCGCCGCGGCGATGTCCTCGGCATTGGCGGCCAGCACCCGATCGGCGGCGGCCAGCAGCGCGTCGGCGGCGGCGTGCAGGGCGTCGTTCTTCCGCGCCGTCGTCAGCGGGGCGAGGGCTCGCGACGCGACCCTGGCCTTGCGCGCGGCCTCGTGCACCACCTCGCGAACATCAGGCTGGGTGGTCGTTCCTACCGTCATGGGTACAGCCTACGCACCGGGTACACCGCCGATCCCACCCGCTGCGACGCGGGCGCGGTCACGTGCGCGACCCGGGCCGGGCGACTACCGTCCGGCGATATGACGGTCGAATCGGACGCTCCCGCGATCGTGGTGCTCGGCAGCGTCAACATGGACCTGATCACTACGACCGCACGCAGACCGGCTCCCGGTGAGACGGTCCTCGGCAACGGCTTCGCCATGGTGCCCGGCGGGAAAGGCGCGAATCAGGCGATCGCTGCGCGGCGGGCGGGCGGCGAGGTCAGCTTCCTCGGGGCGGTCGGCGACGACGTCTTCGCCGGTGAACTGCGCGCGGCGCTCACGGACGCCGCGGTGTTCACCGACCGGCTGCGCACGGTCGCCGGGCCGAGCGGCATCGCCACGATCGTGGTGGACGACGACGGCGAGAACAGCATCATCGTCGTCGGAGGCGCCAACACGCGGATGACCGAGCTGACCGAGGACGACCTGGCGGCGATCGCGGCCGCCGATATCTTGTTGTGCCAGCTGGAGATTCCGGTCGAAACGATCGCCGCCGCGGCCCGCCACGCCCGCGCGCACGACACCACCGTGCTGGTGAACCCCTCGCCCGCCCGTCCGCTGCCCGCCGATCTTTGGACGAATATCGATGTCGCCGTGGTGAATTCCGGCGAGGCCGAGCAACTGGGCGCGGACCTGGACACCGTCGCGCACGTGGTCGTCACCCGCGGGGCGGCGGGCGCGGACTATCGCGGACCGGACGGCGCCCGCCTGTCCCGGCCCAGCCCGCGGGTCGAAGTCGTCGACACCACCGGCGCGGGCGACGCCTTCACCGGTGCGCTGGCCGCAGCCTGGCATCGGGGGCCGGAATGGGCGCTGACCTGGGCTTGCGCAGCCGGGGCGCTGGCTACGACCCGGTTGGGCGCGAGCAGTTCGATCCCGGCCCGCGAGGAGATCACCGCAGCCCTCGCCGCGGAGTGACGACTCGCGCCGCGGCGGCTCCCGCTGCGCCCGAGCCGATATCGTGATGGGCATGGCCACCACGCCGGATCGCATCCCCGCCGAGGGCGACACCGCGCCGATCGAGCGGCTGGACGCGGCCATGGTCGCGCTGAGCTTCGTGGACAACGCGGGCATCACGCGCGTGAAAACCGTCCCCAGCCAGCGGCTGGACCGAGCGTCCCGGTACGGCGTCGGAGTGTCGCCGTGCTTCGAGACCTTCGCCTTCGACGACCTGATGGCGATCGGGCGCTATCTCGGCGGGCCCGACGGCGACCTGCGACTCGTCCCCGATCTGAGCATGCTCACCGAACTGGCCTGCCAGCCCGGCTGGGCGTGGGCGCCCACGGACAAATACACCCAGGACGGCACCCGCTTCGCCGCTTGCCAGCGCCACTTCGCGGCACGCCAGACGGCTGCGGCGCAGGCCGCCGGACTGCGGTTGTCCATGGCGTTCGAGACCGAATGGGCGGTGGGCCGCGCCGACGACACCGACGACTTCACACCCGCGATCCACGGCCCCGCCTACGGACTGGTGCGGCTCGGGCAGGTGGCCGACTACGCCGCCGACCTGGTCGCCGCACTCGAGCGCCAAGGCGTCACCGTCGCCCAGTTCCATCCCGAATACGCCCTCGCGCAACTGGAGTTGTCGGTCGAACCGTCCGAGCCGGTCACCGCCGCCGACGAGGCCGTGCTGGTCCGGCACACGATCCGGCAGGTGAGCGCGCGGCACGGCAGGCGGGCGCTGCTCGCCCCGTGCATCGAACCGGGCGGCGCCGGTTCCGGAGCGCACCTGCACCTGTCGGTGACCGACGAGGACGGACCGCTGTTCGCGGACGGCGACGGCCCGCACGGCATGCGGCGGACCGGCGAGGCGTTCCTGGCGGGAGTGCTGCGCGAACTGCCCGCGCTGGTCGCGGTCGGCGCGGGCAATCCGGCGAGCTTCCTGCGGTCGGAGCCGTCGCGCTGGGCGGGAGTCTGGCAGTGCTGGGGCCACGAGACCAGAGAGGCCGCGCTACGGTTCGTCACCGGGGTGCGCGGCACCGAGGCGTCGGCGGCCAACGCCGAGATCAAATGTTTCGACGCGACCGGCAATCCGTACCTGATCGTCGGGTCGGTGATCGCCGCCGGGCTCGCCGGTGTCGCCGAACAGTTGCGCCTTCCGGTCGAAATAACCGGTGATCCAGCGACTTTCGACGCCGAGGCACGCATGGTATCGAATGTGCGCCGCCTGCCGACCACCCCGTCCGAAGCCGCCGATCACCTCGCCGCGTCCACGGTGCTCGCCGACGCCATGGGCGTCGAACTACACGACTCGCTGCTCACCGTGCGCCGCGCGGAGGCCGAGCGGTACGCCGCCGCGAGCGCCGAAGAGCTGGTCGCCCTGACCCGCTGGCGGTTCTGACATGCTCACCGACGGTGTCCGGCTCACCGACCACCACTGCCACGGGGTGTACACCGAGAACCTGGATCGGCCCGGCTTCGAGCGCTTGCTCGGGGAAGGCGCGCGCGGCAGTTTCGATTCCGCGATCGGGCTCGCCGTGCGCCGCTGGTGTGCCCCCGCGCTCGATCTGCCCGCCCACGTCGGCCCGGACGTCTACCTGCGTCATCGCGCCCGGCTCGGCGCGCGCGAGGTGTCCGCCCGGCTGCTGCGCGCCACCGGGGTGACCCGATGGTTTCTGGACACCGGAATCGGTGGTGGAACAGCGGGTTTCATCGAGCTGGCCGGCGGGGAGGTGCGCGAGGTGGTGCGGCTGGAGCAAGTGGCCGAGCAAGTCGTCGCGCAGGTCGGCGCGGTGTCCGGGGTGTACGAGCGGATCGAGGAGGAGCTGCGCGCTCGGGCGGTCGGCGCCGTCGGGTTGAAGACGATCGTGGCCTACCGGTGCGGTCTGGACTTCCCGCTGCGGGATCACCCGCCGACCAGTTTCGCGCCCGAGCACCGGCTCACCGATCCGGACGTCCTCGGCTGGCTGGTCGGCCTCGGCGCGCGCATCGGCGCCGAACTAGGTCTTCCGCTGCAATTCCACACCGGATTCGGTGACCCGGACCTGCGCCTGCGGCACGGCGACCCGCTGCTGCTCACCGACTTCCTGCGCCGGACCGCGGGCACCGGGCTGTCGGTGATGTTGCTGCACTGCTGGCCCTTCCACCGCCATGCCGCTTACCTCGCGCACGTCTTCGAGCACGTCCATCTGGATCTGGGCCTGACCATCCCTTATGTGGGACAGCGGGCCGGGGCCGTGCTGGCCGAGACGCTGGAGCTGGCTCCGTTCCGAGCGCTGTGTTACTCCTCCGACGGCTACGGGCTCCCAGAGCTGCACTACCTGGGCGCCCTGCTCTGGCGGCGCGGTCTCGGCAAGCTCGTCGACGAGTGGCTCGCCGACGACGCGATCACCACCGCCGACGCCGAAGCCCTGGTCAGCGCCATCGCCCACGGGAACGCCGAGCGCGTCTATCGCGCACGGTTCGAGCAGGCGGCCGGCTGACCGCCACCATTCCGGGCGGTCGAATATTCGGGTGCGCCGGGTGTCCTCGGTACCTACCGTTGATGGCATAACCAACGGAAGGATCGACACCATGTTTCCCGTCGAGCTGCGCGGCACCAAGGCGCAGACGCTGATGTGGGCCGACGAGCACGAGGTCGAGCAGGCCGCGCTCCAGCAGCTGCGCAACATCGCCGCGCTGAAATGGGTCCACGGCGTCCGCGTGATGCCGGACGTGCACCTCGGCAAGGGGGCCACGGTCGGCTCGGTGATCGCGATGAAGGACGCGGTGGCCCCCGCCGCGGTCGGCGTGGACATCGGGTGCGGCATGGAGAGCGTGCGCACCGATCTCACCGCGGCGGATCTGCCCGACAACCTGCGTTCGCTGCGGTCGCGCATCGAGGCGGCGGTGCCGGTCGGCTTCCAGGCGCATCACGACGCCGTCGACGTCACCCGGCTCGGCGGCCAGGTCGCGGGCCTCGGCGCGAGCACTGCGGCGCTGCGCGCGGGCTGGGACCGGTTCTGGGGTTCGTTCGGCGCGCTGGACAGCCGGGTTCAGGCACGAGAGTCGAAGGCGCACAAGCAGATGGGCACGCTCGGCGGCGGCAACCACTTCATCGAGGTCTGCCTGGACCAGGACGACCGGGTGTGGATCCTGTTGCACTCGGGCAGCCGCAACATCGGCAAGGAACTCGCCGAGCGGCACATCTCGATCGCGCGCACGCTGCCGCACAACGTCGATCTGCCCGACCGCGACCTGGCGGTCTTCGTCTCCGGCACGCCGGAGATGCGGGCGTACCGGCGCGACCTCACCTGGGCGCAGGAGTACGCGGCGCGCAACCGCGCGGTGATGCTCGCCCTGGTCTGCCGTGCGGTCGCCGCCGAATTCGCCGATCGCGGAGTGCGTTTCGAGCAGCCGATAAGCTGCTTCGCCGGGGAGACCTCGGTGATGACGGAACAAGGTTGCCGCCCTATCTCGGAGCTCGCGGGTGGCATGCATACCTTGCTCACGGAGGGCGGCGAGTGGGTGAAGGCGCCCATCATGTCCTTCGGTCATCAACCACTCTGGGAGCTGGTCGTTGGGCGCTACGGACAAGAGCGCACCATTCGCGCGACAGCTGAGCATCGCTGGCTTCTTCGACCGAAGGTCGCACATAACCGCACCGAGGCAATCACTTCGGGACTCCGCGTCGGAGATCGCCTGGCCTACGTCTTCCCGAAGCGCCCGGATGACCTCCAACCGTCTCGGGAAGGCATCGCCCGCGGCTTCGTGTTCGGCGATGGCAGCATCGCTGGTGACGCGCTGGCTAATGCCATCTTCTATGGGTCGAAAGACATGGCACTACTGCCCTACTACGACAACCTCGAGCGCGTACGAACCTACTATTACCTGTACTCGGACGACCCATCGCGGAAGACCTACGTGAAGTTGAACGAGGTCGCGCAACTTCGAAAGCAGGGCTACAACGTAAAAGCGTACAAGCGGTTAGGCGGACTTCCGCGCGAGTGGAAGCGCGAGTATCCGCCACTCGACGGATCACGTTCCGATCTGTACGGCTGGCTCGCGGGCTACTTCGCGGCATACGGAGAGGTCGGTAAGACCGGCCGCCCGGCCATCTGGTCCGCGAATCGCGAGCATCTCGAATTCTTCAAGACTGCCTGCGATGTACTCGGCATCTGGACCCTCCCGATACGGAGGAAGACTCGCGAAGGGTTCGGCCGGTGCGAGTCCGACGTGTTCGTAATGGGCATCTCGCGCAGTGACGTCACGCCTGAGTTCTTTATCCATGCGAAGCACCGCTCGCGGTGGGCTGCTAATAGGAGCGCTGTCGAGCGACGCGGATGGACAGTTCGCTCGGTGAGGCCCACTACGGAGGTAGCAGAGGTCTTCTGCGCTGTTGTGGAAGAGACACACTCCTTCGCTCTCGAGGGAAACATCCTTACCGGAAACTGTCACCACAATTATGTGGCGGAGGAGATCATCGACGGCGTGCCCATGCTGGTCACCCGCAAGGGGGCCGTGCGCGCGGGGGAAGGCGATCTCGCGCTGATCCCCGGCTCGATGGGCACCCGCTCGTATGTCGTACGCGGCAAGGGGAACCCGGCTTCTTTCCAGTCCGCCTCGCACGGCGCGGGACGGCGGATGAGCCGCAACGCGGCCAAGAGGCAGTTCACCGTGGCCGACCTCATCGCCCAGACCGAGGGCGTCGAGTCGCGCAAGGACGCGGGCGTGGTGGACGAGATCCCGGCCGCGTACAAGGACATCGATGAGGTCATCGAGGCACAACGGGACCTGGTCGACGTGGTCGCGACGCTGCACCAGGTGCTCTGCGTCAAGGGCTGAACGTCGGCGGCGCGCCGGGCGGACCGACTCGCCCGGCGTGCGGCCGCGAGCAGCGCCGCCGCAAGGTGGCGGCGAGCCCGGCTCCGATGAGCAACAGGCCGAGTACCAGCCCCCATCCGTTCAGCACCCAGTTGTAGAGGGCCAGGCGCCATTCCTCCGACAGCCCCGGCGTCTGCTCGATCAGACGCCAGAGGTCGTGAGGGAAGAACAACTGCACCGCGCCCGGCAGCAGACCCCACACCAGGCCCGCTATCACAGTGCCGACGGGTGAGTACGAAGCCAGCAGCGCCACCAGGAACAGCAGCAACGCACCACCGATCATCTGGGCGTTCGAGCTCCAGCGGTCGCCCTCGTCCCCGAGGATCACCCACTGCCGGGTGCCGAGCCCGCCATGAGCGGCCAGGCCGATCCCGATCGGCGTCACCGACAGGCCGACGAGCGTGCCCGTCACAGTGCGCGAGACATTGTTGCTGGTCCGGAACTCGGCGCCCGGCGGAGCCCACCCCGCGGGCGGCTGAATGTGGCTCGACACCGCTGCCTCCTCCCCGGTCCCCCTACCGGGGATTCAGGGCTTCATTGTCCATCGCCGGGAGCTGTTTCGCTCTGGATGTCTCGGCGGCGTACTGGATACCATCGGATATGCCCTGGCGGCCCTCGTTCTTCTCACCCGCTCCTGCGGACGCGGCGGCCGGCCCGCCGGAGATCCCCGGCGTGCGGCGTTCCTATGTCACCGCTCGCGGGGTGCGTTTCCACGTCACCGAGGCGGGGCCGACGGATGGCCGCCCCGTGTTGGCCTTGCACGGCTGGCCCGAGCATCATTACGCCTATCGTCACCTGCTCGCCGACCCGCCGGACGGACTGCGGATCATCGCGCCCGACCTACCCGGCTACGGCTGGTCCGGTCCCGCGCCGCACCGGTGGGCCAAGGACGAAGTCGCCTCCGACCTGCTCGCATTGCTGGACGCGCTCGGCCTGAAGCGCGTGCTGCTGGTCGGCCACGACTGGGGCGGTTACATCGCCCACCTGCTCGTGCTGCGCGAGCCGGAGCGATTCGACGCGCTGCTGGCGCTCAACATCGCCCACCCGTGGCAGACACCGCGCACTTTCCTCCCGCACGCGTGGCGGTTCCTGCTCTATCAACCCGCCGTCGCGGCGTTCGGCACCTACCTGCACCAGCGCACCCGCTTCCTGGACCTCGTCTTCGCCGGCGCCGTACGCGATCGCGAGAAGTTCGGACCCGAGGCGATTCGCGTCTACGCGGACCGTTTCCGCGACCCCGTCTGTGCCCGCACGGCGACCGACACCTACCGCACTTTCCTGCTGCGCGAAGTTCCGCGCTCGGCCGGACACGGCGAACGACGTCGAGCGAAGATTCCGATCCGCACCCTGTTCGGAGTCGAGGACGCGGCGGTCCATCCTTCGCTCGCCGCCGAGGAGACCGCGCGTGCCGACGACTACCGCCTGGAACCGGTGCGGGGCTGCGGCCACTTCATTCTCGAGGAACGTCCGGATCTGGTCCGTGCCCGGCTGGCCGAGTTGGCGGCCGCTACCGCGCGATCCGCCTGATCACGGCCGTCGTCGCGGCCTCACGTCGAGGATGCGCACCCGCCACGGCGAGTATGTGTGGCCGGAAGGCGCCGCGCGCGGCTGACCGATCGCCGCACCGGCGCCCCGACGCCGCCTGTCGGTGGCGTCGGGCACGATGGACCGCATGACCACGGCCACCGACGCGTCTCCGATCGACCTCACGGCCCCCGACCTGCGCGAGCACGCCGAACAGCTGCTGCGCGAGCTGGCCGGGGCGGGCGCCGCGCTGCGGGAGGATCAGTGGACCGCGATCGAAGCGCTCGTCGTACGGCGGCGCAGGGCGCTGGTCGTGCAGCGCACCGGCTGGGGCAAGTCGGCGGTGTACTTCATCGCCGCCAAGCTGCTGCGCAGGGCCGGGCGCGGGCCCACGGTGATCGTGTCGCCGCTGCTCGCGCTGATGCGCAACCAGGTCGCGGCGGCACAGCGCGCGGGAGTGGTCGCCGCGACCATCAACTCGGGCAATGTCACCGAGTGGGACGAGATCCACGCACAGGTCGCCGCCGGTGCGGTCGACGTGCTGCTGGTCAGCCCGGAGCGATTGAACAATCCGGATTTCCGGGATCAGGTGTTGCCCCGGCTCGCGGCCGACGCCGGGCTGGTGGTGATCGATGAAGCGCACTGTGTGTCGGACTGGGGCCACGACTTCCGGCCGGACTACCGGCGCATCCGGACGCTGATCGCCGACCTGGGCTCGGACGTCCCGGTGCTCGCCACCACCGCGACGGCCAACGACCGGGTGGTCACCGATGTCGCCACCCAGATCGGCACCGACACCCTGGTGCTGCGCGGCACGCTGGATCGCGAGTCGCTGCACCTGTCGGTGGTCCGCTTCGACGATGCCGTGGAGCGCACCGCCTGGCTCGGCGGGCACCTCGACCGGCTGCCCGGCTCCGGCATCGTCTACACGCTCACCGTCGCCGCCGCGCACGATCTGGCCGACGTGCTGAACTCACACGGCCACACCGTCGCCGCCTATACGGGCCAGACCGACCCGGCCGAACGCGAGGCGCTCGAAGCGGCGCTGTTGAACAACGAGGTGAAGGCGCTCATCGCCACCTCCGCGCTCGGCATGGGCTTCGACAAACCCGATCTGGGATTCGTGGTGCACATCGGTGCGCCGTCCTCGCCCATCGCCTACTACCAGCAAGTGGGACGCGCGGGGCGGGGCACCGACCGGGCCGAGGTGATCCTGCTTCCCGGCCCCGAGGACGCGCGGATCTGGAGCTACTTCGCCTCCGTCGCCTTTCCCCGCGAGCACATCGTGCGTGCCGTGCTCGACGCGCTGGACTCCGACCGGGCGTTGTCCACCGCGGCGTTGGAACCGCTGGTGGAGTTGAACCGCTCCCGGCTGGAGATGGTGTTGAAGGTGCTCGACGTGGACGGCGCGGTGCGCCGCGTGCGCGGCGGCTGGATCGCCACGGGCCGGCCGTGGACCTATGAAACCGAACGGTACGAGCGCCTGTCCATCGCCCGCGAGGCCGAGCAGCAGGCCATGATCGACTATCAATCGACCGCCGGTTGCCGCATGGAATTCCTGCGCCGCCAGCTCGACGACCCGGGTTTGTCCACGGATTCGCCCGGCTGCGGCCGCTGCGACAACTGCACCGGCCACCGCCCCGACCGCACTGTCGCCGCCGACGCGGTGGCCGCGACCAAGGCCCGGCTCGATCGTCCCGGCCTCGATCTCGCGCCGCGCAAGCAGTGGCCCACCGGTATGGCCAAGCTGGGAATCCCTTTGTCCGGCAAGATATCCGGCGGAGCCGAGACCGGTCGTGTTCTCGGCAGGCTGACCGACCTCGGCTGGGGGCAGCGACTGCGCGCGCTGCTCGACGGCCCCGACGACCCGGTTCCCGACGCGGTCTTCGACGCCTGCGTCGCCGTTCTGCGCGAGTGGGATTGGGCCGCCCGCCCGACCTCGGTGCTCGCCCTGGAATCGCCACGCCACCCCGTGCTCACCGCCACCCTCGCCGCCCGCCTCGCCGAAGTCGGCCGCCTGCACGACCTCGGCACGCTGCGCACCCGCCCGGACCGACCGCCCGTCTCGGCGGCGAACTCCGCGCATCGCGTCGCCGGACTCTTCGATTCCTGGGAGATCCCCGACCTGACCCGAGTACCGGGCCCGATCTTGCTGGTGGACGCCATCACCGACACCGGCTGGACCTTCACCGTCGCCGCCCACGCCCTCCGAGCAGCCGGCGCCGCCGCCATCCTCCCCTTCGCCTTGGCCACACCGACATAACGACGACACCCAGCGAACGCGTGCGGTCTCCTGACCCACGAAGAAGCCGCACGCCGTCGAACAGGCTCCACCGGCATCCATCGGGCACGCCTGCAACGCGGTTCGTAAGCGTCGCCTCGCTGAACGTCCAACGGGTCGTAGCGGCTAGTTGTTGCCGGGCAGATCGATCAGGAAATCTGTGATGCGGTTCCAGATCTCTTCGTGCGGTGCACCGTGTTCGGTCAAATCACCCAGGTCACGGACCTCGTCGATGACGATTCGTATGCGAGTGACCGCGACCGGGTCCCGCTGCCAATGTTCCTGGCCGACTCGCAGCGTCGCGACCAGCAGGTCACCAGGAAAAAGGTCGCCTCCGGCCAGCGGATTCCATTGCAACTGGTGTAACACACGCGGCAGTAGGACATCGACGCCTTCGTTCTGCTGCAGAAGACGACGAACATCTTCGTCGGTCAGACGCCCGATCGGCTTGCGCCGCAGCTCATGCACAGTACGCATCAGACCGCTCGCATCCGCAGGCATCGTGGGCCACACGTCGTCCTCGAGCTGCTCCAACGACAGATCCTCATCAGCGTCCGCGCATACCGTCCATCTCCCGGTTTCGTACCGGAAAAAGAGAGTAGCGACGTTGTCCGGTGCATGAACGATTCGCGCGAAGGCGACATCTCCGAAGAGGCGGAGGCCCGAAACCTCGAAAGTAGGCTCACCGATCGGCTCACCAGACGGCTCGTCATAGTCGGGATCGGGCACATTGTCCAAGAACTGCTCGGCTTCCTCGGCGCACATCAACGCGGCCATCTCACGAGGGATCCCGCGCTCCACCGCCACCCAGAACTCGTTGATCAGCCCCAGGATCAGCGACTCGTCGTCACCCGGAGACCTCATCCCGGCATTCTGCCCGCACCGCCGTCCCCGTGCCCCGTCCGCCGAAGTCACAGACTCAACGTCGCCCGCAAGCGCGCGTCCAGGGATTCCGTTTCCTCCAAGGAGAGCACGCCGAGGTGTTCGGTGAGCCAGGGCCGGTAGGCGCGGTGCAGTTTCAGGGTGTCGGCCCAGCCGTGCTCGGTGTGGGTGGCCAGCACGTGGCCCGGGTCGGCGTCGCGCAGTGGAACGACTTGCAACCAGCGATAGCGCGAAGTGATCACCGCCGAATCGGACACCAGCACCACTGTCATGCGCCGCGGGAAGGGGGTGCCGTCGCTGAGGGTCGGGGCGTAGCGCCAGACCTCACCGCGTCTCATGCGGCGCCGTCGGCGTCGTCGGCGGCGGCGGCCTGGGTGATCGCCACGTCGTCGTAGGCGGCGGCCAGTTCGGCTTCCTCGTCGATGGTCAACGCGGTCAGGCTGTCGTGCACGAGCGTGGTGCGCAGCGCGGCGTTGATCACCGCCGACAGGCTGCGGTTCTGGCGATCGGCGGCCGCTCTGGCCCACTCGGCCACCTGTGGATCCAGCGTGACGGTCACGCGCGTCGCCTTGCTCATACCCGTATGCATACCAGAGCGGTGCAGCGCCGCGGACCGGTACGGGACATCCGTCGCGGCGGCGCGCGATCGTGCGCGGATTTCCTTCGGCTCGGCCACTACAGTCGACCCGTGGCCAGCAAATCCACCGGGTCGGCGATCGAGCTAGAGGTCGGCGATCACACGCTCAAAGTCTCCAACCCCGACCGCGTCTACTTCCCGGAGTCCGGCGCGACCAAGCTCGACTTGGTGCGGTACTACCTGAGCGTCGGGGACGGCATCGTCAACGCGTTGCGCGGCAGGCCCTGCATGCTGCACCGGTTCCCCAAAGGACTCGCGGGCGACAAGGTGCATCAGAAGCGGCTTCCCGCGGGCGCGCCGGACTGGATTCCGACTGTGCGGGTGTACTTTCCGCGCTATGGACGGCACGCCGACGAGTTGTGCGTCGAGAAGCTCGCCGACGTCATCTGGGCGGTGCAGATGTCGACCGTCGAGTTCCATCCGTGGAATTCCCGCGCCGCCGATACCGAGCGTCCGGACGAGTGGCGCATCGACCTCGACCCGATGCCGGACTGCCCGTGGTCGCGGGTGCAGCGGGTCGCGACGGTGGTGCAAGAGATCCTCGACGAGATCGGCGCCGTCGGATGGCCGAAGACCTCCGGCGGCAAAGGCCTGCACGTGTACGTCCGGATCGCGCCGCACTGGGGTTTCCAGGAGGTGCGCCGGGCGGCGCTGGCGTTCGCCCGCGAGGTCGAGCGCCGCGCACCCGATGACGTGACCACCACGTGGTGGCGGCGCGACCGCGACCCGAAGCTGCTGTTCGTCGACTACAACCAGAACGCGCGCGATCACACCATCGCCGCCGCCTACTCGGTGCGCGGCGTCCCCGCCGCGACGGTCTCCACCCCGGTACGCTGGGACGAGATTCCCGACATCGATCCGCGAGACTTCACCATGTCCTCCGTCCCCGCTCGCTTCGCCGAACTCGGCGATCTGCACGCGGGCATGGATGACGCGGTGTTCCACCTGGATCCTCTCCTGGAGTGGGCCGAGCGGGACAAGGTGGACGTGGAGCTCGACGACGAGCAGAGCGGGGCCTAGCGCCGCGCCCGGCGGTGCTACGGTCGCAACGTCCACCCGCTCGCGACCACGTCCTACTGCTCCGAAGGAGGTCCAACCATGAACCGGCCGGCAGTAACGATCGCGATCGCCCCCGCCGATCCTGCCCCCACCCTAGTGGAGAAGGCCGTGGTGGAGGCGGGCGCCGCCGTCTCCGATCTCGACGAGGCGCAAGGGCTGATCTGGGTCGGCGGCCCGGGCGAGTTCCCGGAGCGACTGCCCGCAGGCGTGGAATGGGTGCAGCTCCCGGCCGCCGGTATCGAGGAATGGTTCACCGCGGGCGTCATCGCCAGGCATCCCGGTGTGCGATTCACCTCAGCCGCAGGCGCTTTCGCGGCGAGTGTGGCCGAGCACGCGCTCATGCTGCTGCTCGCGGGCGTCCGCTATCTGCCCGAGCACTTGCGCGCGGCGGACTGGCGGCAGCAGGACTTCTTTCCGCACGTCGGCACGCTGCGCGGCAAGACCGTCACGATCGTCGGCGCGGGCGGCATCGGCCGTGCGCTGATCCCGATGCTGGTGCCGCTCGGCGCGCACATCATCGCGGTGAACCGCAGCGGACGGCCGGTCACCGGCGCAGGCATCCCGCCGTCGGTCGAGACGATCTCCGCCGAGCACCTCGGCCGGGTCTGGCCGCACACCGATCACGTGGTGGTCGCCGCGCCCGCCACGCCCGCCACCAGGCATCTCATCGGCGCGGACGTACTCGCGCGGCTCAAGCCGTCCTCCTGGATCGTCAACGTCGCGCGCGGCAGCCTCGTCGACACCGACGCACTGGTCGACGCGCTGCGCTCCGGCGCGATCGGCGGCGCCGGACTCGACGTCACCGACCCCGAGCCGCTCCCGGCGGGCCATCCGCTCTGGTCGCTGCCGAATGCCATTATCACCCCGCATGATTCGAATCCGCCCCAACTCCGCTTGGCGGCCTTCGCCGACCACGTCCAGGCGAACGTCGAGCGCTTCATCGAACGCCGCCCGCTGCTCGCACCGATCGATCCCGCGCTCGGGTACTGACGAAGGCACTTTGCGCGCAACAACATTCGAGTGTGTCAGCCGAACAACGCTCGACCGAGGATTTCCTCGACGACTCCGCTCTTGGCGTTGGCGTAGTGCTGCACGAACTTCCATTCGCGCTGCGTCAGTTCCCGTTTGGTCCGTTCGTAATACGCACGATCGTCCTCGTGCGTGCGCAACCAGTCGCGGAAGGCCAGGATCCGCTCGATCTCGGGCCCTCCCGATTCCGGCGAGAGCACATGCAGATTCACGTTCCACCGCGCACCGCTGTCCACCCGACGAACGAAACAGCGATGCTGGTACCAGTCCGGTTGCCGGATACGCAGCTCATACCCGGCAGCCTCGAGGGCTGATAGATAGGCGACTTCGGCGGCGGCATCCGGAACAAGCAGCAGGATGTCGATGACCGCCTTGGCCGCGAGAGGGGGAACCGGCCACGCCGGGTTGTATTCCTCGAGCATCACCCCGGCCGCGTAGGGCCGCAAGTCGCCGACCGTCGCCGCCGCTATGTCGTCGTCATCCAACGTCGCCATACGTGACGGTAACCGGCACACGCATCAGCCTTCTAGAAATGTGCCATTGACAACTGGCACATTCATCACTGATTCTTAGCGCATGACAAGGTCGACGAGGACCTCGGTCCCCGGTGTTCCCACCGCGCCCTCGGCACGCGCCACTGTGGCCGCGGCAGCTACCAGGCTCACCCTGCGTCCGCTGAACTGCGCGGTTCCGATGAATCCGCCGGGTGTCTGGTTCGCGCGTAAGCTCATCGCCACCCTGATGGCCGTCGGCGGTCCGGTTCCGGCAGGCACTTCCGTCACTCAGGTCCGGTCGGGCGCGGTGCGCGGTGAATGGGTGCGGGCGGCGGGGGTGCCGTTCGGAACGCGGGCCGTCTACTACATCCACGGCAGCGGCTACGTGATCTGCTCGGCTCGCACCCATCGCGGGCTCGCGGCCCGGCTGTCGGCCGAGACGGGACTCCCGGTCTTCCTCTCCGACTATCGTCTGGCGCCCGAACACCGGTTCCCGGCCGCGGCCGACGACGTCGAAGCGGGCTACCGCTGGCTGCTCGGCCGTGGCATCGCCCCGGAAGACCTGGTGATCGCATGCGACTCCGCGGGTGGGCATCTCGCACTCGACCTGCTGGTCGAGAACGGACGGCACCGACGGCCGCAGCCCGCGGCCGTGGCGATGTTCTCCCCGCTGCTCGACCTCACCCTGAGCCTGGCGGCCGAGCGGGAACGCGTCCGGACCGATCCGCTGATCTCGGCCGCCGCCGCGAGCAAGCTGCCCGCGGCCTACACCAGCGGCCACGCCGCCGACGCGGCGCGCCTGCGGCTGGCCATCCCGCACGGTCTCGCGCTGCCGCCGATCCTGGTGCAGGTCGGCGGCACGGAGATGCTCGGCGCCGACGCAGAGGCGCTGTGCGAAATGGTCCGGCGCGCGGGCGGCAGCTGCGAACTCGAGATCTGGCCGGGACAACTGCATGTCTTCCAGGCCCTTCCCATGGTGGTGCCCGAAGCCGACCAGGCTCTCGCCCGCGCCGCCGACTTCCTGCGCGCGGCGCTGGTCGCTACCTCCGGCACGGAAAAGGTGAGCTGAGATGTTCGGATTGGACAAGTTGGTGGGCCTGGGCCGCACCCGGCGCACGCACGGCGCGCGAGCCGTGGTCACCGGCGCGGGCAGCGGCATCGGCCGGGCGTTCGCGCTGGAGATCGCGGCCCGCGGCGGACGGGTGATCTGCGCCGACATCGATGAGACGCGCGCCGACGAGACGGTCGCCCTGATCGAACGCGATCACCCTGGCGCCGCGCACGCCTTCCGCTGCGACGTGGCGCAACGGGAAGACGTGGAGCTGCTGGCCCGCTTCGCCGAAACGATTTTCGACCGCCCGGTCAGCCTGGTGATCAACAACGCCGGCGTCGGCATCGGCGGAAAAGCCGTGGGAAACATCGGTTTCGACGACTGGCAGTGGGCCCTGGGCATCAACCTCTGGGGCGTCGTGCACGGCTGTGAAGTGTTCGCTCCGCGTCTGCGCACGGCCGGGCGCGGCGGCATCATCAACGTCGCCTCGGCCGCCGGATTCGCCGCCGCGCCCTCGATGGCCGCCTACAACGTGTCCAAGGCGGGCGTGCTGTCGTTATCGGAGACCATGGCCGCCGAGCTGAGCGGCTCCGGAGTCGCGGTCACCGTCCTGTGCCCGACGTTCGTCCGCACGAACGTCGCGCGCGACGGCCGGATCACCAAGGAATCGGCGCAGCTGGCCGACTTTCTCATGCGCTGGACGGGATTCTCCCCCGAGCGCGTCGCGCGCACCGCCCTCGACGCGCACGACCGCGGGCAGCTCTACGTACTCCCCCAGCTGGACGCGCACGTCGTCTGGCTGCTCAAGCGGTACTTCCCCGCGCAATACACCTTTGCCCTCGGGCTCCTGGAGCGGCTGCTGCCACAAGAGGACTCGACCACCACCGACCGCACGTCGGTCACCGACAAGACAGGAGTCTGACATGGCCGCCATCGCGATGGACTTCGACGACATGCTCCGCAAGATCAAGGACCGCCAGTGGGCACTGGCCGACATCGATTGGGACGCTCCGGGCGCCGAGACGATCACGCCGGAACTGCACGCCAAGCTCAAGCCGTTCATGGCCGATCTGATGTGGATCGAGAACGTCGGCGCGCGCGGCTTCGCGGCGATGGCCAAGAAGGCGCCGAACGAGACGCTGCGCGAGATCTACCGCTATTTTCACGCCGAGGAGCAGAAGCACGCCAACGCCGAGCTGGCGCTGATGCGTCGGTGGGGCATGCTCGACGGCGACGAGATCCCGCAGCCGAACGTCAACGTCAAGCTGGTGATCGATTTCCTGGACAAGTACTCCGACGACATGTCGCTGTCGTTCCTCGGCACCGTCATCCCGATGCTCGAGGTCGCGCTCGACGGCGCGCTGATCAAGTTCATCATGGACGAGATCGAGGACCCGGTCTGCCAGGAGGCGTTCAAGAAGATCAACTCCGACGAATCCCGCCATCTGGCGGTCGATTTCGCCGTGATGGACCTGCTGGGGCACGCGGAGATGCGCAAGCTGCTCATCGACCTGGTCGGCGGCTGGGCCAAGCCCTCGCTGATCATCGGCGTGCTGAGCTACGTGCCGCTGCTGAACAAGATGCGCGACAACATCGTCGCGATGGGCGTGGACGAGGAGAAGCTCTACGG
Source organism: Nocardia sp. NPDC004168 (assembly GCF_040610355.1). Lineage (NCBI taxonomy): Bacteria > Bacillati > Actinomycetota > Actinomycetes > Mycobacteriales > Nocardiaceae > Nocardia > Nocardia sp. NPDC004168. The sequence goes on along the minus strand of NZ_JBEXME010000003.1, from coordinate 105,231 downwards.
CGCGCTCAAGCGGTACGCGAACGTGGGCGAGCGTAGTGAATTCGCTCGCAGGCTGCCGATGTACCAGATCGTGAAGACGCACGGCAGCTGGGTAATCGACCGTGGCCACCCCTACCACCTCGTGGCCGACGCGCTGGTGAAGATCACCGGGTTGGTGCCGAAGACGCTGCTGCGCAGCAACCCGACCTGGTCGAAGGAACTGACCTACGAGCCCGCGGCATGACAGGGAATCCGATGAGTACGCACACCCTCGACGTCGCCGTCATCGGCGGCGGATTCGCCGGAATCGGCACGGCCATCCGGCTGAAGCAACGCGGAATCCGTGATTTCGCGATTCTCGAGCGCGGCACCGCGATCGGCGGAACCTGGCGCGACAACACCTATCCCGGTGCGGCGTGCGATATTCCGTCGCGGCTGTACTCCTACAGTTTCGCGCCGAACCCGAACTGGTCGCGCACCTACTCCGGGAGCAACGAGATCCTCGGCTACATCGAGGCGATGGCCGCGGAGTTCCGGCTCGGTCCGCATATCCGGTTCGGGCACAACGTTTCCGGCATGGTGTTCGACGAGCAGGCCGGGGTGTGGGAGATATCGATCGACGGCCACGCGGACCCGATCCTCGCCCGCACCGTCGTGCTGGCGTCCGGCCCGCTGGCCAATGCCAGTCTTCCGGACATCCGCGGCATCGAGACCTACCGAGGGCACAAGATCCACAGCGCCCGTTGGGATCACGACTACGACTTCACCGGCAAACGGGTCGCGGTCGTCGGCACGGGCGCCAGCGCGGTCCAGATCATCCCGGAACTGGTCGACAAGGCCGCCTCGGTGAAGGTGTTCCAGCGCACGCCCGGCTGGGTGCTGCCACGGATCAATCGGCAGACCAACGGCTTGACCAAGGAGCTCTACCGTCGGCTGCCCGCCGCCGAGCAACTGGCGCGACGCGCCTGGTTCTACGGCCACGAGTCGGTAGCGCTGGGCGTGGTCTGGAACACGCCGCTGACCAGGGTGGTCGAGCTGGTCGGCAAGGCGCAGCTGCGCAGGCAGGTCAAGGATCCATGGCTGCGCCGCCAGCTCACTCCGGACTTCCGGGCCGGCTGCAAACGCCTGCTGATGACCGACGACTACTACCCCGCCCTGCAGCGGGACAACTGCAAGTTGATCACCTGGCCGATCGCCCGGATCTCCGAGCACGGCATCCGCACCGCGGAAGGCATCGAGCACCAAGCGGATTGCATCGTCTTCGCGACGGGATTCGACGTCTCCAAAACCGGGACGCCCGTTCCGGTGGTCGGACGCGGTGGCCGGGTTCTCGCGGACGAGTGGTCGCGCGGGGCCTACGCCTACAAGAGCGTCGCGGTTTCCGGATATCCCAACCTGTATCTCACGTTCGGCCCCAATTCCGGCCCGGGACACAACTCGGCGCTGGTCTACATGGAAGCCCAGATCGACTACCTCGTCGGCGCGATCGGCGTCATCCTGGACCGGGACCTGCGCATGCTGGACGTGCGGCGCGACCGGCAGGACCGCTACAACGCCGCCATCCAGCGCAGACTGTCGGCCACCACCTGGAACTCGGGATGCCACAGCTGGTATCTCACCGAGGACGGCTTCAACGCGACCATGTATCCGGGCTTCGCCACCCAGTACGTCCATCAATTGCGCAAGGTCGATCTGGACGACTACTTCGTGGTCGAATCGACCGCCGACCAGCGGCGACAACGAGTGGCACGGGTTTCCTGAGTGCCGGAGGTACCGGCGGCGCGGACGATAGACTCGGTCCGCAGGGAGTTCTACAGCGCGCCGCCGGTCCTTCGGCGCCGTGGGCAGCGAGGGAGGTGAGGTCGACGCCGGAGTACCGGATCGATGACCTCGCGCGCGCCGCGGGCACCACCACCCGCAACGTGCGCGCCTACCAGGAACGCGGGCTGCTGCCGCCGCCGGTCGGCAAGGACGGCCGGGCCAGCATCTACGACGACGCGCACCTCGAGCGGCTGCGCTTGATCGACGCGCTGCTCCAGCGCGGTTTCACCACCGCGCACATCGCCGACTTCATCACCAGCTGGGAGACCGGCAAGGACCTGACCGAGGTACTCGGCCTGCAACACGCCGTGACGGCGTCCTGGGCCAAGGACGAGACCTTCGAGGTGCCCCGCGAGCTGATCGGCACCATCCTCGGCGCCGACGCCGACGAGCTGGTCGACCGGCTGCGCGAGATGCGGCTGGTCCGGCTGGAGGGCGACACGGTGGTGTTCACCGAGACCCAGTTGCTCACCTCGTTCGCCGAACTGCACGAGTACGGTCTGGAACTGCGCACGCTCATCGAGATCTATGCCAAGGTGGCCGACCGGATCGATGACATCACGCACATCATGATCACCGCCGCCAAACAGCACATCATCGACGAGCACGGTCCCGGCTGGATGCCCGACACCAGCGGCGAAATCGCCGAGACCACAACGATGCTCAACAAGATGCGCGAGCTGGCGGTCGCCTCGGTGCACGCCACGCTCGCCCGCTCGCTGGACGTCACGCTGCGCCGCGAACTCGGCGACTATCTCGCCACCGCCGCCGAGCGAGAGAAACAGCGCAGCGAATCCGGGCGCGACGTACCCTCCTAGACAAGCGCAGAGTGCCGACCTTCGACGGATGGAGTCGCCGTGGCGTCCGACCGACCGAGAATTCCGCCGCTGCCGCTGGTACGGGCCGTCGAATCGGTGCGCGCCGCCCTGGCCTTCGCGTTCCGCAAGCTGGTGCCCGGGCACCTCGCGCTGATGGAGCTGATCGCCGCCGGATGGATCACGCAGGCCATCCACGCCGCCGCGGCGCTCGGCGTGGCCGACGCACTCGCGGCGGGGCCGCGGTCGGGCGCGGACCTCGCGGCGGCGGTCGGCGCCGACGAGGACGCGCTGCGGCGGTTGCTGCGCCTGCTGATCAGCCACGGCATCTTCACCCAGCGGCGCGACGGACGGTACGCGCTGACGCCGATGGCGCGAGCCCTGTGCCGCGACTCGGACGTGTCGTTGCGCGACGCGGTGCTGTTCTTCGGTTCGCCCGGGCACCGCAACCACTGGTCGCACTTGGTCGACGCCGTGCGCACCGGCGAACCGGTCGGCGTGAAGCTCGACGGGATGCCGTTCTTCGAATACATCCAGCACGACCGGGAACTCGGCGCACTGTTCGACCGCGCGATGACCAGCATCGGCACCCTGTCGATGGAGCCGCTGTTCGCGGCCTACGATTTCGGCCGCTACGCGACCCTGGTCGACGTCGGCGGCGGCGAAGGGACGATGCTCACCGAGATCCTGCGCCGCGCACCACGATCGCGTGGCATTCTGTTCGACGTGCCCGAAGTGGTGGCCGCGGCCCCCGCTCGGCTCGCCGCGCTCGGTCTCGCCGATCGCTGCGCGGTGGAGAGCGGATCCTTCTTCGACAGCGTCCCCAGGGGCGGCGACGCCTACATCCTCAAGCACATCCTGCACGACTGGGCCGAACCGGACGCCGGTCGCATCCTCCGCACCGTGCGCGCGGCCATGGAACCCGACGCCCGGTTGCTGATCGTCGAACTGGTCGTCCCTGAACACACCGCACCGCACCCGAGCAAGTACATCGACTTGGAGATGCTGGTCAACGCGGGCGGACGGGAACGCACCGAGGCCGAGTACCGCGACTTCCTCGCCAGGAACGGATTCACGCTGACCCAGCGCGTACCGACGGCTTCCCCGGACAACGTGCTCGAGGCCAGGCCGAGCTGAACCCGCTCGCCGGACGCGTTGCCGCTCGGCGGCGCTACGACGTGGCCGGGACGACGAACGCCAGCGTGGCGATCCCCACGGCGCCGTCGGCCACACAGGTGGCCCGCATCGGCTTTCCGACCGGCGTCTGCCGCGACTCGAAGCCGCTGTAGTAGCCGAACACCGGCCCGGACCGCTCCGACGGCAGGAAGAAACCGAGGCATTCGGCTTCCAGCACCGACGCTCCCTCACCGCTGTGGCACAAGGCGGCCGCGTCCGTGACGCCACGGTCGACATAGCAGCCCGCGGGCTCCGCTGCGGCGGACCCGGCTCCGACCCAGGCGAGGCCACCCGCGAGGAACAACAGAACGGTTCCCGCGCCCACTCGCCGCATCATGGTGTGCACCGCAATACCTCCTCGGCAGATCTCAGCCCTACCCGGTCGCTGCCGTGCTCTTCCACTATTTCAGCAGAATCGAAGGGGACGGTCGAGCACGACACCGCCGCGCAAATACTGTTTCTCCAGGGCGGATACCGAACCCATCCGGCGAGGCCGTGGCGTCTCCCCGCGGGAGTTCCCCCGTCCGGCGTCGAGACCGCTAGGCTACGAACAGCATTGGCTGGTTCGGTGAGGATGTGATTCGGCCGTGGAATGGACCTTCACTCCGGACGAGTTCGCCCATATCTGGCGCGAGACAGACCTGGATCGTCACCCCTACCCGCTGCGCATCCTGGAGACGCCCAGAACCGAGGACGACGCCGAGAAGTTGCGCATCGCCCTCGCCGAACGGCTGCCGCTGGGCTCCGACCCCGACCTTTCGGCCTGTCTGCGCATTCTGGCCAGGCCGCATACCAGGATCGTTGCCATCGGTGGTACACACCAGCCGGGCGGCGAACTGCGGTTGCTGGCCGCCGCCATCTACGATCGTGCCGTGCTCGCGGTGCAGGAACCCGGCGCGATTCCGGATTTCGGTGGTCGCGTGCGCATTTCGATCGGGCACAGCGCCAAACTGGGCCGGCGGATCGCGGCGCTGCTGCCGAAGACCCCCGCGGGCCGCGAACCCGCTCGCGTCGCGTCCGGGGCCGCCGTGCGCGACCGAGAGACCGTGACCGCGCGGCAGCAAGCAGCGCCGCGGATTCGCAAGTTGCTGCTGGAGCCGCATACCGCCGAGGGCCACATCAGGATCGAGTCGCGGCTCGATCGACCGACCCAGCCCCCGCCGATCCATTACACCTGGATCGATGTGCGCGACGACGGAAGATACCTGATCAAAGCGGGCGACGAGGTGCGCATCGCGCCCGCCTCCGCTGATCAGATCGCGACCCAATTGCAAAAGCGCATACCGATATAGCCCACTTTGGTGACCACTGCCGCCGACTATTGCTGACCCGGCGCTGGGCTTCCGGTTAGTCTGGGGCAGACCGACCGATCTCAGGGGTGAGCGATGACGATCGATACCAGCCGAGCCGATATCGCCCGATTCAAGGAGGCCGCGCAGGCCGGGACCGTCCAGTTCGATCCGGCGGCGGCTCGGCAGTGCGCCGAAATGTACGAACGGCAGGCCGATCGGCTGATCCACCTACAGCAGAGTCTCGAATCCGCCGCGGATCTAGGCGGTTTCGGTGGATTCGTCTCCGCCCAGCAGTTGCAGGCGGGATTCAGCCACAAAGCGCGTGACGCGGCGGCGCTGCTCGACCACTACATCGAAGCGGCCTACCGCATGAAGGAAGCGTTCTTGATCAGCGGAGGACTGTTCGAAGAGGCCGACGCCGCGAGCGCCGCCGCCCTGCGCGCGGTCCGGACGAGGTTGCCCCGATGACCGGTTCCGATCCCACCTACATCAACTCGATGGAGCATTTCGAGTCGATGCGGCACGACGAGATCTACGCGAAGGCACAGCAGATCGATCCCGCGCAGGTGCTGCACGCGTCGACCATCTGGCTCGACGCGGCCGGTACGCTCACCACGTCGTTCCCACTCACCCACGGCGGCGTCGATCGCGTGATGGACGCGGCGGACTGGAAAGGCGCCGCCGCCGACGCCGCTCAGGCTTGCGCACGCAGCTTCGCGGCGTCGGCCGACGAGCTGGCGGCGGTGCTCGGTCAAGTGGGCGCCCGCCTCGGCGGGGTCGCCGCGGCCGCCGAGGCGGTGAAACTCGCGGTGGTGCCGCCCGGCGCTTCCGGACCGGTCGGCGCGATCGCGCAGTTACTGGAGGCGGCGCACGTCATCGACGCGCAAATGGCGCAGGAGGCGCTGCGCCAAGAGGCCGTGCTCGCGATGAACATGGTCTACAAACCCGCCTATTCCACGGCGGGATCCGCGGTGCCCGCGCTGCCGGCACCACCCGCCGCCACGGCGCCGTCCGCGCCGCAGGCGGTCTCACCCGGCACGCCGCGACACTCGGCGCCCGAGCAGACATCGCCGAACAACCAATGGTCGCCTGGAACAACGCAACCCGCGCCTGCCGCACCGGAATCGCCCGCACCGTCGCATAATTCGACACCGCCCGGGCCGAAGCCGGATCCGCAACAGACGCCTTCGGCGCCGCCCACCCAGCAGGCTCCGCCGCCGCAGCAAGCGCCGTCCGCGCAGACGCCACAGCCCACGCCGACACCCGAGCCGACACAGCAAGCGCCGTCCACGCAGACGCCACAGCCCACGCCGACACCCGAGCCGACACAGCAGGCGCCGTCCACGACCGCGCCGCCGAGTCCCGCTCCGTCGCCACAGACCCCGGCGCCAACGCAACCGCCGAGTTCGTCGGCCCCTCCCCCGCCGACTACCGAACCGACGCAACCGCCGAGTTCATCCGCGCCACCTCCGCCGCCGAGCCCACCACCTCCGACCCCGGAACCGACGCAGCCGCCGAGTTCGTCCGCGCCGCCACCCGCAACCCCGGCCCCAGCCCCTGCGCTGCCGCCGAGCCCGCCGCAGGCACCGGCACCGGCTCCCGTTCCAGCCGTACCGATGCCCGACCCGAACGGCCAGCCGGGCGTCACCGGGCCGGTGGACGGCAGCCAGCAGCAGATTCCGACGACCAACCAACCTGGCGTCGTCCCGTCCTGACGGCCCGTCACCGGAGTCTCCGCAACACGAGCCACACCCCGGTACCTCGGAAACCGTCGGCAGCGCTCCTTGTGGCGGTCGGGCACCTCGACGAGGCTGCTCGCCGCACCGGCGGCACCGTGATCGAGTTCCGTCTGGCAGGGAATGCGACCCCGAACTTCCACCAAGGAGTCATCGCCTACCACGACCATCACGTCGCGGTGGTCGCGCTGCGCGATCCGCGGTGCTGGCGGTCGCCGACCCCCGGGTGATCGATTTCGATGACGCGGCGATCGAGTCCGGGCCCCTCACATTCATCGAGGCTCCTGACCTGGTCGCTGCTCTGGCCGAACAATCAGGGTTCGAACTACTCACAACGGCCGAACTCGCCCAGCCGTTCGATGCGGCAGCCTGGCCCGAACTGGACCGAGACGATGTCCGGTATTGGAGACCACAGACCGTCGGCGACGCGCTCTTCAACTATTGGGACTGAAGCGACCCGCCGTCCTGGCTCCCGGGTCAGTCGCTCGGTCGTACCGGTGACCTGTCGAACGGTGCCTGATCAGACCTTCACGAGGTCGTCGGCGTGGATGACGGGACGCTGCATCGTGTCGGGGAGTTCGGCGGTGGAGCGGCCGAGCATGCCCGCCAGTTCGGTGCTGTCGTATTCGACGACGCCCCGCGCGACAACGCGATTGTCCGGAGCCACCAGATCGACCACGTCGCCGCCGTAGAAGCGGCCACGGACGCCCACGATCCCGGCCGCGAGCAGCGACCTGCGGCGGTGCGCCACCGCTTGGACCGCGCCGTCATCGATGAGCAGCGTGCCGCGGCTGTCCGCGGCGTGCCGGACCCAGAACTTGCGGGCGGACAACCGCACCGGCCGCGCGGCGAACGCGGTGCCGACGGTGCCGGTGGACAACGCGGTAGCCGCCGACGAAGCGGCGGCGAGCAGAACCGGCACGCCCGCGTCCGCGGCCAGGCGCGCCGCCGACAACTTGGACGCCATGCCGCCGGTGCCGAGCGCGCCGCCGCTGCCCGCGATGACGCCGTCCAGGTCGGCACTGCTGCGCACCTCGGGAATCAGCGTGGCCGCACCCTTGCGCGGGTCACCGTCGTAGAGGCCCGCCACGTCCGACAGCAGCACAAGTGCGTCGGCGCCGACGAGGTGGGCGACGAGCGCGGCGAGCCGGTCGTTGTCGCCGAAGCGGATCTCCTCCGTCGCGACCGTGTCGTTCTCGTTCACCACCGCCACCGCGCCCAGCGAGCGCAGGCGATCGAGGGTGCGCTGCGCGTTGCGGTGGTGCTCACGCCGGGAAAAGTCGTCGGCGCTCAGGAGCACCTGCCCGACCGTGCGGTCGTAGCGGGCGAACGACGTGCCCCAGGCATGCGCCAGGGCCAGCTGCCCGACGCTCGCCGCGGCCTGCTTGGTGGCCAGGTCACGCGGACGGCTGGTCAAGCCCAGCGGCGCGATGCCGGCGCCGATGGCGCCCGAGGATACGACCACCACATCGGATCCGGCGCGCATCCGCGCCTCCACCGCGTCGGCCAGCCGATCCAGCCGCGCGGTATCCAGGCCGCCTTTCAAGCTGGTCAGCGCGGAAGAACCGATCTTCACCACGACCCGGCGCGCCGCCGCGATCGCCAACCGCGCCTCGCTCAGGCCCGAGGAATCCGCCTCGGCGCTGATAGACCTCACCCGCATCCCCACCGAACTCCCTGCACCACAATCGAATCCACGGTAGTCGGGACCCAGCCGCGAACGATCGAGTCCGCCGGACACGGCGCCCACCGAGGGCGCACGGCGACTCGACCGTGGTCCACGTCTACTCCTCGTCTTCCTGTACCAGACCGCGTCGCACCCGGGACGCGTGCTTGCGCTCGGCCGCGCTGACCCGGTCGGTCTGTTCCAGCCGGATATCGGTGCCGCGCCCGGTGGGCACCATGTCGATGCCAGCCGAGATCTGCGGCTCCCAGTCGAACGTCACGTCGCCGATGGTCACCGGCGCTCCCGGCTCCGCGCCCAGCCGCACCAGTTCGTCTTCCACGCCCAGGCGCGCCAGACGGTCGGCCAGGTAGCCGACGGCCTCGTCGTTGTCGAATTGGGTCTGCCGCACCCAGCGCTCCGGCCGGGTACCGCGCACGATGAAGCCGCCCGGCTCCTCCGGGTCGGCGAGCACGCTGAATCCGGTCTCGTCGACCGCGATCGGGCGGATGACCGGGCGCTTCGGCGCTGCCTGCGGATGCTCCTCGCGGTACCGGCGCACCAGATCCGCGAGGGCGAAGGTCAACGGACGCAGGCCCACGTGGCTCACGGCGGAGATCTCGAACACCGGCCAGCCGCGTTCGGTGAACTCCGCGGTCACCATCTCGGCCAGTTCGGCCGCGTCGGGTACATCGATCTTGTTCAAGATCACCACGCGTGGGCGGTCGGCCAGATCGCCGAGCCCGGCGTCCGCGCTCAGCGCCGGCTGGTAGGCGGCGAGTTCGGCTTCGAGCGCGTCGACATCGGACACGGGGTCGCGGCCCGGCTCCAGCGTGGCGCAGTCCACCACATGGGCGAGCACCGCGCAGCGCTCCAGGTGCCGCAGGAAGTCCAGCCCGAGTCCGCGGCCCTCGCTCGCGCCCGGGATCAGTCCGGGCACATCGGCGATCGTGAAGGTGGTCTCACCGCTGGCGACGACGCCGAGATTGGGTACCAGCGTGGTGAACGGATAGTCGGCGATCTTCGGCTTGGCCGCCGAGAGCACCGAGACCAGCGAGGACTTGCCCGCCGAAGGGAAGCCGACGAGCCCGACGTCGGCGACCGACTTCAGTTCGAGCACCAAGTCGAGTTCTTCGCCGTCCTCGCCGAGCAGCGCGAAACCCGGCGCTTTGCGGGCCTTCGACGCCAGCGAGGCGTTGCCGAGTCCGCCGCGGCCGCCGCGGGCGACGATGAAGCGGTTGCCGGTACCGACCAGGTCGACGAGCACTTTGCCGTCGTCGTCGAGCACCACGGTGCCGTCGGGCACCTTCAGCACCAGGTCGACGCCCTGCTTGCCGTCGCGGTTGCCGCCTTCGCCCGGCTTGCCGTTGCCCGCCTTCGCGTGCGGGTGGAAGTGGAAGTCCAGCAAGGTGTGCACGTTGGAGTCGACCTCGAGGATGACGTCTCCGCCGTTGCCGCCGTTACCGCCGTCCGGCCCTCCGAGCGGCTTGAACTTCTCGCGATGCACCGAGGCGCATCCGTGGCCGCCTTTACCCGCACGCACATGCAGTACGACACGGTCGATGAACTTGGACATACGCCGAATCATCCTCCTTCGGGACTGGTCGTACTGAGGGCTGCTCGTTCGCGAACACGAAAAACGGGCCAGGGTTCCGAGACCCTGACCCGCTCGCTGTTATCCGGAAGTGGTTCGGCGGTCAGGCCTGAACCGGCTCCGGGGTCACGATGTTGACGGTCTTGCGTCCACGCTTGGTGCCGAACTCCACCGCGCCCGCCGCCAGGGCGAACAGGGTGTCGTCACCGCCACGGCCGACGTTCACGCCGGGGTGGAAGTGGGTGCCGCGCTGACGCACCAGGATCTCGCCCGCCTTGACCGACTGGCCGCCGAAGCGCTTGACGCCGAGTCGCTGGGCGTTGGAATCGCGTCCGTTCCGGGAGCTGGACGCACCCTTCTTGTGTGCCATAGCTGGTTCTCCTCGGGATGTCTTACTTGATGCCGGTGACCTTCAGGACCGTCAGCGGCTGACGGTGTCCCTGGCGCTTGTGGTAGCCGGTCTTGTTCTTGAACTTGTGGATCCGGATCTTCGGGCCCTTGGTCTGCTCGACCACCTCGGCGGCCACGGAAACCTTGGCCAGCTTGTCGGCGTCGGTGGTCAGCTCGGCGCCATCGACGACGAGAACCGGATCCAGCGCCACGGCGGTACCCGGCGCACCCTCGATCTTCTCGACCTTCACCAGGTCACCGACCGCGACCTTGTACTGCTTTCCGCCGGTCTTGACGATCGCGTACGTTGCCATCGGTCGGCTGCCCTTCTTCCTATAGTGCTCGGCACTCGTTCACGCGGCGACACCTCCGGTCTGAATCCACCGGAAACCGCCACACGACTGGTCTGGTAATCGCCACCGCCTCGGCACCTGGTGGCTCTCGGTATCGAACTGTCGAGAACCGGGCCACGAAGACAAAACATGTTGTCACCGGGCAGCGACTGTCCAAGATTACAGGACGGCTACCGCGACGACCAAACCGGCGTTCACCCGCGCACCGCGGCCCTGCCACGCGTTCGCTGCGGGAACGCCTGTGGCCCCCGACCGGAAGGACCGGCGGGGGCCACAGTGGTGTCGGCGAGAACTCAGTTCGCGGCGTCCGGCGCGCCTGCCGGGCGGCCGACCGACCGCCTGCGCGGCCGGTTGCGCTGCGGCACCTCGACCGGCTCGGGCTGGGAGTAGTCGACCGCGGGCGCGGGCGCCTGGTCTCCGGTGGGCAGCACGAACACCGCTCCGGAGCTGTCCGCGGCGGGCGCGGCGGCCGAACGGGCAACCCGCCGGCGACGAGCCGGACGGCTCGGGCCCGGCTCGGCGACCCCGTTGGCGGCGGCACCGTTCTCGGTCGTCGCGACGGGCTCGGCAGCCGCGACGGTGTCGGCGACCGGCTGCGGCGCGGCATCCGAGACGGACGCACCGACGGGCTCGGAGACGGGCTCTTCCGCCGGTGCCGACTCGACCTTTTCGACTTGCTCGACGACCTCGACCACTTCGGCGGGCTCGGTCTCCGGCTCCTCGGCGGGCACCGCGACCGCGGCCTCGACGGTCTCCGTGACGACGCGCTCTTCGGCGGCCTCGTCCGCGACGGCGGCCTCGGCCGTGTCCGCGACCTGCGGCTCGGCGAACGTGTCCGCGGTCGCTTCCGGCGCCTCCTCGGACTGGTGCGCGGCCATCGCCAGCGCCACCGGATGCGCCCGTTTGACGGCCGCGTCGTCCTCGGTGGGTTCGGCCGCGGGACCGGACCCGTTGGCAGGCTGGGGAGCCGCCGCGGCAGCCTTGTCCCGGCCTCGACGCCTGCGCGAACCGCTCTCGCGGGTGCGCGCGGCCGGCTCTTCACCGGAGCCGGGCTCCACCGGGTAGCTGTGCACGAGGATGCCGCGTCCGTGGCAGTGCTCGCAGGTGGTGGAGAACGCCTCGACCAGGCCGGTGCCCAGCTTCTTGCGGGTCATCTGGACCAGGCCCAGCGAGGTGACCTCGGAGACCTGGTGGCGGGTGCGGTCCCGGCCCAGCGCCTCGGTCAGGCGGCGCAGCACCAGATCGCGGTTGGACTCCAGCACCATGTCGATGAAGTCGACGACGATCATGCCGCCGATGTCGCGCAGCCGCATCTGGCGCACGATCTCCTCGGCCGCCTCCAGGTTGTTCCTGGTGACCGTCTCCTCCAGGTTGCTGCCGCCCGCGCCGGTGAACTTGCCGGTGTTCACGTCGATCACCGTCATGGCCTCGGTGCGGTCGATCACCAGGGTGCCGCCCGACGGCAGCCACACCTTGCGATCGAGCGCCTTGGACAGCTGTTCGTCGATCCGGTAGGTCTCGAACACGTCGACGCCGTTGTTCTCGTGCCGGGAGACCCTGGTGAGCAGGTCCGGCGCGACGGTGCCGATGTACTTCTCCACTGTGCTCCAGGCCCGGTCACCCTCGATGACCAGCTTGGAGAAGTCCTCGTTGAACAGGTCGCGGATGACCTTGACCAACAAGTCGGGCTCTTCGTAGAGCGTCTTGGGCGCGTTGCCGTCCTTGCCGGTCTGCTCCTGGATGGTGCGCCAGGTCGCCTGCAGCCGCTCCACGTCGCGGGCCAGTTCGGTCTCGCTGACGCCTTCGGAGGCGGTGCGGATGATGACACCGGCGTCGGCGGGCACGATGTCGCGCAGGATCTCCTTGAGGCGCTTGCGCTCGGTGTCCGGCAGCTTGCGGCTGATCCCGGTGGAGGTGCCGCCGGGCACGTACACCAGGAAGCGCCCGGCCAGGCTGATCTGCGTGGTCAGCCGGGCGCCCTTGTGGCCGACCGGGTCCTTGCTCACTTGGACCAGCACCTGGTCGCCCGGCTTGAGCGCCTGCTCGATCTTGCGCTCCTTGCCGCCGAGCCCGGCGGCCTCCCAGTTGACCTCACCGGCGTACAGCACGCCGTTACGGCCGCGGCCGATGTCGACGAAAGCGGCCTCCATGCTGGGCAGCACGTTCTGCACCTTGCCCAGGTAGACGTTGCCCACCATGGACGCGGAACCTGTGCTCGTCACGAAGTGCTCGACCAGGACGTTGTCCTCGAGCACGGCCACCTGCGTCGCGGTGGGGTGATCCGGGAACGACTTCTCGCGCACGACCATCACGCGGTCCACCGCTTCGCGCCGGGCCAGGAACTCCGACTCGGTCAGGATCGGCGGGCGGCGACGGCCCGCCTCGCGCCCGTCGCGACGGCGCTGCCGCTTGGCTTCCAGCCGGGTGGAGCCGGTGATGCCCTGGACCTCGTCGACCGCGACGCGGCCGCGGCTCTTGTTGCGCGGCTCGCGCTCGTGCACGACCGTGTTCGGCGGATCGTCGTCAGCGGGTTCGTTCTCGCCCGAGTCACCGGCCACCTTGCGCCGACGGCGGCGACGGCGACGGCGGCTCGAGCCTTCCGGCACGCCGTCCTCGTCCTCACCTTCGCCCTCGGCGGTCTCGGCGGATTCCGCCGCGTCGGTGGCTTCGGCGGACTCGGCGGCTGCGGGAGCCGACTCGTCGTCGGTCTCGGTGTCCTCGCCCTCGCCGTCGCCATCGGACTGCTGCTCGCCCCGGCCGCGACCGCGCCCCCGGCGGCCACGGCGACGGCGCCGCGGCTGGTCGGCGTCGCCGTGCTGATCGGACGACTCGCGCTCGTCCTCGGTGACCTCGGTCTCGTCCTCGACGGGCTCGGGTGCCTGCTCGTCGGCGCGGCGGCCCGCACGCTCGGCGCGGCGCTGTTTGCGCGCCTCCTCGGCGGCCGCGGCGTCCGGCGACAGGAACAGCGGCGCCTGCACGACGGCGGCGGCCTCGAACACCGCGGGAGCCACCGGCTCCGGTTCCGGCCGCACCGAGTGCGTGAACAGGTGCGTGTGGTTGGCCGGCGCGCTGAGCGGCGGCTGCGCGGTGGACACCGTGTCCGGCGCGGAGAAGATGACGCCCGCACCGGAGAACGGAACGTCACCGGCGGGTGCCGGTGGTTCCGTGGCAGGCGCGGGTCGTTCGGCCGCGGGCGTCGGCTGTTCCGGCGCCGGTTGCTCGGCCACGGGCGCCCGAGTGGGCGCGCCTTCCTCCGGCTGCGCCGGTACGGAGGCGTCTCCCGGCCCGGCGGCGGGCTGCTCGGCCGCGGCGTCCGCCTCGACCGTCACCAAGGCGTCGCGCACGGACTCCGCGACGGCTCGGTCGACGTTCGACTGGGCGCTGCGCGCGTCCGCCCCCATCTCGGTGAGCTTGGCCAGGATGCGCTTGCTCGTCACCCCCAGCAGCTTGGCGAGTGCGTGAACTCGGATTCGCTCCGGCAATTGTTCGGCATCCTGTGATGTTGTTTCCAGCGGCTCTTGATCGGCCACGAAGTCTCCTCGGGCCCCCGGGCGCGTCCCTCCCGGCGGGAGTGACGCGGCCGACGCGGGGGCGCTGTCCGTTCGACTCGCACCCGGTGGGCGCGAGATCAAGTGGTCTCGCCCCGCGTGCCCGGTTATCTCCTCGGTTGTGCGTCGGTCGGGCTAACTGGTCACGCGGCGCCTGGCTGTATGGCTGAACTCCGCGGCGCGAGCGCTCATCCAGCGTGCCTACACGAACAGCGGACCCGGTGACCAGGCCGTTTGTCCATGGCAGCGATGATCGGCATCGAACCGTGGTGTCATCCGGCTGCCCTCGTCACGTTTCGTTCGCGCACCTGCACGAACAGTCGGCGTCGAAAGCAGCCGATGCCAGTATCCCATACCGCGCGCCGGGCGTTCGCCATCGGCGCTCGACTCGGTCCCGCCCGCGGCGCGAACGCGGGTCTCGCGGCGGCGCGGGCACGACGATCGAGACTCGGTCAGGCGGGCAGTTCGGGGAACCAGAGGGCGATCTCCCGCTTGGCCGATTCGGGTGAATCGGAGCCGTGGACCAGGTTCTCCTGGGTCTCCAGAGCGAAGTCTCCGCGAATGCTGCCGGGCACGGCCTTTTCGACCGGGTCGGTGCCGCCCGCGATCTGGCGGAACGCGGCGATGGCGCGCGGGCCCTCCAAGATGGCCGCGACGACCGGGCCCGAGGTGATGAACTCGATCAGGGACCCGAAGAACGGCTTCTCGGCGTGCTCGGCGTAGTGGCCCTTGGCCAGTTCCTCCGACACGTGCTTCAGCTCCAGGGCGACGATCTTCAGGCCCTTGCGCTCGATCCGTGCCAGCACCTCGCCGACAAGGCCACGGGCCACACCGTCCGGCTTGATGAGTACCAACGTCTGCTCAGTCACGGCGCACAGCCTATCCGGCATACTTCCGGGCACCGCACCAGCGGTCGGCTGATCGGCTTCCCGGGCGCTCGGCAGGGAGACCTCCGCTGGAAAAAGTGCGACCGGCAGCGTCCTTGGCGGCCCTGCGGCTACGACCGCTGGATGCGCTGGCTCGGCAGCAGCCCTTTCTCCATCCGGCCGCGCACGTCGGCGCGCAGCACCAGGATGAAGCCCCAGACCACGGCGAACACCACACCGATGACGCCGATGGACACATGGATGAACGCGCCGAGCAGCACCAGGACCTGCAACCCGAGGTTGAACGGCAGCGCCCAGGACCGCCGCTGCAACCCGGCCCCGAGGAACATCACCACCGCGAGCACCACGAGATAGGTGCCGGACAACCAGGTCACGCCGCCGCCGACGTCGGCGACCACCGGCAACGCGAGCAACACCACGATCGCCTCGAGCACCAGCGTGCCCGCCATCACCCCACGGAAGCCCTTCCACGGGTCGGTCGCGGGCGCGGGCACCGACTGCTCGTCTCGTTCGGCCGGTTCGCTCATGCTGTGCCCTCCTCGGCATCCGCCGGGCTCGTGCGGTGACCGGCGCTCATGCGGTGGTTCCCGGTCCCACGATGGTCGAGTGGGCCGCGGTGCACGCACCTGGCGCTCACGCCGGGTCCTTTCCGAACAGCGCGCGAGCCGCGCCCGCCGTGACGACCGATCCCGTGATGATCACTCCCGCGCCGGACACCATCTCGCCCGCGTCGCCCACTTCCTCGGCGATCGCGATCGCGGTCTCCAGCGCGTCGGGCAGGGTGGCGGCGGATACCACGCGCTCGTCGCCGAACCGCTGGACCGCGAGGTCGGCGAGGGTCTCCACGTCCAGCGCGCGGGGCGACCCGTTGCTGGTGACGACGATCTCGTCGAACACCGGCTCCAGCGCGGTGAGGATGCCGTCGGCGTCCTTGTCACCGAGCACCGCGACCACGCCGACCAACTTGCGGAAGTCGAATTCGTCGGTCAGCGCCGCGGCCAGCGCCCGCGCGCCCGCCGGATTGTGCGCGGCGTCGATGAAGATGGTGGGCGCGCTGCGCATCCGCTCCATCCGCCCGGGACTGGTGACGCTCGCGAAGCCCGCGCGCACGGCGTCGATGTCGAGCCTGCGCTGCGCGCCCGCACCGAAGAAAGCCTCCACCGCCGCGAGCGCGAGCACCGCGTTGCGCGCTTGATGCTCGCCGTGCAACGGCAGGAAGATCTCGTCGTACACCCCGCCCAGGCCCTGCAACTCGAGTTGCTGCCCGCCCACCGCGATCTGCCGGGCGAGCACGCGGAACTCCGAGCCCTCGCGCGCGACCGCGGCGTCCACCTCGACGGCACGGCGCAACAGCACCTCCATCGCCTCGGGTTCCTGCTGCGCGATCACCGCGACGTTGTCGCGCGGCACCAGGCTCTCCGGGGCGCGCTTGATGATCCCGGCCTTCTCCCCCGCGATCGAGGCCAGGTCCGGACCCAGATAATCGGTGTGGTCCAGGCCGATCGGCGTGATCACCGCCACCTGCCCGTCGATGACGTTGGTGGCGTCCCAGGTGCCGCCCATTCCCGTCTCGACGACCGCGACATCGACCGGCGCCTCGGCGAAGGCGGCGTAGGCCATGCCGGTGAGCACCTCGAACTTGCTCATCGCGGGCCCGCCCGCGGCCGCCGACTGCTTGTCGATCATCTCGACGAACGGCAGCAGTTCGCGATAGATCTCCACATACCTCGCCGGGGTGATCGGCGCGTTGTCGATGCTGATCCGCTCGGTGGCCAGCTGCAGATGCGGACTGGTGATCCGGCCGGTGCGCCGATGCAGTGCGGTGAGCAGCGCGTCGATCATCCTGGTCACCGAGGTCTTGCCGTTGGTGCCCGCGATGTGGATCGCCGGATAGTTCTGCTGCGGCGAGCCGAGCAGATCCATCAGCGTGGCGATCCTGGTGAGCGACGGTTCGATCTTGGTCTCCGGCCAGCGCTGGTCGAGTTCCGCCTCGACCAGCGCCATCTCGGCCAGTTCCACCGGCGACGGACCGGAGCCGAGCCGCGCTCCGCCGCCACGGCCCTCGTCGTCGCCGTATTGCGGTTCCGGCTCGTGGTTCACTTGCCGCTCAACTCCGCCAGTCGGGCCCCGATGCGCGCCACCTCGTCCGCGGCGACCTGCTGCCTGCCGCGGATCTTCTCGACCACGTGGTCGGGCGCCTTGGCCAAGAACGCCTCGTTGCCGAGCTTGGCGGCGGTGCCATGGAGTTCCTTCTGCGCGGCGGCCAGATCCTTCTCCAGCCTGCGGCGCTCGGCGTCCAGGTCGACCGCGCCCGAGGTGTCCAGCTCCACGGTGACCGTCCCGGCGCTCAGGCGGACCTCCACCGACGCGGTCGCGGCGAAGCCCGCGTCCGGCTCGGTGAGCCGCGCCAGGTTGGCGACCGACGCCGCCTGCTCGCCGAGCCCCGCCTCGCCGACCCCGATCAGCTTGGCCGCGACCTTCTGCTTGTCCGCCAAGCCCTGGTCGCTGCGGAACCGCCGGATCTCCGTGATCAACCGCTGAGTGTCGGAGATACGTTGCGCCGCCTCCTGGTCAACGGGCACCCCGGAGGCCTGCGGCCACGGCGCGATCACGATCGACTCGCCGCCGGTCAGCGCCTGCCACAACGCCTCGGTGACGAACGGCACGACGGGGTGCAGCAGGCGCAGCACCGCGTCGAGCACGGTACCGAGCACCAACCGGGTCGCTTCCGCCCGCGCGCCGTCGGCGGCGAACTGCACCTTGGCCAGCTCGAGGTACCAGTCGCACAGCTCGTCCCAGGCGAAGTGGTAGAGCGCCTCGCACGCCTTGCCGAACTCGTAGGCGTCGAACGCGGCGTCCGCTTCGGCGCGCACCGCGTCCAGCCGGTCCAGGATCCAGCGATCGGCGTCGGTGAGCTGTGCGCGATCGGGCAGGTCGCCCACCCGCGCGCCGTTCATCAGCGCGAACTTCGTCGCGTTGAACACCTTGGTCACGAAACTGCGCGAGGCGAGCACATGCGGCTCGCCGACCGAGAGGTCGCCGCCGGGCTGCGCGCCGCGTGCGAGGGTGAAGCGCGTGGCGTCGGCGCCGAAGGCGTTGATCCAGTCCAGCGGGTCGATGCCGTTGCCGCGCGACTTGGACATCTTCTTGCCGAACTGATCGCGGATCAGGCCGTGCAGGAACACGTCCTTGAACGGCACCTGCCGCGCGCCGCCCTTGCCCGTGGTCAGCACGGCGTCCTCGGCGACGTAGGTGCCGAACATCATCATCCGCGCCACCCAGAAGAACAGGATGTCGTAGCCGGTGACGAGCACGCTTGTGGGATAGAACTTCTCGAGTTCGGCGGTGGCGTGCGGCCAGCCCATCGTGGAGAACGGCCACAGGCCGGAGGAGAACCAGGTGTCGAGGACGTCCGGGTCCTGCACCCAGCCCTCGGGCGCCTGCTCGTCGGGCCCGACGCACACCACTTCGCCCTCGGGGCCGTACCAGATCGGGATGCGGTGGCCCCACCACAGCTGACGCGAGATGCACCAGTCGTGCATGTCGTCGACCCAGCCGAACCAGCGCGGCTCCTGGCTCTTGGGGTGGATCACGGTGTCGCCGCTGCGCACGGCGTCGCCTGCGGCCTTGGCCAGCGACTCGACCTTCACCCACCACTGCATGGACAGGCGCGGCTCGATCGGCTCGCCGGTGCGCTCGGAGTGCCCCACGGAGTGCAGGTACGGCCGCTTCTCGGCGACCACACGGCCTTCTCGCGTGAGCCGCTCGCGCACCTTGACGCGGGCCTCGAAGCGGTCCATGCCATCGAATTCGGTTCCGGTGCCGGTGATCCGGCCGCGCTCGTCCATGATCGTCGGCATCGGCAGCCCGTGCCGCAGACCCATCTCGAAGTCGTTGGGGTCGTGCGCCGGTGTGATCTTCACCGCGCCGGAGCCGAATTCGGGATCGACGTAGTCGTCGGCGATGATCGGGATCTGCCGTCCGGTGATCGGATGCTCCAGGGTCGTGCCGATCAGCGCCCGGTAGCGCGGGTCCTCCGGATGCACGGCCACCGCCGTGTCGCCGAGCATGGTCTCCACCCGGGTGGTGGCGACGACGACGTGCGGTTCGTCGTCGCGGAGCGAGCCGTAGCGCAGCGAGACCAGCTCGCCTTCCACGTCCTCGTACTTGACCTCGATGTCGGAGATCGCGGTGCGCAGTTCGGGCGACCAGTTCACCAGCCGCTCGGCGCGGTAGATCAGGCCCGCGTCGTAGAGCCGCTTGAACATCGTCTGCACGGCGCGCGACAGGCCTTCGTCCATCGTGAAGCGGTCCCGGCTCCAGTCGACGCCGTCACCGAGCGCGCGCATCTGCCACTGGATGGCGCCGCCGGATTCCCGCTTCCAATCCCAGACCTTCTGCACGAACAGTTCGCGGCCGAAGTCTTCCTTCGTCTTGCCGTCCACCGCGAGCTGCTTCTCCACCACGGTCTGGGTGGCGATGCCCGCGTGGTCCATGCCGGGCAGCCAGAGCACCTCGTACCCCTGCATCCGCTTGCGGCGCGACAGCGTGTCCATCAGGGTGTGGTCGAGCGCGTGGCCCATGTGCAGCGTGCCGGTGACGTTCGGCGGCGGCAGCACGATCGAGTAGGGCGGCTTGCCGCTGCCGGTGTCGGCGGTGAAATAGCCAGCGGCTACCCAGCGCTCGTACATCTCGGCCTCCACCTCGCTGGGAGTCCAGCTCTTGGGGAGGGCATCGGCACGATTACGCGTGTTGTCAGGGGCTGCGCTGGTCACCCCGCGATTCTAGAGCGCGTCGCCGCGCCGACTTCGGGTCGGTCGACCCGGCTCGCCGCTACCCGCGGATCCGCCGGGCGGCAGCGCTGTGGAAATCGGGCGGGATATCGGCCCGCGGGCGCTCCGGACGAATCGCGCGGAGCGGTATTTCGCGACGGAGACAAAGAAAGGCGGAGTCTTCGGTGGATGAGGGACACCGAACACTCCGCCTATGCCAGTAGCTTACCGGCGATCCGAGGCCGGACTCGGAATCCATAAGCAATTCTCAGCTTCCGGCATTTTCTACCCCGGATATTCCCCTTATCGGGCCGGCACGGTGACGTCGGCCGACACCAAGTCGCCGTTGATCGCGATCGCGGCGGTCGAGCCCGCGCCCGCCGCGGAGATCACCTGCGCAGCCGGATCGCTCACATTACCGGCGGCCCATACGCCCGCCACGCTGGTGCGCCCGGTGGCGTCCGTCACCACCCAGCCGCTGTCGTCGAACGCACACCCGAGCGCCACCAGCACGTCGTCGTTGGCGCGGAAGGTCGGCGCGACGAACATCGCCGTCCTCGGCACCGCTCGCCCGTCGGCCAGCTCCACACCGCGCAGCCGGTCCTGCACCACGAACCGGGCGACCTCGCCGTCGAGCACCCGCACGCCGCGCGCGTCCAAGCGAGCGCGGTCGTCGTCTGACAGTGGCATCGTGTTCGGGAAGAAAATGACGTCGTCCGACCACTGCGGCAGCAGCAGGGCCAAGTGCACCGCCCGCGCCGATGCGCCGGGTTCCCGCCCGCCGAGCACGCCGAGCGGCTGGTCACGCACCTCGTAGCCGTGGCAATAAGGGCAGTGCAGCACGTCGCGCCCCCATCGTTCGCGCACTCCGGGCAGCCGCGGCAGTTCGTCGCGCAGCCCGGTCGCGACCAGCAGGCGGCGCGCCCGCAGCGTCGCACCGCCCCGCAGCCGCAGCACGAACTCCGACTCACCCACCCGTTCCGCGCCGACGACGACATCGGAGATCACCTTTGCGCCGTAGCCCGCCGCCTCCTCGGCTCCGGCCGCCAGCAACTGCGCGGGCGGCATCCCGTCCCGGGACAGGAACCCGTGCATGTGCTCGGCGGGCGCGTTGCGCGGCGCGCCGCCTCCGACCACCGCGACCCGCCGCCGCGCCCGGGCCAGGACCAACGCCGCGGACAACCCCGCCGCACCGCCACCCACGATCACCACGTCATATGTCTCGCTCATCCGCGATCACCTCCACCGACACAGTGCCGTCGCTCGGCGCATATCAGCAACTATTGTTGCCAAATCCGGGACGACGCGGTGCACTGGTGACATGTCCACACCACCAGGCGTCGCCCAAGCCCTCGCCGACATCGGTCCGCGACTCAAAGCGCTGCGGACTCGACGCAACGTCACGCTCACCGCGCTGGCGGAAAGCACCGGGATCTCCAAGAGCACGCTGTCGCGGCTCGAGTCCGGCCAGCGAAAAGCCAGCCTGGAACTGCTGCTGCCGATCGCGATGGCCCACCAGGTGCCGTTGGACGAACTGGTGGCCGCACCGCGGATCGCCGACCCTCGGGTCCACACGACGGCACGAAAGATGAACGGGCTCAGCATTCTTCCGCTGACCCGGCAGCCGGGGCCGTTGCAAGCGTTCAAGATCATCATCCCGCCCGAGCGTGGCGAGCCCGACCCGAAGGTGCACGAGGGTTTCGAGTGGCTCTACGTCCTGTCCGGACGACTCCGGCTGGTGCTGGGCGAACACGATCTGGTGCTCGGCCCCGGCGAGGCCGCGGAATTCGACACCCGCCAACCGCATTGGTTCGGTAGCGCGGGCCGGGGACCGGTGGAAATTCTCAGCCTTTTCGGGTCCCAGGGTGAACGAATGCATCTTCGCGCGCGGTCGGCGGGCCGGAAACCCACATGAACCGATAGTGTCCGAAATGTCCAGTATTGCCGAAAGGACGAAACCTCGGGACTCTGGGAAGGGTGAACACCCCAGGCGCATCTCACTCGGCGAATCACCAAGAAAAACGGGGGTTTTCCCGGATGCCGAACCCGTCTCGGCTGCGGACGCTGGGAGAGGTGAACCCCCCGCTGGAAGCCGTGCCCGGGCACGCCCCCGAACCGCGACCGCCGATCCTGGTCCCGGATGCGCTGCACGATCTACGCGGTCGCGCGGTCGCGGAGATTCGATACCCCGCCGCGGCGGCGCTGATCGTCGCGGGCGTCCCCGGCGCGGGTAAGAGCACCGCCTTGCGCAAATTCTTCGGCGCCGACGCGGCGGCCACCGCACCGTCGCACAGTCCCGCCGGGGTGCTGGTGCTCGACTCGATGCAGGCGCGCAATCGCTGGCGGCCCAGACTCTGGTGGCTGCCCTACCTGCTGTGGCGTCCGGTGGTGCACGTGGCGCACTTCGTCGCTGTTCGCGCCGCGCTGCGTGAGGTCGACGGCCCGGTCGTCATCCACGACTGCGCCACCTTCCGGTGGGCGCGCGTTCTGATCGCGCGCTGGGCGGCGGGACGTGAATTGCACCTGCTCCTGCTCGATGTGCCCGCGCCGGTGGCCAGGGCGGGCCAGCACAGCCGCGGACGACGGATCAATCACGTGGCCTTCCGGCTGCACGTGCGCGGCTGGCGGCGATTGATGAGCGTGGTGGCGACGGAACCCGCGGCCCGCGGTTCCCGGTCGGTCGTCATCGTCGACCGCGCGGCCGTCGACCGCCTTGGGTGCGTGACCTTCGCCTGACCGGCGAAACCGCCGCCTCGGTGCGCCTCAGGGCACCAGGACGGTCAGTGCCGCCGGGACGGCCCTGATGGTGAGCGGCAGGGTGCCCGCCGGTTCGCCGTCGGCCGTGGCGGGCGCGCCCGTGGCGGTCAACGTGACGGCCGCGGCGCGGAACTGCTTGACCTCCGGGTGATTCTGGCGTTTCCCCGCCGACAGCGCGGGCAGCAAGCGCAGCATCTCCCGCCGCGACAGCGCGCCGACCACGGTCAAGTCGAGCAGTCCGTCGTCCATGATCGCGTCCGGGCAGATCAACATGCCGCCGCCGTAGGTGCGGGTGTTGCCGACCGCGACCATGACCGCCTCGGTCTCCAGCAGCGAGCCCATGCCGGGGTTGGTGAGCCCGTCGGTCACCGCGTCCACCAACTCGACGCGGTAGGGAACGGTGAAGCGCCCGGAGATCTCGGCCAGCGCGGCGACGGTATAGCGCAGCCTGCCTTTCGGCCAGCGCATCTCATTGGCGCGCAGCGTGACTCGCGCGTCGAATCCGGTGCCGGTCACCGTGGCGAACCACATCGGCGCGCCGGGCGACTCGATCCGGCCGAGATCGATCGTCCTGGTCCGCCCGCGCAGCACGAGCGCGGCGGCGGCGAGCGGGTCGTCGGTCGGCACACCGAGTTCCCTGGCCAGGTCGTTGCCGGTGCCCGCGGGAACCATGCCGAGCGGGACGCCGGTCTCCGCGACGGCCTGAAGGGTCAGGTTGATCAAGCCGTCGCCGCCGGCGCAGACCACGGCATCGGGCGGCGCGTCGCCCGCGATGACATCTCGCACCTGCTGAACCGTTTCGGCGGCCGAGGGCGCGCACACCTCGGCGACCTCGGCGCCGCCCGCGCGGAGACGGGCGATCGCGGCGCTCGCCGCCGCGCCGCTCTTACCGTGCCCGGACCGCGGGTTGGTCACCACGGTGACCTTGCGTACCGGCGAATATTCGGTCACGGCACCAGCTTTCCCGGATTGAGGATGCCGGCCGGATCGAGTTCGGCCTTCACCGCGCGCAGGACGCGCACGCCGAGGTCACCCACTTCGTCCGGCAACCAGGGGCGGTGGTCGGTGCCCACCGCGTGGTGGTGGGTGATGGTGCCGCCCGCCGCGACGATGGCGTCGCCCGCGGCGCGTTTGGCGGCCTGCCACTGCGCCAGCGGGTCGTCCAACTGCTTGGCGACGACGGTGAAGTACAGCGACGCACCGGTCGGGTAGGTGTGCGAGATGTGGCACATGACCAGCGGGGGCGTCCCCTGCGCACTGAGCGAATCGGTCAGCGCCCCGGTCACCTTCTCCTTCAGCGCGCTCAGATTCGACCAAGTGGTGGCGGTTTCCAGCGTTTCACAGAGCACCCCGACATCCAGGAGCGCGTCGCGCAGGTACGGCGCAGCGAAACGACCGTGCTCCCATTCCCTGGCCGCTGCCTCGCCCAGGGCCGAGCCGCCCGCCGTGGCCAGCAGCGCACCCGCTTCGGCGCTGCGCGCGGCGACGTGCGCGGCACTGCCCTCGTAGGTGGTGACGGCCAGACATCCGGCCACCGGGTTGCCGCCGATATCGCCGGAGCGGGCGAGGTTGATCCCGGTCTCCGCCTCGTCGGACAGCCGGAGCACGGTCGGCGCCGCACCCTCCTGCACCACCGCGCGCAACGCTGCGGCGCCGGTCGCGAAATCGGGAAACGACCACGCCTGATAGGCGACGGTTTCCGGGACCGGGTGCACGCGCAAGGTGACCGCGGTGATCACGCCGAGCGTGCCCTCCGATCCGACGAACAGCTCACGCAGATCCGGCCCCGCCGCCGAGGCGGGGGCGCGCCCGAGGACGAGCGTGCCACTGGGCGTGGCGATCTCGAGCCGCTGCACCATGTCGTCGAAACGGCCGTAGCCCGCCGAAGCCTGGCCGGACGATCGCGTCGCGGCGAAGCCACCGATGGTGGCGAACTCGAAGCTCTGCGGGAAGTGCCCGAGGGAGAAGCCGTGCACGCCGAGCAGTTCCTCCGCGCGCGGGCCGGTGAGTCCCGCGCCCAGTGTGGCAGTGCCGCTGATCGGATCGATCGCGGTGATCGTATCCAGCCTGCGCAGATCCAGGGCGATCACGGCGTCGAAGCGACCGCGCACGGGTTCGACGCCGCCGACCACACTGGTGCCGCCGCCGAACGGCACCACCGCGACGGCGTTCGCCGCGCAGTAGGCGAGCACGGCGAGCACCTCGTCGTGGTCGGCGGGGAAGACGACGGCGTCCGGCGCGTCCTGCGGGCCCTCGGCCCGGCGGCGCAGCAGATCGGGTGTGCTCTTCCCCCCTGCGTGCCGCAACCGATCGCGGTGGTCGGCCGACACGTTCCCGGAACCGACCACCTCGACCAACCCGGCCCGCCGCGCGGGCGTCAACGCCGATTCGCGCAGTGGCACGTCGCCCTCATCGCGGCGCGCCACCGGATCGCCGGACACCCCGAACACCTGCGTCAGCAGACCACGGATCCGCTCCGAAAGTGGCTGGTGCCCAGCCGGGATTCCCCAGGCATCCCAGACCATACTCGCCGCCGACCCGCTCACGCCGGTCTTTGCCGCGGAAGCCGAATCGCCCGCGGCGTGCTGCCGTGTTTCCACCATGCGTTACAGTTTGACATAGACTGTCAAGCAGTAACGAAGGTTCGGACCATTCCCCTTGGTCGACGCCAGCCGTCGGCCGATCAACCCCCGGTGGTGACACCTTGACCGCTCCTGACGACTCCGCCGAGCGCCTCTCGGCGACCGACCTGGCGATCCTCGACGCCGCTCGCGCGTGCGTGGAGGAATTCGGCGTGCGCCGCACCACCCTCACCGAAGTGGCGCGGCGAGCGGGCGTCAGCAGGCCGACCGTCTACCGCCGCTGGCCGGACACCGGCGCGCTGGTGGCCGAGCTGCTGGTCCGCGAGCTGCGCGGGATCGTGGCGGCGACCATGCCGTCGGCGGGCAGCGCGCGCGTCAGGCTGGTCGAGGGCGTGGTCGCGGGAGCGGCGACGGTCCGGTCGAATCCTCTGTTCGGCAAGATCTTCCGTACCGACACCGATCTGATGCTCACCTACGTCTTCGGCAGGCTGGGGCGCAACCAGCGCGCTCTGATCGAGCTGTTCGCGGCGGGTATCCGCGACGGCCACCGGGACGGCTCCATTCGCGGGGGCGACCCGGAACGGATGGCCACGATGCTGCTGCTGATCGCCCAATCCGCGGTGCAATCGGCGGGCACCGTCGCGCCGCTGCTGGCGGGCGAGCATCTCGACGCCGAACTCCGTCGCGCGATCGACGGGTACCTGGACGACCACACCCGGGAGACGACCGAGGACACCGACCGGAGACAAGCGCGATGAGCCGTCTTCGCACCCTTCTCGCCGTATCCGAAAGGCATTGTGATGAGCACTGATCCGGGGCACACCGGGGACTCCGCGTTGAACGCCGCCCGCCGTGCGGCGGATCTGTCGCGGCTCGGCGACGGCGCCGAGGTCGACGTGCTGGTGATCGGCGGTGGCGTCACCGGCGCGGGCGCGGCGCTGGACGCCGCGGCCCGCGGGCTGCGCACCGTGCTGGTGGAACGCCACGACCTGGCCTTCGGCACCAGCCGCTGGAGTTCCAAGCTGGTGCACGGCGGCCTGCGCTATCTCGCGAGCGGCCGCGTCGGCATCGCCCACGAAAGCGCCTCGGAGCGCGGCATTCTCATGCGCACCACGGCGCCACATCTGGTGCGCCCGCTGCCCCAACTGGTCCCGCTGCTGCCGAATATCGGCACGACGCAAGCCGCACTGGTGCGCGCCGGTTTCCTGGCGGGTGATCTGTTGCGGCGTGGTGCGGGCACCCCCGCGGCGCTGCTGCCCCGGTCCCGGCACGTCGCCGCCGCGGAGGCGGTACGGCTCGCACCGACCGTGCGCCGCGCGGACCTGCGCGGCGGGCTGCAGGCATGGGACGGACAGCTGGTCGACGACGCGCGCTTGGTCGTCGCACTGGCGCGCACCGCGGCGGCCAACGGCGCGCGCATTCTGACCCGCGTCGAAGCGCTCGACGTGACCGGGAATTCGGCGACCCTGCGTGACACGCGCACCGGCGAGACCCTGGCGGTGCGGCCGCGCGCCGTGGTGAACGCCACCGGAGTCTGGGCCGATCAGGTGGATCCGAGCATCCGGCTGCGCCCGAGCCGCGGCACCCACCTGGTGTTCTCCGCCGCGTCCTTCGGCGGCCTGTCCGCGGCGCTCACCGTACCGGTGCCCGGCAGCATCGGCCGCTTCGTCTTCGCCTTCCCCGCCGCGCACGGCCGGGTGTACCTGGGGTTGACCGACGAGGACGCGCCGGGCCCGGTTCCCGACGAGCCGAAGGCCACCGACGGCGAGATCGATTTCCTGCTCGAGACCATCAATCCCGCCCTGCGCGAGCCGCTGACCCGCGCCGATATTCGCGGCTCCTACGCCGGGTTGCGCCCACTGCTGGAGACCGCCGACGACAGCACCGCCGACATCTCGCGCAAACACGCGGTGCTGCGTTCCCCGAGCGGGATCGTCACCATCGTGGGAGGCAAACTCACCACCTAC
The DNA here is from genome assembly GCF_040610355.1 of Nocardia sp. NPDC004168. NCBI lineage: Bacteria > Bacillati > Actinomycetota > Actinomycetes > Mycobacteriales > Nocardiaceae > Nocardia > Nocardia sp. NPDC004168. The sequence goes on along the minus strand of NZ_JBEXME010000003.1, from coordinate 77,899 downwards.
CGCAAGATGGCCGAGGACGTGATCGACGCCGCCGTCACGCACAACGGTCTCGCCGCGGCACCGTGCCGCACCCGGCGGCTACCACTGGTAGGCGCGGTCTCCGGAGCGGCGCGCGACCGCATCGACGCGCCGCCGGTGCTGATCGAACGCTACGGCGGTGAGGCGGACGCCGTGCTGGCCGCCGCGCGCCGTGATCCTGCCCTCGCCGAGCCGGTCGCGCCCGGAATCGACGTACTCGGAGCCGAATTCGCGTTCGCGGTGTCCCACGAGGGCGCGCTGGAGGCCGACGACCTGCTGGATCGGCGCACGCGCATCGGCCTGATCGCCGAAGATCGGGCCGCCGCGGCGCCCGCGGCCGTACGCGCCCTCGCCTGACGGCACGACGCGTCCGGGCGGCTCAGTCCATCGACCATGCGGACAGTTCCGCGCGCATGCACGCGCGCGGCCAGCGGTCGAGGCCGTGGGCCTGCTCGGCGGCGCGCAGCGCGACCAGCCCCGGCGTCTCCTCCCCCGCCGACAGGTAACGGAAGCCGAGCCGCTCGTAATACGGCCCGTTCCACGGCACCTCGATGAACGTCGTCAGCGTCATCGCGGGTAGGCCCGCGACGGCGGCCCATCGGGCGGCCTGGTCGAGCAAGCGCTTGCCGATCCGGCGCCGGGCGTGATCCGGGCGCACCGAGACCTGCTCGATGTGGGCGTTCCCGTCGACCACTGCCGCGACGAGGTAGCCGATCGGCAGGTCGTCGTCGGTCCACACCCAGGCCCGCCCGGCCTGCTGGAACTGTCGCAGAGTCGCCAGCGAGGGCGGTTCGTCGTCGGCCACGGTCGTCATCCCGATTCGCGCGAACGGCTCGCCCGCCGCGCGCTCGATGTCCTGGAGCACGGGGAGGTCTCGGGATGTCGCGGGTCGGATCACCGGCCCATTGTCGGTCCGCCCCCACGACATGAACCAGCGAATTTCACTGCGCCCGCGTGGCGAGGATGCCGTTGAGCAGCACTTGCACGGCCCAGGCCGCGCGCGCCGCACCGCCGCCCGCCAGCAGAGCCTCCCGCATGGCCACGACGGTCGGATAGCGGTCGGCGGGCAGTTCGGCGAAGCGACGCTCGATCGCGGCGAGGTACTCCTGCTCGCTGCCGCCCCCGATGCGGTGCGCACTCTGTTCGGACGCCGACGCGGTGATGTGCAGGAACAGCAGGTCCACCGCCCACGACGCGGTCAGCTCGTCCAGTCCCGCCTCGGTGAGCGCACCGAGCATCAGCTCCACCAGCCGCAGGGCGTTCGGACTGCTCGGAATCACACCGAGCGCGACGAGCGCCAGCCCTTCGTGCCTGCTCATCGCCGCCACCGTGGCATCGACCAGCTCGGTGAGCCGCTCGCGCCAGCTCGCCCAGGCGGGCTCGGGGACGGAACCGAGGACATGGTCGAGCATGGCGGCCATCAGATCGTCGCGATTGGCGACGTATACGTACAGCGAGGCGGCGCCGGTGTCCAAGTCCTGTGCGACCCGGCGCATGGTCAGCGCCGCCGCTCCATCCCGGTCCAGGATGCGCAGGCCGGTCTCGACGATCACCTCGCGGCTCAGCGGAGCTTTGGCCGGGCGGGCCCTGCGGCTGACGGCTGCTGCGCTCATGAGCCGAGCATAACGAGGGACGAACGCCGTTCGGGTGAGCGGCGCAAGTCCATGCGCGTCCGGAGCTGCCGCGAAGAGGCCGATCCGGCGGGACGGAGCAGGCCGCCGAACGCCGCTTGCTGCGGAAAACACCACAACATGCAGCTCACAGCCTTTGCAAAGGTTGGCGGCGACCGCTCACGAGAACCCGCCCGACAGAGCGTGATTCGAGAATCCGATGACACGGCGAGACGTTCGCACTGTCCGCTTCGCGATACGCGCAGACCCCGGTTCGGTTGTCGCCGACGCTCTATGCTGGCTTCGGTATGCCGGTAGTGCGCCGGGAAGGAGGGCGCGGGTGCGCAGAAAACCGTCCACCGTGGGTGTCGCACCGGGCGACGGACTCGTCGCCCGTTTCGGTGCGGTCGTCGCCTACCTCGGGGCCGAAACGACCTCCACGGACCGAATACTCGGCACCATCGAAGCCGTGGCCGAAGGCGAGCATCCCGGCGCCGCGCTGGCGCAACGCTTGGCCGCGGTGATCTTCGGCAGCACCGTCCAACCGCCGCCGTTCGGTGTGGTCGCCCCCACCGCGGACGGCGTGCTGATCCTGTTGCGCGGACCGGTCACCGCGGAGATCCAAGGCGCGGAGGGCACCCGCCGCCTCGACGGCGGGCGTGCGTTCACTTGGGTGGACGAGATCGTGCGCGAACCGGTGCGCCGCATCACGATCGGCGCGGACACCGGCGAGCCGCCGACCGCCTTGCCCCGCACCGACCTGCGCGCCGGCGTGGTCCCCGGCGGCGGCTTCGTGCTGCACGCCGCGGTACGACGCACCGGAAAAGCCGCCGAACCACGCACGTCCGAGCCTTCCGCGCAGGCCGAGCCCGAGGCGACGGCGGCGGCCGGTTTCGCGGCGATGCCGGAACCGACCGGCGCGTCCGACGCCGTCGCGCAAGCATCGCCCGCTCCGCGACCGACCGGTGCGTCCGACGCCGCCGCACAGGCAACGCCGATCCCTCGGCAGACCAGCGCCGCCGACGCCCTCGCACAGGCAACGCCGATCCCTCGGCAGACCAGCGCCGCCGACGCCCTCGCACCAGCGACACCCAGGCCGACCGAGTCGGTCCGCCCCTTCGCCAAACCGCGTCCGCCCCGGCCGGTCCCGGACCGACCGCCGGCGTGGTCCCAGGTGCAGCCCGCGCGCGAACCGGTCGCCCTGCGCAAAGCGCCCGAGAACGGCGGAACGCGAGCCATGAGCCCGGCGGCGCTGTCCGGAGACGCCGTCGGTGCGCTGGTCACCGAAGAAGGGGCGGCCTACCCGTTGGACCGCGCCTACGTCATCGGGCGCGGACCGCAGGTGGACGAGGCGGTCCGCACCGCCGCCGCCACTCCGATCGTCATCCAGCGCGATCGCCATGTCTCGCGGGTCCACGCCTATGTGTCGGTGGACGGCGGCAAGGTGTACATCCGGGACGCCGCCGCTACCTCCGGCACCTTCATCGCCGGTCCCGGCACCGACCAGTGGACCAGGATCAGCACGTCCCCGACCGAGCTCCCGCCCGGCTGGCGGGTCCGCATCAGCGAGCGGGTCCTCACCTACCGAGGCGACGAGCAGCGCACGGGCACGGCGGATATCGCGGGAGCGCGCCGCCGTTCGTAGCCGCCGAGGGCGCCGGCAAAGTGGCCGCGGTGACGAGTTCGCCTGCCAGCACCGGCGCCCGGGTACTCGAACAGCGTCGCCGCGCCCGCACACGCACGGCATCGGGCACCCGGACCGGCGCCGACCACCGAGCCGCAGTGCGGTGGACTGCGTTCGAGCATGTCATGACCCCGGCGCTCGCGGCTGCCTCGCACCAGGGCGCCGCACAGCGTGAACGGCTCGCCGAGCCGCCGCGCTCGCGGAACCGGGCTCCGGGTCGGCCCCTCGCACGGCCGAGGCCAGGCCGCACCACGGCCGTGTACCGGACGGCTTCGCGCCCGGCTCACCGGCCTCGCGCCGGGGACGGCCGATCAACCGGTCGAGTCGAGCCCGGATCGCGCGGGGAGCACAATGGCGACATGCACCGAAACGGACCGAGCCGCGACATCGACGAGTCCGAGCTGACGGTGACCCCGCCCGAAGAGCAGGCCGCGGGCGTCACCGCCGTGGCGGTGGCGTTGAAACGCTCGATCGAGGAGATGGGCGTCATCCGCACGGCGCGCACCCTGGCCCGGGTCAATCAGGTGCACGGCTTCGACTGCCCGGGCTGCGCCTGGCCGGAGCCGAGCGGCCATCGCAGGCCCGCCGAGTTCTGCGAGAACGGCGCGAAGGCCGTCGCCGAGGAAGCCACGCTGCGCACGGTGACTCCCGAGTTCTTCGCCACCCACTCGGTGGCGGACCTGAGCGACAAATCCGGCTATTGGCTCGGGCAGCAGGGCAGGCTGACCCACCCGATGGTGCTGCGTCCCGGAGACACCCACTACCGGTCGATCGCCTGGGACGACGCCTACCGTTTGATCGCCGACACGCTACGCGGGCTGGACTCGCCGGACGAGGCGGTGTTCTACACCTCCGGCCGCACCAGCAACGAGACCGCGTTCCTCTATCAGCTGCTGGTGCGCAGCTACGGCACCAACAATCTGCCGGACTGCTCCAACATGTGCCACGAGTCCTCCGGCGCGGCGCTGTCGAGCTCGATCGGGATCGGCAAGGGCTCGGTCTCCATCGACGACTTCGCCAAGGCCGACCTGATCATCGTCGCGGGACAGAATCCGGGCACCAATCATCCCCGGATGCTCAGCGCGCTGGCCGCGGCCAAGGCGAACGGCACCCGGATCGTCGCGGTGAACCCCCTGCCCGAGACCGGGCTGCTCGGCTTCCGCGACCCGCAGACGATCAAGGGCGTCACCACCGGCGTGCCGATCGCCGACGACTTCCTGCAGATCCGCCTCGGCGGTGACCTGGCCCTGTTCCAGGCGCTCGGCCGCCTGCTGCTGGAAGCGGAGGACCGCGCACCGGGCACGGTGGTCGACCGGGCGTTCGTCGACGCCCACTGCGCGGGCTACGCCGAATACGAAAAGCACGCGCGCACGGTCGATCTCGACACCGTACTGGAAGCGACGGGTCTCACCGCGGCCGAACTCGAGCACACCGCCGAGCTGTTCGCCCGCTCGCGCAACATCATCCTGTGCTGGGCCATGGGCCTGACCCAGCAGGCCCATGCGGTGGCCACCATCGAGGAGGCCACCAATCTGCTGCTGTTGCGCGGCATGATCGGCAAACCGGGCGCGGGTGTGTGCCCCGTGCGCGGTCACTCGAATGTGCAGGGCGACCGCACCATGGGCATCTGGGAGAAGATGCCCGACACCTTCCTCGACGCCCTCGACCGCGAATTCGGCATCAGCAGCCCGCGCGAGCACGGCCTCGACACCGTCGCCGCCATCCGCGCCATGCGCGACGGACAGGCGAAAGTCTTCATCGGCATGGGCGGCAACTTCGTCTCCGCCACCCCCGACACCGCCGTGACCGAAGCCGCGCTGCGCGACTGCGCGCTCACCGTGCAGGTCTCCACCAAACTCAACCGCAGCCACGTCGTGCACGGCCGTACCGCGCTCATCCTGCCGACGCTCGGGCGCACCGACCTCGACCTGGCCCCGGACGGCGCCAAGAATCAAGTCTCCGTGGAGGACTCGATGTCGATGGTGCACCTGTCCACCGGACGGTTGCGGCCGGTCAGCGACCAGCTGCGCAGTGAAGTCGCCATCGTCTGCGAACTCGCCCGGGCAGTCCTGGGCCCCGACCACCCGGTGCCGTGGGCCCGCTTCGCCCGTGACTACGACAGCATCCGCGACGCCATCGCCCGCGTCGTGCCCGGCTGCGCCGACTACAACGCGAAAGTTCGCGGCCGGGGCGGCTTCCAGCTACCGCATCCGCCGCGCGACGCCCGCGAATTCCGCACCGCCACCGGCAAGGCCAACTTCGCGGTCAACGAGCTGACCTGGCTGCCGGTCCCCGCGGGCAGACTGATACTGCAAACCCTGCGCAGTCACGACCAGTACAACACCACCATCTACGGCCTGGACGACCGCTACCGCGGCATCCACAACGGCCGCAAAGTGGTGCTGGTCCACCCCGAGGACATCACCGCGTTCGGTTTCCGCGACGGCGATCTGGTCGACATCGTCTCCGAGTGGACCGACGGCACCGAGCGCCGCGTCGAAGGCTTCCGCCTGGTCTCCTACCCCACACCGCGCGGCAACGCCGCCGCCTACTACCCCGAGACCAATCCCCTGGTGCCACTGGACCACGTCGCGAAACGATCGAACACGCCAGTCTCCAAAGCGGTCACCATTCGGTTCGAGGCGAGCAAGGCATGACCAGCCGGGTCCGGCCGCAGGACAGTGCTCGCGCCGAAGGGAACACGGCATGAGCCGCGTCACCGCTCGCCGCCGGATGCGCCGGATCTCGCCCAGCGGGCAGATCCAGCGCCCGGACACCTTGGCCGTCGAAGAACCGCTCGAGATCCGCATCGACGGGCAGTCGCTGACGGTCACCATGCGCACCCCCGGCAACGACATCGACCTGGTGCACGGATTCCTGCTGAGCGAAGACGTCATCGGTTCCGCCGAGGACATCGTGGCGGCCCGCTACTGCGCGGGCACCGACGACCAGGGCCGCAACACGTATAACGTCCTCGACGTCACCCTGCGCACCCCCGTGCCGGTGTCGACCCGCTCGTTCCTCACCACCGGAGCCTGCGGACTGTGCGGAAAGACCGCCCTGGACGAGGTCCGCAAGCGCACCCGATTCCCTCTGCCCGCCGCAGGCCCGGTGGTGGACACCCGGGTACTGGCCGCGATGCCCGGCATGCTGCGTGACCGCCAATCGGTGTTCGAAGCCACCGGCGGCTTGCATGCGGCGGGCCTGTTCACCACCGACGGGCAAGCGCTGGCGGTGCGCGAGGACATCGGCAGGCACAACGCGGTGGACAAGGTGATCGGCTGGGCACTGCGCGAATCCAGGGTGCCCGCCCATGATCTGGTGCTGATCGTGAGCGGGCGCGCGTCGTTCGAACTGGTGCAGAAAGCCGTCATGGGCGGAATCCCGATGCTCGGCGCGGTCTCGGCGCCGAGTTCGCTGGCCGTCGATCTCGCCGCCGACGCCGGACTGAGTCTGATCGGCTTCCTCCGCGGCGACACGATGAACGTCTACACCGTCCCCGAGCGGCTGCGCACCGATCCGGGCGCCGACTCGTTGTTGGCCTGACTCACTATTGCCCGCGCCGGACGCCCGTTCTACCGTAACTGCACGGAGCCGGAACGGATTCGGCGAGAACGGAGCGGCCGATGCGGATATCGGTGGAGGGGAACTCCGAGGGCCTGCGGATGCGGATGCGGTTCGAGCAGTACCGCCGCCTGCTGCTGACGCGGATCGTGCTGGCCGTCTTGGCGGTACAAGGAGCGATCGTCGGCCTTTGGGCCACGTTCGCGCCGCATTCCTGGTACACCAGTTTTCCGGGGTTCGGCGCCAAGTGGGTGGCGGCGGACGGCCCTTACAACCACCATCTGGCGGCCGACGTGGGTGCCTTCTTCCTGGCGCTGACAGCGGTGACGATCGCCGCGCTCGTGGTCAACCGAACCACGGCGGCCCGGATCGCGGGCGTCGGCTGGCTCACCTTCGGTGTCCCCCATTCCCTTTACCACCTCTTCCACAAGCCCGCGGACATGGGCGCGGCGAGCTTCACGGCCAGCCTGATCGCGGCGTTGCTGCTCGTGATCGGCGGAGCGGCCTGCCTCTTCCTGCCGCCGCGAGGCGAGTTGTCCCTCTCCGACCCGCAACCGGTGACGCTGCGTTTCCCGCGCCGCCGTCCGCGCGCCGTCCGCTGATCGGCGAACCCGGCAGCAGAGTCCGGGACGCCCGTGGGAGATCACCACGGGCGTGATCCGGTGGATCCGCGGATGACGCCGCGACTTGGCGAATTCCCCGACCGTCAGTCCTTCAGCGCTTCGAGCAGTGCCGCGCGCTGACGCGCACCGAGCCCGCCGATCCGGCGATCTTCCGGGATCTCCGCCTGGTCCATCAACTTCGCGGCCTTCACCGGCCCGACACCGGGCAGGGCCTTGATCACCGCGGCCACCTTGGTCTTCTTCACCAGCTCGTCGGAGTCTGCCTTCTTCAGCAGATCCGCGACCGAAACCTTGCCCGCCTTCACCTTGCCGATCAGTTCGGAGCGTGCCTTGCGGACCGCAGCCGCCTTGGCCAAGGCCTCGGTGCGCTGCTCTGCGGTCATGGTAGGCAGTGCCATGTCTCCTCCGCTTCCACTCGTCACTCGAACATCTGGTTGACCGGACCGAGTAAACAGCACGGCACCGGGAGCGCAAGCTCGACACACCGGGCACGAACTGCGGAAATGACGATGAATTTCCCCGGTTCGCGCCGTCGGAATCAGTGGACGGCCGACGGGCTACAGACGAATAGGACGAAAGGAACACCACGTCACGGAGCTGTCCCTCGCCCGGATCGTCGCGTGGGACGACACGTACCGAGAACCCCGAGCAGAAGCGGTGCGCCGGGACGGCGACTACTCCGAAGCGGCCGTCGCCGCGCGGTAACGCGGGATGAGCCGTTACCGACAAAGTCAGCAAATACCGAACGCGGGTCTGGTTCAACGGCGAACCAAGGGGGATCAACGGCGATCCCCCGGGCCCGCTCGGGTCACACCGAGCGGAGCCTTCACCCCCGGACAACAGAAAATATCGCGGTTCGCACGGCCCGTGACAGCATGACGGCATGGAGCCGAGCACTCCGCCGGGGACGACTGCGTCCGCGATTCTGTGGCTATGGCCTGGGCAGGCGATCTATCGCGGACCGTCCCTGCGTCCGGACGCGCATTCCACCGCCGTGAACTGTCTGGCCGTTGGGTTGGACGCGCCGTTCACACTCGCGACCGATGCCGTCACGCACACCGTGCGCAGCGCGCTGATCCCGCCGCGCCGGGTGCACCGCGTCGTCGCGGGCGGCGACCAGATGATGTTCTGCTATCTGGATCCGGGGTCGCGGGGCGCCCGAGCCTGCCGGGATCGGATGATCCGGTGGCACGCTGAATTCGGACTCGGCCATCGGGCGGAGGCCGCGCTCGCCACGGCTGCGAGCGGCACGTGCCCCGATCCGCGCTCGCTGGCCGAACTCATCGGCGCCGGGCCGGTCCCCACGCCGGACGACCGGGTAGCCGAGGCGATGGCGACCCTCCTCGCCCATCCCGCGCGGGAGTTCACCGCCGCCCGGTTCGCCGCGGCCGCGCACCTGTCGGAGTCGCGCTTCCTGCATCTGTTCGCCGCCCAGGCGGGCACCTCGTTCCGGCGGTACCGGCTGTGGGCCAGGATGCTCGGCGTCGGCCGCGCGCTCGCCGAGGGCGCGAACCTCACCGCCGCGTCGGCCGACGCGGGCTTCGCCAGCCCCTCACACTTCAGCGACGCTTTCCGCACCCTGTTCGGCTTGTCGGCCACCACACTGCTCGCCACCGGAGTACGGATCGTCGTGCTGGACGAAGCGGAAGGGATCGAATCGGGCGTCCGAACGCGCTAGGCTACAAATTAGAACACGTTTCATTTCGGAGGAGACTCGATGGCCACACAGATTCGCGACGTGGTGGAGCAATACGTCAAGCTGGTCGGCTCGGGGCCGACCGAGGACATCGTCGCCCTGTACGCGCCCGACGCGATCGTGGAGGACCCCGTCGGCACTCCACCCAAGCGCGGCCACGAGGCCATCCGCGAGTTCTACGAGGTGATCGCCGCACTGGATCGGGAGACCGAGCTGCGGCCGGAGGACGTGAGAATCGCGGGCAATCAGGCCGCGTTCCCGTTCACCATCGTCACCAAGGTCGGCGGGCAGCGCTTCGTCCTGTCACCGATCGATGTGATGGAGTTCGACGAAGAAGGCCGGATCACCGGGATGCGCGCCTACTGGAGCCAGGAGGACATGCGGGTCGAGCCCGAGTAGCGCGCGCGGCGGCCGGGTGCGCCAGGTCACATCGCGGCCCCATCACATTCCGGCACGGTCTCTCGTCCGAGAAGTAGGAAACACATCCGCTGATCGAAGGAGATCGACATGAGCGCCACCCGTATCGCCGCCGTCACCCCGCAACACGCGGGACCGACGACCAAGCTGCTCTACCGGCTGGCCAAGCGCCGCTTCCGCGAAGTGCCGGAGCCCTTCGCCGTCACCGCCAACCATCCGAAATTGCTGAGGGCCAGCGCGGTCCACGAGACCATGGTCGGCAAGGCCAGCACCGCCCTGCCCGCCGTAATCCGCGAGATCGCGGTGTATCGCACGGCGTGGACGATCGGCTGTTCGTGGTGCGTCGACTTCGGAGCCATGCTCATGCGCCTGGGCGAGCTGGACGTCGCGCGGCTGGAACACATCGCCGACTACGCGACCTCGCCGCTGTACTCCGACGACGAGCGCGCCGCCATCGCCTACGCCGACGCGATGACCGCAACGCCGACCACGGTCACCGACGAACAGGTCGCCGACCTGGAGCGGCGCTTCGGCCGAGCGGGTGTGGTGGAGCTCAGCTATCAGATCGCGCTGGAAAACTCACGCGCCCGGTTCAATTCGGCGCTCGGGATCACGGCGCAGGGTTTCAGCACCGATTCGTGCCGGGTGCCCTGGTCGTGAAAAGGGCCGCGGCGCTGCGGGAATGGTGCGATCCGACCTGGTACTTCGGCGCCGCGTTCACCCGGGGCTGTCGTTACGGCCCGGAATGCACTAAGAATAAGAGGTGTTGACGTCGCCTGGCCGTGCCGCGGCCGGCGGGCTACCTTCGCGAGTTTCGGTGCGGGGTAACGGCGTCTTCGGTTTCTCGAGTTCCCCTCCGCCCGACCGTTTGGAGCCGCATGCTCGACGAACAGACCCCGGACGACGACGTCGCACGGCTGGCGAGACGAGTCGAGAAGGCCCGCGGCCGTCTCGCCTACCAGTTCGACCCGGCTCTGACCGGCGCGCTGTCGGAGGAGGAACTGCTCGCTGAACGCGAACTGGCCGAACGGATCCGGACCCAGGACCGCGAACAGCGCTGGAAGCACGCCGAGGCGGGCGCCGCGGCCTCCGACCGGGCGCGGCACACCGCGGAGGCCATCGAGAAGGCCGAGATCAGGGACCTGCTTTTGGCGCGCAAGGCGATTGCCGCGCAGCGGCGCGCGTCCAGCCCGCACGCCAGGTTGGCGTCGCTGTACCGGCACCGCTCCTGGTCGCTCGGCGCGCTGGCCGGCGTGGTCGCCGCCGGAATGCTGTGGTCGGCGGTCAACGTTCAGCACAACATCGCCCCGGGTGGCCCGGACGACCCACTGTACTGGTTCAGCTACCTGCTCGAGGCGATGATCAGCGTGTCGCTGATCATCATCATGATCGGCACGAACAAGGTCACCGAATGGGGCGTGCTGGACAACCGGAGCCAAGTGGCGGCGGCGGAAATGGCCCTGCTCGCGCTCACCGTCGGACTGAACACCTACCCGTACGTGAGCGCCGGGCGATGGTTCGACGCCGCCGTGCACGGTGTCGCCCCGGTGATGATCGGCGTCGCCCTGCTCATCCACGATGCCGCGAGCGCGCGATACGGACGCGCGATCGGCTATGCCACCGAGCAGGTGCGGAGCTTGCCCGACCCGACCGGGCACGACCCCTTGCCGGAACGCTCCGCGGCGGACAGCCTGTCCAGCGCGGACGCTGACTTCCCAGTGGATCTGCACACCCCCGTGGTGCAGGGCGCACACAGCTAGACCTATCAGCCTGCGGTGCGGGGCAAGTCGTCGAAGAATGCCCGCTCTACTTCCGCGCCGGCGCGCGAGCCGTCGAGCCCTGTGCTCGCGCTCCGGTGATCAGTACGGATACCGGCGTTCGACCGCTTCCTTGGCCTCTTTCAGGCCGCACCCGGTGAGTTCGCGATACCGCTTGATCGCGTGAATCTTCTTGCCCTGCGCCAGAAGCGCATCGATCTCGGCCATGCCGTCGCCGCGCGGGACCGCCGGCACGGCACGCGGCGGCACGGCCGCTGCCTGCGCCTCGATGCCCAGATGGGTCATGATCAGGTCGAGCTTGGCGTGCAGGGCGTCGACCTTGCGCTCCAAGCGCCGGTTGGCGAACATGCCCCGATGGTATCGACCCCGGCCGCGTCAGGCCGCGTCGAGCACGGCGTCGGCGAGACTCGACATCGTCTCGAAGCGCGCCAGATCTCCCGCCAGCTCCAGCAGCCGGTCCACACACCGGGGTCCGGTCACCAGGCGCATCCTACGGCCGGTCTGGGCCAGCATGGACCGCGCGTCGACCAGGACGTGCAACCCGGCGACGCCGAAAAACGTGATCTTCGACAGATCTACGACCACCACAGGCGCCGCCGTGCCCAGCGAGCCGATCAGCCTGCGTCGAAACACTTCGACGGTGTAATGATCGACTTCGCCCGCGAGCGCGCACAGCGTGACCGCGTCGCTCGGCACTGTGACCGAAATCTTGAGCCGCTCGGCGGGGTGATCGGCATTGCGAGCGGCGGTGAGAACGTACGTGGGGTTGGCCAAGCCTGTCGACATGAGGACCTCGGTCCAGTCGCCCGCGAGCAATCTCGGAAACGGGCTTGCTCGCGGGTTCAATGATGCGCCCCGGAGAAAAACGCCGGAACTAGGCTGTCTGCTCAACCCTCACAGAGGAGTACCCCCTGCGACGGGTCGCCACACCCGAATTACGCCGACTTCTCCCGGCGCTCCGGCCGCTGCGCCTTGCGCGGCACGATGGTGGGCAGGACGTTGTCGTTGACCGTATCCGCGTTGACGACGACCTTGGCGACGTCGTCGCGGCTGGGGATGTCGTACATCGCGGGCTGCAGGACTTCCTCCATGATCGCCCGCAGGCCACGCGCGCCGGTGCCGCGCAGAATCGCCTGGTCGGCGACCGCCTCCAGCGCGTCATCGGTGAACTCGAGGTCGACCCCGTCCATCTCGAACAGCCGGACGTACTGCTTGACCAGCGCGTTCTTCGGTTCGGAGAGGATCTTGACCAGCGATTCCTTGTCCAGGTTCGTCACCGACGCGACCACGGGCAGGCGGCCGATGAACTCCGGGATCAGGCCGAACTTGATCAAGTCCTCTGGCATGACCTCCGCGAAGTGATCGGTGGTGTCGATCTCGGCCTTCGACCGCACCTCGGCGCCGAAACCGATGCCGCGGTGGCCGGTGCGGTCGGAGATGATCTTCTCCAGACCGGCGAAGGCGCCCGCCACGATGAACAGCACGTTGGTGGTGTCGATCTGGATGAACTCCTGGTGCGGGTGCTTGCGCCCGCCCTGCGGCGGCACGCTCGCCTGAGTGCCCTCCAGGATCTTCAGCAGGGCCTGCTGCACGCCCTCGCCGGACACGTCACGGGTGATCGACGGGTTCTCGCTCTTGCGGGCGATCTTGTCGACCTCGTCGATGTAGATGATGCCGGTCTCGGCGCGCTTGACGTCGTAGTCGGCCGCCTGGATCAGCTTCAGCAGGATGTTCTCGACGTCCTCGCCGACGTACCCGGCCTCGGTCAGCGCGGTGGCGTCGGCGATGGCGAACGGGACGTTCAGCATCTTCGCCAGGGTCTGGGCGAGGTAGGTCTTGCCGCAACCGGTGGGACCGAGCATCAGGATGTTGGACTTGGCCAGCTCGACGGTCTCGCCGCGGCTGTCCCGACCCTTGTCACCGGCCTGGATGCGCTTGTAGTGGTTGTAGACGGCCACCGCGAGAGTGCGCTTGGCGGTGTCCTGGCCGATCACGTAGTTCTCCAGGAAATCCCGGATCTCGGCGGGCTTCGGCAGCTCATCGAGTTTGACCTCGCTGGACTCGGCGAGTTCCTCCTCGATGATCTCGTTGCAGAGATCGATGCACTCGTCGCAGATGTACACCCCTGGTCCCGCAATGAGCTTCTTGACCTGCTTCTGGCTCTTTCCGCAGAACGAGCACTTCAGCAGATCGCCGCCATCTCCGATGCGCGCCATCTCGTGGGTCCCTACTTCCTTGTCCGCGTGCAACCGTCCGTCCAGGTTGCCAGCTGTCCACCACTTTCGCAGCCGCAAACGCATCGGCTGATTTCGTGGCCGGTGGGGCAGTGCCGTCAACCGGGAGCAAAGGTCCCTAGGTTGACCGTACCCGGTGTTCGGGATGGAGGTCGACAACTCGCGCATGTTTCTCGCGCGGGTTGTGCGAGTCGTCACGAGCCATACCTCCGCACCGCCCGCCGCGCGGCGCCGTCGGTTCGAACAAATTCTCGAACCGCGGCGGCGCGAGGGCGGCCCGGCCGGGCGGTATGCCCCATTGCGTACTTCCCGGCCGGAATTCCCTGTCACAAAGCAATTTAGAGCGAACAGCCCCGGGATCGGCAATTCGCCCCCGCCGTCCCGGCCCCGGCCGGAAACGACGATTCGCGCCTTATTTCTGCGCGCTCAGCTTCCGGTAGTCGAACACCGTGTCGATGATCCCGTACTCCTTGGCCTCCTCGGCCGTCAGGATCTTGTCGCGGTCGGTGTCCTTGCGGATGGTGTCGGCGTCCTTGCCGGTGTGCCGCGCGAGCGTGCTCTCCATCAGGCGACGCATGCGCTCGATCTCGGCGGCCTGGATCTCCAGATCCGACACCTGGCCCTGGATGCCGCCCTCCAGCGAGGGCTGGTGGATCAGCACGCGCGCGTTGGGCAGGCAGGCGCGCTTGCCCGGCGTGCCCGCGGCCAGCAGCACGGCGGCGGCCGAGGCGGCCTGGCCCAGGCAGACGGTGGCGACGTCGGCGCGCACGTACTGCATGGTGTCGTAGATGGCCATCAGCGAGGTGAACGAGCCACCCGGCGAGTTGATGTACATGGTGATGTCGCGGTCGGGGTCCAGCGACTCCAGCACCAGCAGCTGCGCCATGATGTCGTTCGCCGAGGCGTCGTCCACCTGCACGCCGAGGAAGATGATGCGCTCTTCGAACAGCTTGTTGTACGGGTTGGACTCCTTGACGCCGAAGCTCGAGTGCTCGATGAACGACGGCAGGATGTAGCGCGCCTGCGGGCTCTGCGGTGCCATGCCGGACAGGCCGGCGCGCGGGTCGATCGAATTGGCCATCTTCGTCTCCAAAGTCGGTGCGGCGGCCGGACGTTCGAGGTGTCCGGGGGCCTGTGGGTGATCCGGTGCGTTACTTCTTGGCGCCGTTGGCCTGATTCGCGTGGCTGATCACGTGGTCGATGAAGCCGTATTCCAGGGCTTCGGCCGCGGTGAACCAGCGGTCGCGGTCGGCATCGGCGGTGACCTGCTCGACCGACTTGCCGGTGTGCTGCGCCTGCAGTTCGTTCAGCTCACGCTTCGTGTGCGCGAACTGCTCGGCCATGATCGCGATGTCGGCCGCCGAGCCGCCGATCCCCGCCGAGGGCTGGTGCATCATGATCCGCGCGTGCGGCAGCGCGTAGCGCTTGCCCTTGGTGCCCGCGGTGAGCAGGAACTGCCCCATGGACGCGGCCAGGCCCATGCCGTAGGTGGCGATGTCGCACTCGGCGAACTGCATCGTGTCGTAGATGGCCATGCCCGCGGTCACCGAGCCGCCCGGCGAGTTGATGTAGAGCGAGATGTCCTTGGTGGGATCCTCCGCCGAGAGCAGCAGGATCTGCGCGCACAGCTTGTTCGCGATGTCGTCGTCGACCTGTGTGCCGAGGAAGATGATGCGCTCACGAAGCAGGCGCTCGTACACCGAATCACTGAGGTTGAGACCAGCAGTCGCGGTTGTCATGACCCCTGCCTGGTTGATTGTCACGGATACCTGCCTTCTCTCGCCGGCTCGTTGCGGATTGCCACATAGCCATCACTGGTTGGATATGCCGCACCCGGTCGGACATGGCCATCCAACTTGTCGTCACAAACATTAACGAAGCAGGGCGGCACCGAACTCCCGGTACCGCCCTTTCTTCGCTCACAGCGCAATCAGCGCACCTCGCGGGCGTCGATCACGCCGACATTCCATGGAGTTATTCGGCGTCCGCCGGGGCCGTCTCGACGGCCGCGTCCTCGTCGGCGGAATCGGCGGGGGCGCCGAACATTTCGGTGGTGTCCACCGAGTTGCCCGCGGAGTCGGTGACGGTCACCTGGCCGACCACGCCCGCCAGCGCCTTGCCGCGCCGCACGTCGGCGAAGATCGCGCCCAGCTGGCCCGCCTGCTGCACCTGCTGGATGAACTGCTCCGGCGACAGGCCGTAGCGCTGCGACTGGAACAGGATCCGCTCGGTGAGCTCCTCCTGGCCGACCTGGGTGCCCTCCGCCTCGGCGATCGCGTCCAGCAGCAGCTGGGTCTTGACCGACTTCTCGGCGGCCTGCTTGGTGTCGGCGTCGAACTCCTCGCGGGTGCTGCCCTGCGCCTCGAGCGCCTCGGCGAACTTGGCCTCGTCGTGGTCGAAGCCGTGCACCGCGTCGTGGGTCACCGCGTCGATCTCGGCCTTCACCACGGCCTCGGGCAGCGGCACCTCGACCTGCTCGAGCAGGGTGTCCAGCACCTTGTCGCGGATCTCGCCCGCCTGCTGCACCTTCTTGACCCGCTCGACGCGGCCGCGCAGATCGTCCTTCAGCTCCTCCAGCGTGTCGAATTCGCTGGCCAGCTGCGCGAACTCGTCGTCGGCCTCGGGCAGCTCACGTTCCTTGACGGTCTGCACGGTCACGGTGATGACCGCGTCCTTGCCCGCGTGCTCGCCCGCGACCAGCTTCGAGGTGAACTCCTTCGACTCGCCCGCCGACAATCCGACCAGCGCCTCGTCCAGGCCCTCGATGAGCTGACCGGAACCGACCTCGTGGGACAGGCCGGTCGTGGCGGCCTCGGCCACCTCCTGGCCGTCCACGGTCGCCGACAGGTCGATCGAGACGAAGTCGCCGTCCTGCACCGGACGCTCCACCCCGGTCAGGGTGCCGAAGCGCTGGCGCAGCGACTGCAACTGCTCCTCGATGTCCTCGTCGCCGACGGTGAACGCGTCGACGGTGACCGCGATGCTCGCGTAGTCCGGCAGCGTGATCTCCGGCCGCACGTCGACCTCGGCGGTGAAGGCCAGCTCCTGGCCGTCCTCGATCTTGGTGATCTCGATCTCGGGCTGACCGATGACCTTCACCTCGGAGGTGGTGACGGCCTCGCTGTAGCGACCGGGCAGCGCGTCGTTGACGACCTGCTCCAGGATCGCGCCACGGCCGAGACGGGCCTCGAGCAGCTTCGCTGGCGCCTTACCGGGACGGAAGCCGGGGATGCGGACCTGCTTGGCCAGTGCCTTGTACGCGCGGTCGAAATCCGGCTTCAGCTCCTCGAAGGGCACCTCGACGTTGATCCGGACCCGGGTCGGGCTCAGCTGCTCGACGGTGCTCTTCACGGACATGCTCCTTGTTCGTTGTTCGTACTGGTTGACGTTCGTCTTGCGGCGCCCCGCCCCCGGCATTCCGGGATCGGAACGGCGGGCCAGGCGGCCCTACGCCGGCTGCCGCATTCCCCCACCGGCGCCGATCCGAACCGGAGTCCCGGCCTCGGCCGAGACGACGAGGGGTGCGGCGTACGCCACGCATCCCGACCAGGTTAGTTGACCGGCCGAGCGGACCTGCATCCGGCGGTGCCCGGCGGGCGACGCGAGCGGCCGGGCTACTTCCCCACCGAGACCGCGTCGGTGACGAAGACCAGCGTCTCGTACGGGGCGATGCCACGCCCGCCCGCGCCGTAGCCCAGCTCCGGCGGCACGATCAGCAAGCGGCGCGCGCCCTCCTTGACGCCGACGAGTCCCTGATCCCAGCCGGGGATGACCTGTCCCCCGCCGAGGGTGAGCTGGAACGGCTTGCCGCGCTGGAACGAGCTGTCCAGCGTCTTCTTGTCCGACCAGGTGACCAGCGCGTAATTCATGGTCAGCTGCTGGCCGGGCGCGGCGCCGGGCCCGCTGCCCTCCTTCAGATCCTTGACGATCAGCTGCTTGGGCGGGTCGCAGTTGTCGGGGAGGGTGATCTTCGGCGCGGCGCCGAAATCTCCGGTGACGCGGATGTCGTCGGCGGTGCACTCGCGGCCCTTGCTCTGGGTAGCCGGGCGCTGCGCGGAAGGCCCAGCCGCCGCGGTGGTCCGCGTCGTGGAGACGGCGGGAGCGGACTCGTCGTCCGAGCCGCAGGCCGCCAGCACGATGGTGGTCGCGGCGACGGCGCCGATACCGATGATCCTGCCGAGAATGTGCATGCCGCGGACCCTAGACCACGAACGGGCCCCGGGTGGGACGAGCTTCCCGCGACACGCTCGGACCGCCGCGCGGCCCGCTGCGGCTAGGCTGGCGGTGAATTCTCCATCCGGCGTTGTCGATTCCGATCGGCAACCTTCGCAGGACCGCGACGGCGGCCGGTCGTGGCGCCGCCGTCCCCGATGCCATGAGCGTGAGGAGAGTCGGCACATGACCCACATGGCGAGTGCGGGTGGCGATACTTCGGCGGACAACGTCGGCAGCACCGGCGGCCGGACCGTCGCACCGCGTCCCTACCGGCTGGCGGACGTGCCGGGGCCACTGACACGCGACGAGCTGGCGGCGATCGACGCGTGGTGGCGCGCCGCGAACTATCTCGCGGTCGGCCAGATCTACCTGACGGCTAATCCGCTGCTGCGCGAACCGCTGCGCGCCGAGCACGTCAAACCCAGGCTGCTCGGGCACTTCGGCACGGTGCCCGGCCTGAATCTCGTGTGGGTGCATGCCAATCGCGCGATCCGGCAACGCGGCCTGAACGCCGTCTTCGTCGCGGGCCCCGGGCACGGCGGTCCGGGCCCGAACGCGTGCGGCTGGCTGGAGGGGACGTACTCCGAGGTCTACAGCCACATTCCGCAGGACGCCGCGGGGATGGGCGCGCTGTTCCGCCAGTTCTCCTTTCCCGGCGGGGTGCCGAGTCACTGCGCACCGGAGACGCCGGGCTCCTTCCACGAGGGCGGCGAACTCGGCTATTCGCTGCTGCACGCGTTCGGCGCCGCCCTGGACAACCCCGATCTCACCGTGTTCTGCGTGGTCGGCGACGGCGAGGCGGAAACGGGTCCGCTGGCCACGAGCTGGCATGCGAACAAGTTCCTCAATCCGGCGCGCGACGGCGCGGTGCTGCCGATCCTGGCGCTGAACGAGTACAAGATCGCCAATCCGACCATCCTGGCGCGCATCCCGGAGCCGGAGTTGCTGTCGCTGCTGCGTGGCTACGGTTACGAGCCGATCGTCGTCGCCGGCGACGATCCCGCGGCCGTCCACCAGGCGATGGCCACGGCGGTGGACACGAGCATGGAACGCATCGGGCGGATCCAGGGCGCCGCACGCGACGGCGCCGATGGGGCACGGCCCAGCTGGCCGATGATCGTGCTGCGCACACCCAAGGGCTGGACCTGTCCGCCGGTGGTGGACGGCGACCAGGTCGAGGGCACCTTCCGCGCGCACCAGGTGCCGTTGCCGGGCGCGCGCACCGACGCGGACCACCGCGCGGTGCTGGAACAGTGGCTGCGTTCCTACCGTCCGGAGGAACTGTTCGACGACGACGGCAAGCCGGTGCCGGAGCTGACCGCTCAGGTACCCGTCGGCGAACGGCGGATGAGCGCCAACCCGGTCGCCAACGGCGGTACGCTGCTGCGCGACCTGTACCTGCCGGACTGGCGCGACTTCGGCGTCGAGGTCACCGCGCCGGGCGCGACCCGGCACGAGGCCACCAGGGTGCTCGGTGGCTGGCTGCGTGAGGTCACCAGGCACAATCCGGACAACTTCCTCACCTTCGCGCCGGACGAACTGGCCAGCAACCGCTTGCAGGACATCCTCGAGGTCACCGGCCGCAACTGGCAGGCGGAGATCGACCGCCGCGACCAGAAACTCGACCGCGGCGGCCGGGTGATCGAGGTGCTGTCCGAACACATGTGCCAGGGACTGCTGGAGGGCTATCTGCTGACCGGCAGGCACGGCGTGTTCACCTGCTACGAGGCGTTCATCCACATCGTGGACGCCATGTTCAACCAGCACGCCAAATGGCTCGACGCCAGTTCGGCGGTGCCGTGGCGGCGTCCGATCCCCAGCCTGAACTACCTGTTGTCCTCGCACGTGTGGCGCCAGGACCACAACGGCTTCACCCACCAGGACCCCGGATTCCTGGACGTGGTGCTGAACAAGAAGGCCTCGATCGTGCGGGTGTACCTGCCGCCGGACGCGAACACGCTGCTGTCCACCTACGACCACTGCCTGCGCTCCCGCCACTACGTGAACGTGGTGGTCGCGGGCAAGCAGCCGCAGGCCGACTGGTTGTCGGTGACCGAGGCCGCCGAGCACTGCGCACGCGGGATCGGGATCTGGCCGTGGGCGGGCCACGGCGACGAGGTGGGCACCATGCCGGACGTGGTGCTCGCCTGCGCGGGAGACATACCGACGCTGGAGACCCTCGCCGCGGCCGCGATCCTGCGCGAACGTCTGCCCGACCTGCGCGTCCGGGTGGTGAACGTAGTCGACCTGATGCGGCTGCAAACGCAGGACGAGCACCCGCACGGCCTGCCGGACAGTGAGTTCGACACGCTCTTCACCCAGGACCGGCCGGTGATTTTCGCTTTCCACGGCTATCCGTGGCTGATCCACCGGCTGACCTATCGGCGCACCAACCACGACGAACTGCACGTGCGCGGCTATCGGGAGCGCGGCACCACGACCACGCCGTTCGACATGGTGATGCTGAACGATCTGGACCGCTACCACTTGGTGATGGACGTGATCGATCGGGTGCCGTCCCTGCGCGAGCGGGCCGCGGGGCTGCGGCAAGAGATGGTCGACGCGCGGTGGACGGCCCGTGCGTGGACCAGGGAACACGGCGAGGACCTCCCCGAGGTCGCCGACTGGAATTGGCCTTACCAGCGGAACTGAGCCCCAAGAACCCGGCGGCAGAAAGTACGATCGACCGTATGGAAAGTGGTCAGCGAACCGCTGAGATCACCGACAAGCGCCTGTTGCGCGGTGCGAAGACGCGTGCCACGGTACTGCGGCATGCGGTCGACATCACCTCGCTCGACGGATTGGACGGCCTGAGTTTCGGCAGGCTGGCCGAAGACACCGGTCTGAGCAAGGCCGGAATCCAGACCCTCTTCCGCACCAAGGAAGCACTCCAACTGGCCACCATCGATCACGCACGCGACCGCTTCGTGGAAGCGGTCGTCGAACCCGCACGGTCCGCGCCGCACGGCGTCGCCCGTCTGCGGGCCTTGGTGGAGCACTGGATGGTCTATGCCACGACGCCGCTGTTCGCGGGCGGATGCTTCCGCGTCGCGACCATGGCCGAGCACGACAGCAAGCCGGGCCCGGTGCGCGACGCCCTGCTCCGCGATCAGGGAGCGTGGGTTCGGCTGCTGGCGCGGGAGCTGCGCGCGGCGGCGTCCGCCGGTGAGATCCCTCAACTGGACGCCGATCTGGTCGCCTTCCAGATCGATGCGGTGCTCTGCGCGACGAATACCGCGCTGCGGATCGGTGATCCGGAGGCCGCCGACCGCGCCCACCGCATCGTCGAAGGCTTTCTGCGACCATCGTGAACTCGCGCTATACGCGTTGAGTATGACTCGAATCGAATTGTCGCAGGTACCAGGACATTCGGAAATCTCGGACACGAGCCCGCACGACCTTGTATCTTGCGAACAACGCGTTCCGCGCGTTTCCGAAGCAACTCCCCCATCCGTCGCCGTTGCCGGAGGGCGCGCAGAAGGGCGGTTCCCCATGAACCACACAGCCGAGGCGACCGGGTTCGAAATCCTAGGTGCGATCTTGATGGTGGCCTGGATGGTCGTCATGTGGGCGGCCGTCGGCGTGCTCGCCATCGCGATGCGCAAACCGTTGCGACCATGGATGTTCCGCACCGCGCTCGGTGTGATCGCGTTGGGCGTCATCGCCCAGATAGGTCACTTCCAGGAGCACGTGGCACAGGTCGGATACTGGGTCCAGCACCCGAACTCACCGGCGTGGATGACGCCGTGGGGCACCGGCTTGGCCAAGGGATTCGGCCAGGTCAACCATATGAAGCCGTCGCTCGGGATGGAAATCTTGCACTTGGTCGGCAATTTCCACTTCCTCGCCGGACTGGTCGGTGTCGCACTGGTCACCCACCACGCCCTGGAGAGCAAGGCGCGCAAGTGGGGCCGCATGGGCGTACTGATGCAGGGCATCCACGGACTCGAGCATCTCGCGCTCACCCTGACGGTCGCCTTCGGCACCAAAGCGATCGGCCTGTCGACCTTCTTCGGCCTGCTCGACCCGGGAGCCGGTGCGTCGACCTACCGCATCTGGTGGCATTTCCTGGCCAACGTGATCGGCACGAGCATCTTCGCCATGGCGCTGTACTACCTGTGGCAGGAGCGCGCCGTGATCGAAGCCCCGTTCCGCGACCCCGCCGCCGCGAAGCCGAGCCGCGCGCCCGCGGCGGCCACGGGTTCAGGGGCCCCGGCATACGCGGCGGTCACCGAGGCCTGATCCAGCAACCCTAAAAGGGCGTCTGCCATCGCGGCAGGCGCCCTTTTCGTGTATGCGCGAAGGGCTTTCCGTCGCAGCCCGTTCATCAGCCCACAGCGGCGAGCCGCGCGGCACTGCCGCTGCCCTTCTTCGCCCCCGCATCCCGCGCGCATGCCGGCTCCACCTCCGCGGTCAGCACGGCCCTGGCGTGGTGAGTGCAACGAAGACACAGCCCCCGTGCCCCGGCCGGTCGTGCTACCCACGTCACTTTCGGCGAGAGCGCCGCATCACTGCCGCGCCCCCTACCCGGCCCGCCGGAAGGCCGCACCGTCCCGAAAAAGCATCGCGTCGAGCAAGTTTCGCAAAGCCCCCGGGTTACAGGCGGTCGGCATCACCCCTGGTCAAGACGCCGACCCACGCCGGAAACTCCGCAATTCTTCCCAAGTATGGGAAAGCACTCGACAAGGTATCGACCCGTCGATTAATGTGACGTTATCCAACGGCACGATAGATAGGGACCCGCCGATCGGACCACACCGGGCCGATCTCCGATCCCGAGGTGGCGAGATGAACGGACGCGAACGATGACCGGCATCACGCCGCACCAGCGACGGACACAGACCTGGCTCGTCCGCCCGCTGATCGTGAGCGCGATAGCGGCCACGCCGGAAACCCCGGCGCCGGCCGAAGCGCTGGCCGGGCCCGACGCGATCGTCGCGGCACCGCGCCCCGCAGACCCGGGCCGCCACGGAGACGACAGGCCGGGCTCTTCCCATCCCGACAACCGGGACCGAGCCGACCGGCACCGGCCCGCGGACCAGACGTCCGCGACGGATGCCGCCCCGATCCCTTCCCCGCCCCCACCTCGCGCGGCAACCCCGACCATCGACGTTCGCCGCACCGCCGCCGCTCGAACCGTGTCGCCGCGCACGGCTCGAATTCCGAACGGAGACTTACGATGACCGCCACGACCAACTCCGCCGCACGGCGACTGCTCGCCTGTACCGCGATCGTCGGCATCCTCACCGCCGGCGCCGTCGGCATCGCGGGCGCCGAGTCGCACTCGGGCCCCTCCGACCCGCGCAACGGCACCGGCGACACCAACGGCTGGCACCAGATCGACCCGATGGGCTACAACCACCGCGACAACGACCCGCTCCGCGCGGACGAGCACGACGACGCCCTCCGCGACTACCACCAGCGCCAGAGCACCCCTGCGCCGGCCGACACCACCACGGGCAACAATTCCGTCAGCCCCAGCTGGTCGCGCGTCGCCCGCCCGGACGGCAGCGGCTACACCGTCTGCCGCCCGCAGGCCCGCTGGTGCCAGTGATCGCCGGACCGGCTCACTCACTCGCACCCACAATCTTCCGCGACGTCCTTCTGGACTGATCGTACCGCTGTCTAGCGGCACATTACTTGAAGTATCACCAATCCCGGAAATCCACTCCGGCCGGGATAGCGCACGAAAGAGAAACACCAATGATCAACATTAACGGGCTTCGCCGGACGACCGCGTGTAACGACAAGCGCGGCACGGCACGGACGCTCACCCTGCTGGCGGCGGCAGCGGTGGCGGCGGGCGGCCTGAGCCTCGGCGCGGGCACCGCCGAGGCTCAGGGCGCTGCCTGCCTCTGGGCCGGTGGCGCCTACGGCCAGGGCACCACCGTCGTCGCGGGGGGCTCGACCTTCACCTGCGGCACCGATGGGGTCGGCGCGCCCTACTGGCACCGCGGACACAATGTGCGGCAGGCCAGCACCGTGCCCAACCCGGGCGCGTACACCCACCCCGCGGGCCTGTTCAGCCCCGGCGCCCGCCAGTACGGCACGGAATACAACGACTACTGCGTCGGAAGCCAGCTCATCGAGGGTTCCGAGGACGTCTACCAGGTCGTCTCGGACGGACGCGGCTCCGTGTGGTGGAAGGCCGCGGGATCGATCGACCAGTGGGCCTTCGATCCCGGCACCGGGCCGCAGCATTCCTGGCGGTCGTCGAGCCTGTGCTACGACGGCTCCCTGACCTGACCCCTGACCGACCTTCCTACCGGCACGCCCGTGACCGCCGCCGCGGTTACGGGCGTGTTCGCGTTCGCGCGGGCCTTCGCTCCGATTCCAGCCGAATCCGCTCCTCGAGGTGATCCGGTACGTGCCAGCTGATGTCGGCCCTGGTAGCCGCCATCAGCTTTCTGCGTACGGTCGCCACCTGCGCATCGACCGTCCGGATCGAGCTGCCCCTGCGCGCGGCGATGGCGCTGTTGGCCCAGCCCGCGGCGGCCAGCACGGCGACCTCGCGTTCCGCGGGCGTCAACTCGTCCCAGCGCGAGGCCGTCGACCTGGCCTGCGACCGCCGCGCAGGCAGCAGCCGATCGGCGGGCAACCTGCCCAGCAGCAGTAATTGCAGTTCGTCGCGTTCGGGACGCAGGCGGGCGCCGCGCTGAACCGCCGCTTCGTGCGCCTCAGCGCCGAGGACCGCGGTGACCGCCGCGACCGCCTGAGCGGTGCCCCTGGCCACCAGGGTCACCCGGTCTGCGACGATGCCCATGGAGCGGTGCAGCGTAGCGATCCCGCCTTGCAGATGGGCGATCTCGGTGGCGGCGGCGATCGCTTCGGCGCTGTCGGTGTCCCCCGCCTCGATCCGGGCGGACAGCAGGTAGGTCAGCGCCATCATCATGAAATGCGCGACCCAGCCCGCCGTCCAGGTGTCCCCCGTGATCAGCAGGCGTTCCAGGGTGGACCGCCCGAGCGTGACCGCCTCTCGCGGATCGCCGTGCCGGGACACCGCGATCATCCAGGCCAGCTCCGCCCATGAGGTCGCCCAGCCCGCGTCGGAAGCGACGGCCCGGTCCAGATGCCTGCGCGCGGCCCCGAGCGCGACGTCCGCGTCACCGAGGTTCGCGTACGTGAGCGCCTCGAACAATTCGCTGCGCTGCTCTCCGGCCCGGTCGCCCAAGGTGGCGAATTTCCTGCGCGCCCTGGCCAGCACGTCCACCGCCCGGATGTCGAGATGGATCAGCAGCAGTTCGAGTCCCCAGGTGAACTCCACCGCGGCGGGCAGGCCGACATCGGTCGCCGTCGTCTCCCGCCAGCCGCGCCGAAGTTCCGCGTCGGACAGGCACTCCGCGGCGCATTCGTCCAACAACTGCGCGGTATAGGCGTGTCTGCCCTGCCAGATGGCGATCCAGCCCACCAGCGCGGTCGCGTTGATCCGCAGCCGGGTCGGCGGCGGCTCCACCTGCGCGGTGACTTCCAGCGCCTGTTCGGTCAGGCTGGTGATGGCGCGGTTGGACCCGGTGATGAACGGCACGCGCAACGCCATCAGCGTCGCGGCGGTCTCCAGCCCGACCACGGCCTCCTCCGGATCGGCGAGACTGGTCTCGACGGCGATGAGGATGTTGTCCCAGGCCGCCCGGGCCCAGGCGATCCACTCCTGCTCCCGCGGGCCGTACCAGGTGGCCGGGCCCGCCGCCACGCGGTCGCGATAGTGCCGCCGATGCCGGGCGAACAGCCGCGCCTCGTCCAGGTGATCGCCGCGGGCCGACAGCCGGTCGCGCACGAACACCCGAACGCTTTCCAACAGGTAGTAGCGCACCGTCGAGGTGGTGATACGGGCCGACAGCAGCGAGCGTTCCACCAGGCGCTCGAGCAGCCCCTCGATTCGCTCCGCGGGCAACGTCGCGTCCGCGCACACCGCGACGATCGCGTCCACGTCGGCCCCGCCGCACGGCGTCTCGTCGTCCTCGGCGTCGCAACCGGTGGCGAACACGGACAAGCGGTCCAGCAGCAACTGCTCCGACGCGGTACACAGGCCGTAGGACCAGGCGATCACGTCACGCACGCTGCGGTGCCGTTCGCCGATGCCGCCCCTGGCCCCGTGCGTCCACTGCAGGCGGCGATCGTCGGTGTCACCGGACAACTCGCGCAACAGGATCGCCGGTGGCCGGTGCAGCAGCCGCGCCGCGGCCAGGCGGATGAACAGCGGGTTGTTGTCGACGTGCCCGCAGATGCGGGTGGCGATGGCGAGCTGGCCCGGATCCTCGGAGATCGGCCGCCCGGTGCGCTCGGCTCGCCGCCGGAACAGTTCGAGGGCGTGCACGCTGGACAGCGGAGGCACGGCTACCAGCTGCTCGTCGATCCAGCCGATCGGCTCCCGGCTGGTCGCGACGATGGTCAAGCCGGGGGCCGCCTGGAGCAGTCCGATGATCAGCGGGCCGACTCCGGCCAGCACGTGTTCGCAGTTGTCCAGCACCAGGATGGTCCGGTGCGTCTCGCCATCGGCGAGACCGTCGGCGAAGATCTCCACCAAGCCGTCCCAGGCGGAGCGGCCCGCGATGCCGTTCTTCGCGACGGACAGCAGCACCTCCTCGGCGACCGCCCCGGTCTCCGCGCCGGGCACCAGCCGGGCCAGGCGCGTCCAATACACCGGGTGCCGTGCCGCGCCGCGATAGCGCCGTACGGCTTCCACCGCCAACGTCGTCTTGCCGATGCCGCCGGGCCCGACCAGGGTGATCAACCGGGCGCTGGACGAGCTCAGCAGGGCTTCTATCCGCCGCAGTTCGGCATGCCTGCCCACGAACTCGACGGGCGCGGCGGGACCGTTGTCACCACCGCTGTTCACCTCCGACATGCCGACGCACCTACCGATCCAGACAATCACCGCTCGAGCAGCCTAATGGGCGCGGCCGGGGGAAGGGTTTCGCACGCCTCCGGCCCGGTCGCCGGGGAGGCAGTCGTCTATCGATCCCGGCTCCCCCCTCGACGGCGCCGGCTGGGCCGCCGCTCGGATTCGTAGCGCACCCGATCGGCGAGCTCGTCGGGGATGTGGGCCGCGATGTCGGCGCGCGAGGCGATCTCCAGCTTCTGCCGGATGGCGGCGACCTGCGCGTCGACCGTGCGGATGGAGCTGCGCCGCCGCCCGGCGATGGCGCTGTTGGGCCAGCCGGCCGCCGCGAAGACGGCGACATCGCGCTCGGCGTCCGACAGATCGTTCCAGCGGGAAGCGGGCCGCCGCGACACCGGCCGGGAGGCCGCCGGGCGATCCGGGCGCCGGGAGGCCGGGACCGGATCCGCGGTGGAACACCACAGTGCGTCCAGTTCGGGCCGCAGTCGCGTTCTGCGCTCGGCGGCGGCATAGGCCCGGTCGCCGAGCACCGCGCGGGCGGCCTCCGCCGCGCCGCGGAGTTCGGCGGCGATCAATGGAACGCGTTCGACGGAGATGCCCATCGAACGCTGCCGCGTCTTGAAACTGCCGACCAGATACGCGATCTCCGTCGCGGTGTCGGCGCACGCGGCGCGATCGCGGCCCTCGGCGCGCTGCGCGAGCAGGACCTGGGCCAGCGCGACGATGTGCGCGCCCACCGCCCAGCTCGCCGTCCAAGTGTCCTGCTCACCGCGGTGGCGCGTGAGCACACCATGGGTCAGCGTCAGCGCCTCGGCGGCGGACCCGTGCTTGGCCAGCGCCACCGCGCGCGCGATCTCGGCCCAGGCTCGCGACAACGTCGAGCCCGACGATGCCGACCGCGCCAGGAACCGCGCGGTGTGCTCCAGCGCCTGCGTCCGGTCGCCGACGAGAGCGGCGCAGAACACCACGAACACGTCACTGCGCTCCGCGCCGATGCGATCGCCCTGTTCGGCGAACTTGTGGCGGGCCCGGGTGAGGATGGTGATCGCGCGCCGGTCGCCGCGCACAAGCATCAGTTCGAGGCCCCACATCCACTCGACCGGCGCGGGCAGCCCGAAATCTGTGTCGGTGTATCGCGGGCCCGCATCCGACGGCAGGGCCGCGCGGTCGGCGAGCAGTTGCGGGATGTGATCGGTCCGCCCCTGCCACAGCGAGTTCCAGCCGAGCAGAGCGGTGGCCAGGTCGGCGAGCCCGGAGGTGCCGGGGCCGGAGCCGCGGGTGGCCTCCAGCGCGCGTTCGGTCAACCGGGTCAGCGCGCCGGCGCCGGACTTGACGTACGGCACCTTCATCGAGAGCAGGACGGTGGCGATCTCGAGGGCGACCACGGCTTCGGCCGGGTCCGCCAACCCGGATTCGATGCCGAGCACGATGTCGTTCCAGGCCGACCGCGCCCATGCCAGCCAGGTCTGATCCTGCGGACCGAGCCAGAGGGCCTGTCCGGCGACCACCTTGTCCCGCAGATACCGGCGGTGCCGTCCGGCGAGCCGGTCGAGCTCGGCGCGGCCCCGGCGGCACAGCCGCTCCCTGGCGAACACCCGGACGCTGCCCACCAGGTACCAACTGACCGTGGTCGCGGTGAGGTGCGCGGACAACAGCGACTGTTCGGTGAGCCGCTCCAGCAGATGCTCGATCTCACCGGCGGGCAGGTCGTCATCGGCGCATACCGCGATCGCGGCGTCGAGGTCGATGCCCCCGCGCAGCGACTCGTCGTCGGTCTCGTATCCGGCGGCGAAGACCGACAGCCGCTCGAGCAGCAACTGCTCGGAGGCCCCGCACAGCGCGAACGACCACGCGATCACGTCGTAGACGCCGCGGTGGCGCCGCTCGGCGCCCGCACGTGCTCCGTGGGTCCAGTGCAACCGCTTGTCATCCGCGTCGCCGGTGAGTTCGTGCAGCACCATGATCGGCGGTTGATGCCGCAGGCGCGCCGCGGCAAGTCGGATGAACAGCGGGTTGTGGTCGACCCGGCGGCAGATCCGCGCGGCAACGGCCGTCGCCTCGCGCTCGTCCGGGATCGCGCGTCCGATGAGTTCGGCCCGCTGCCGGAACAATTCGAGCGACTGCCGCGGCGACAGCGGCGGTACGGGCAGGATGTACTCGTCGGCCCAGCCGATCGGTTCGCGGCTGGTGGCCAGGATGGTCAGTCCCGGTGTGCCTTCCAGCAACTCGGCGATCATCGCCGCCACCGCGCCGAGCAGGTGTTCGCAGTTGTCCAGGACTAGCACGGCGCGCTCGGTGCGACGGTCTCCGCTGGTGAAGGTGCGCACCAGCGCGTCGCGGGCCGGCGGCGAACCGGCATCGGCGCACACGGCCGACTGCATCACGTCCTGCGCGGTGGCGGTGCTGTCGGCCTCCAGCCCGGCCAATCGCGCCCAGTACACCGGCCTGCCCCGCACGCGGGCGCCACGGCGTAGGGCCTCCGCGGCTAATCGGGTTTTGCCGATCCCGCCCGGGCCGACCAGGGTGATCAGGCGGGCGCCGCCGTCCAGCAGCGTGCCCAGCCGGTCCAATTCCGTTTCCCGGCCGACGAATTCACTGGTGGATGCAGGCAGCACGTCGCCACGTGCCTGAACCAGGGACATAAAACGAAAGTTAGCCGACGACGGGGCAAAGCGCTCGACAATCAGAGGTTACGTCGACGGTGAAGCCGTCCGCTCGCGCGGTCGCCGGTCCGGTACGCGCTTCCCGCGCCGGTTCCTACCTGGCGGAGGCCATCTGCTGGTAGTGCATCTGGACCACCGCGCTGTCGAAGGTCATCACGTCCACCAGCTGCAAGCCCGACACCACCGCGGGCGTCGGGAACAGCGGAATCCCGCCACCGAGCAGGATGGGATGCACGAACAGCCGGTACTCGTCGATCAGGTCGTGCTTCATGAACGCCGACGCCGTCTCCGCGCCGCCGAACAGGACCATGTCGCATCCCGGCTGCGCGCGCAACGCCGTGACCTCCTCGACGAGGTCCTCCCTGACCACGCGGGTGTTCCACCCCGCGCAGGCCATGGTGCGCGAGAAGACCAGTTTCGGCGTCTCTTTCCAGCACCGCGCGAAGTCCACGTAGAACTCCGAGATCGCCGGATCCACGTCGGCGGTCGGCCAGAACGACGCCATGATCTCGTAGGTCTTGCGGCCGTAGAGGAACAAGTCGGCCGAGCGCAATTCGTCCAGGAACGACTCGCACAGTTCCTCGTCCACCACCGGCCAGTGGACCTCCTGATCCGGCCCTTCCGCGAAGCCGTCGAGCGACATCTGCATCCACAGTGTCACGCTTCCCATGTGCCCACACCCATCTGCTGCCCTTGTGCGACATTCAGATTGTCGGGGGGAGCGACACTTCGGCGCATCGGTAGGTTGCCCGCAGACATACCTAAGTAGGGGATGTCAGGCGACTCGGCGCCGCGATCGCGCGCCGGATGGTCCCAATATACCGTTGATCAACGGCACGTTACCGCCACGTATCGCCAATGATGGGAATCTGAAACACAAATTCTTCGGTCGGCGACGCCAGGCGGTCGGATCAGGCTTCCGGCAGCGCCTCGGCCAGCTCGGCGTCCTGGTCGAGATACCTTGCGACGAGCCGGTTCACGAGTTCGGCGGTGGTCTCCGCCGGGACCGGCCTGGTCGCCGCCAGGCGCTGGGCGAGCTCGGCGACCTGCGCCGGACCGCGTTCGGAGTCCTGGAACGACGCCCACGCGGTGCGCCGGAACAGGTCCACGTAGCGGCGGGCGATCCGCTCCGCGTCGGCACGCAGCTTCTCCAACTCGCCGAGGACCTCGTCGGCCGGGATGCCCGCGGCCGCCATCTGGTCGAGACTCTGGGTCAGACGGCGGTCCGCGATCCGGTAGGTCGCGGCGTCGACGGGCTCGTACAGACCCGCGGCGACGACCCGGGCCAGACCGTTGGGCACGTCGCGATAGCGCTCCGCCAGTTCGGTCGCCGCGATCGTTTCCCCGGCGTCCACGACGAGCGGCTCGGTCGCGCCGGGCTCGCCGACACCGAGAATGTCCCCCAGGTCGTCGCCACGGTCCCAGGCGTTGAGCAATTCCTTGATGCCGTTGAGCTTGATCCCACGATCGAGCAACCTGCTGATGGTGCGCACCCGATTGAGGTGGTCGGCACCGTAGAACCCGGTACGCCCCTTGACCTGCGGGGGCGGCAGCACACCGCGTTCGTGGTAAACGCGCAGGCTGCGCACGGTCGTACCGGCCTCCCGCGCCAGCTCGTCGATCGTGTATTCCACACCCGCAGTCATACCTCAAGGAAACCACATCGCAACACGTGACGACCGCCGGTGCGCGGCCATTGCCGGGACGACCGACCGGTCTCTAGCGACATTTCAGCAAACATCACTGGCGTGCTGCGACGCGGCCTCCCGAGGGCGCGCCCACCAGCCGTTCTTCCCGCCTCTGGAAATCCATCCGACGCCCGGTTCCGCCGCTGCGCCTATCCTTCCGGCATGGGTGAATCCGCGGGTCTTCCGGCCAGTCTCGCCGACCGCGAGCGCGCGATGCGCGAGCTGACCCACCACCTGGGCACCGGACGGTTGAGCCTGGCCGAGTTCGACGAACTCAGCGCGGCCGTCGCGGCCGCGACCAGCAAGAGTCAACTGGCCGAACTGTTCGCCGACCTGCCGGGCAGCACACCGCCCCCGGCCGAGGTCAACCCGGTCAACCCGCTGCCGCGCCTGGTGGTGCTGGGCGGGGCGGCCGTGGTCTTCTCGGTCGTGCTCGCGGTGACCACGGGCAACTGGCTGTGGCTGCTGATGATATTGGCCGCGCCAGCGCTTTTCATGCTCACCGCGCGCACCACCTGAGACCGCTCACCACCTCGACTTCGGCCGCACGTAGTTGGCCAGGTCGACCAGGCGGTAACGGTGCAGCCGGTGCGGGGCGATCCGGGCCAGCGCCCGGAGGCTCGACTCGAGCCCGCGTTGCAGCCCCAGCGGGGTGAACGGGAAACCGAGCAGGGTGGCCTCCGCAGTGGCGGCCTGACCGCCCGCGCGCACCCACTCCAGCGCCGCGCC
Organism: Nocardia sp. NPDC004168; assembly: GCF_040610355.1. Lineage (NCBI taxonomy): Bacteria > Bacillati > Actinomycetota > Actinomycetes > Mycobacteriales > Nocardiaceae > Nocardia > Nocardia sp. NPDC004168. The sequence goes on along the minus strand of NZ_JBEXME010000003.1, from coordinate 46,141 downwards.
CACCACGATCACCTGCAGTTGCAGCGCCCGCGGTTCGTCCGGCGCGGCGTCCAGCCGCGCGGCCGCCTCCAGCAGGTCGGCCTCGGTGGTCTCCGGGATCGGTTGCGAGACCAGCAGCAGACACCCGGTCATGCGCGCCACGTTCTGATACCGCGACGCCTCCGGCACCTGATCGAGCACCTCGACGGCTTCCAGCAGGCCGCCGTCGGCGGCGAGCCTGCGGGCCAGGCCGAACGCCGCGCTCACCACGCCGTGATTGGTCCGCCAGACCGTGCGGTAGTACTCCTCGGCGAGCCGATGCCAGTGGTCGCCCGCGGCATCCCCGAGATGCTGGAGGGTGAGCTCGGCGGTGGCCGCCAGCGCCAGCGCGGGGGCGATCTCACCGGGCAGCATGCCGTGCACCAGGTCGAAGTACTCGTAGGCGCGCTCGTACTGCCCGTCCAGCAGGGCGGCGACGGCCGAGTACCACTCGATGCGCCAGTCCGTGCCGTAGTCCGGCCGCAGATCGGCGAGCCGGTCGCAGGCGGGCACCACCTCGCCCAGGTCCAGGTGCGCGCGCACCGCGGTGAGCGTGCCCTCCAGTTCGAACGTCTCCGGCTCCGGGATGGTCCCGGAGACGATCCGGTCGGCGGTGCGGCGCAACGCGTCCAGGGCGTGCCTCGGATCGCCGTGCAGCAGTGTGGACAGCAGATCGGCGCTGGGATCCTCGCTGTCGATCAGCGGCACCGGCAGGGCGGCGACGACGCTCGGCGCGTCCAGCGCGGGCAGGCGATGCCGCCCGTCGGTCATGCCGTCGGTCTGGCCGATCAACGTCTCGATCCCGAAATCGCCGCGCATCGCGCCGAATTCCAGCGACGCCTGCGGATGTTCCTTCCCGGTGTCGTAAGCCAGCACCATCCGCAGCACGCCGGCGAGCTGGCCGTACATCGCGTAGGCGGTCGGGAAGCGGCGCCGCGGATCCGGATCGGTCGCCCGGCACAGCAGCCTGCGCAACGCCGGATATTCCCGCAGCAGCGGCTGATCGTCCGGCGAAGGGACGCCGGGCAGTTGGTGTCCGTCGGCGTTCTTGGGCATGTCCAGCACCAGCGCGGCCAGCGTCCGCCCCACGGTGTAGATGTCCGAGGCGACCGTCGGGCCGGTCTCGGTGATCTCGGGCGCCTGATAGCCCGGGGTGCCGTAGATGCTGCCGTAGGACTCCATCGCGGCCACCGCGCCGAGGTCGATCAGCTTGACCTCGTCCTCGCTGACCATGATGTTGTCGGGCTTGAGATCGTTGTAGGCCAGGCCGAACGAGTGCAGATAGTCCAGCGCGGGCAGGATCTCCATCATGAATGCGATCGCCTCGGACGCCGGAATGCGTTCCGGCGCACGCAGATCCAGCATTTTCTTCAGCGAGCGTCCGCCGACGTACTCCATGACGATGTAGCCGTCGGCCACGTCGCGCCCGGAACGGTGCTTGACGAAGTTGTGGATCTTGACGATGCCGGGATAGGCCACCTCGGAAAGGAATTGGCGTTCGGCGAGGGCCACCACGTGCGCCTCGAAGTCGAGCGGGTTCTGCAACCCCTTCAACACCACCCAGCGGTCGCTCACATTGCGATCGATCGCAAGGTAGATCCATCCGAGCCCGCCGTGGGCCAGGCAGCCCTGCACTTCGTACTGGTCGGCGACCATCTCCCCCGGCTGGAGCAGGGGCCGGAAGTTGAACGGCGAAGCGCATCTTCCGCATTCGCCTTCTACGGCGCCGGGCCGCGCTTCGGTGGTGCGGCCGACCGGCTGCTGGCATTTCCAGCAAAACCGTTTGTGCTCGGGCACTTCCGGGTTCTGCATCACCGCGGTGCGCGGGTCGAGGGGGCTCACCTTGGGCATGGACACCAGGCCGCCGCCCAGTCTGCGCCCGCTCGGCCGCGAGCGCGCGCTGCGCCCGGAACCGGGGTCGGACTCGAGTGCGCCGAGCAACAACTCGGCGGTCCCGATGGTGTGCTCGTCGCCGTCCCGGTCGGCCGGTTCGACGGCGCTCGGAACCGAGTCGACTGCCACGGCACGTGGTTTCTCGACATACCGTGGAGTCGACCACGGATTGGGTGGTAGCGGAGGCACTTCGGTCTTGAGCAGGTGCCGAGTTGCCCAGGGGTGAGCAGTTCGCCGGGGCACGTCGGTACCGCGCATGCGCCGATTCGCCCAAGGGTGCGCAAGTGGACGGTCGGATGCGCTGGGGTGCTCCGGCATACGAACCTCTCAGACCCGCCGTGTGATCGCGGTTTCATTCTGGTCCGTCGCCTGTCGATGCGCGCTGGTTTTGTTCCCGACATTGGGAATAGATCCGCCCCGGACGAACGGCCCGGGGCGGATACTGCCTTACTCTTCGTCGGGCTTGTCGAGGATCACCACCGGATCGCCCGATTCGCGGCGCGGGCGCTCGGCCAGGACCGGGAACTGACCGGTGATGCCCTGGCGGATCTCCGCGATCTGCAGCACCCGCTTTCGGGCGAGGAACCAGCCGCCCACCAGCGCGGGGGCCATGATGACGACCATCGCGATCACCGCACCGCGCTGCACGTGGTCGTCGCTGAAGGCCATCAGCCCGACCACGACGGCGAGGAACACCAGCGTCGCGAAGCTCGTGTACGGCGCGCCGATCAGCCGGAACGACGGACGCTGCGCGCGGCCGGTGCGCGACCAGCGCCACAGCTGCAGCTGGCAGACCACGATGGCGGTCCACGCGAAGATGGTGCCCAGCGCCGACATGTTCAGCACGATCTCGAAGGCCTGATCCGGCACCACCGCGTTCAGGCCGACGCCGATGAGCGCGACCGCGCCGGTGGCGAGGATGCCGACGTAGGGCACGCCGCCGCTGGACATCCGCGCCGCGATGGTGGGCGCGCTGCCGTTCATCGACATCGAGCGCAGGATGCGGCCGGTCGAGTAGAGACCGGCGTTCAGGCTGGAGAACGCCGCGGTCAGCACGACCAGGTTCATCACGGAGCCCGCGCCCTCCACGCCGAGCCGCGAGAAGAAGGTGACGAAGGGGCTCTCGCCGTTCTTGAACGCGGTGTAGGGCAGCAGCAGCGCGAGCAGGACCAGCGAACCCACGTAGAACAGCGCGATCCGGGCGATCACCGAGTTGATCGCGCGCGGCATGATCTTCTCCGGGTTCTCCGCCTCGCCGGCCGCGGTGCCGACCAGTTCCACGGCGGCGTAGGCGAATACGACACCGGTGGTGACCAGGACCAGCGGGAGGAGCCCGGTCGGGAACAGCCCGCCGTGGTCGGCGATCACGCTCGGACCTGTGGTCTGGCCGTCGATCTTGAAGCGGCCCGCGAGGAACACCGTGCCGACGATCAGGAAGGTCACCAGCGCGACCACCTTGATCAGCGCGGCCCAGAACTCGAGCTCGCCGAACCACTTCACCGAGACGAGATTGATGCTGACCACGATCGCGAGCGAGACCAGGGCGATCGTCCACTGCGGTATCGCCTCGAACGCTCCCCAGTAATGGACATACGTCGCGATCGCGGTGATGTCTACGATCCCGGTCATGCACCAGTGGAAGAAGTACATCCACCCGACCGCGAACGCCAGCTTCTCGCCGTAGAACTCGCGGGCGTAGGAGACGAACGATCCCGAGGAGGGGCGATGCAGCACCAGCTCACCGAGCGCCCGCAGGATGAAGAACACGAACACGCCGCAGATGGCGTACACGAGGAACAGGCCGGGGCCCGCGCTGGCCAGCCGGCCACCCGCGCCGAGGAACAGGCCGGTGCCGATCGCCCCACCGATCGCGATCATCTGCAGCTGACGCGGGCGCAGCGACTTGTGATAGCCCGAGTCCTCGTCTTCGAGCGCGGCAGCCTGCGCGGGCGCATCCGCGGGTGGTCGAACTGTGGTCATGGCGGTGGCCTTTCACGTGACGGCGATCATAACTTCGCTCAATGTACCGTTATGTAGCGGCACGTTCAATAGCGAGTCGCGACTTGTAACACGCTGGACATCAAAGTCTTTGAAAAAAGGGCGTCCGATCAGCGACGATCGCCGCGACATTCGTTGATCGTGCCACCGCGTATCGGTACGCTAGATGAGACAAATCGGATGAGGGAGCGCAGATGGCCTGGTTCGAGCGGGAATTCATCGCGGTCCCCGAGGACCGCAAGAACCAATTGGTCTACAAGTGGCCGGACGTCAACATCCGCCGGTACAGCCGCGCGATGGTCAACGCCGACCAGATCGCCCTCTTCCTGAAGTCCGGGCGTGTGGTGGGCGCGATGGGCCCGGGACGCCACCGCATCGACGCCGACGAGCTACCGGTGCTCGGCGCGCTCGTCGACACCCTCACCGGCGGCAACTACTACCGCGCCGAACTGTATTTCGTCTCCACGCGCGAGTTTCCGGGGATTCGCTTCGGCGGCCGACTGGACGACATCCTCGACCCGGTCAGCGAGCAGGTGGTGACGCTGCGCGTCTTCGGCGAATTCGCCGTGAGCGTCCGCGATCCGGCCGAACTGCTCACCGCGCTCGCGGGCACGGCCGATCTCACCGACCAGGAACGGGTGCAGAACTGGTGCGCCGACCTGCTGCTCAAATCCATGAAGATGGCGGTGACCAGGGGGGTCGCAGGCGGCGACTGGCCGGTGCTGGGCCTCTCGGCACAGCTGCAACCCATCGAGCAGGCCGTGTTGCGCCAGACCAACACCGCGCTCTACGAATACGGGCTGCGCATCCCTCGGATGGGTAACTTCGACATCAGCCTCGCGCCGGAGGACGCCGACCGACTGAAGCGGCTGGCCAAAGACGTCAAGTACATCAACCTCACCGGCGATTTCCAGCGCTATGCCGCGGGCGAGCTCGCACTCGGCGCGAGCCAAGGCTTCGCGCGCGGGCACCACCACGGCGTCGAAGGCGGATTCCTCGGCGCGGCGCTGAGTTTGAACGCGATCGGCCATCACGTCGGCAGCCCCTCCCCCGCGCCGCAATTGCCCGCCGCCGCGCCCGAGACGGCCCAGACGTCATGCGCCGCTTGCCAGTCCGCGAATCCCGCGGGCGCGAAGTTCTGCATGAACTGCGGGGCGCGTCTCGCCCCGCAACCGCGGCACTGCCCGAACTGCGGTTCGGAAGCGACGCCCGGCGCCAAGTTCTGCGGCAACTGCGGAACGCCGATGCCCGGAGGCTGACGCCGAGCGCCTGCCTCCGGGCATCGGGTGGAAGATCAGCCCGCGACCGTCGGTGCGACGGTCGACTCACCGCCGCTCACCATGCCGCGCACCTGCCGCGCCGCCACCGAGAGCGCCGCGAGATCGTGCGTCTCGGACGCGAAGATCTGCGCCAGCGCCGCGCCGGCACGGGCCAGCCGAGACCGGTTGGTCGATTCCCAGTACGCGATCTTCTCCGCGGTGCTGTCCTGCGGTTCGGTCGCGGTCAGTACGTCGCGGGTCAGCGACCGCAGCGAATCGTAGAGATCCTCGCGGACCGCCAGCCGGGCCAGCGCCCGCCAGCGCCCGCCGCGCTCCAGCTCGCCCACCGCGGTCACCAGCCGTTCGATCTGGAAGTGCTCGTTGAGCGCGTAGTACAGCGCCGCGACCTCGGCGGGATCGCGATCGGCGATGTCGGCCAGGTCGATCACGTCCAGCAGCGGGAAGCGGTGGATCAAGCCGAACGCTTCCTCGGCGAGTTCCCGCGGCGCGCCGCGGGTGATCGACCGCCGCGAACGCTCGGCGAGGTCGTCGCTGAGGTAGCCGGTCAGCCACCCGGGGACCTGGCCGGAGAGGGCGCGCACGCCGTCGCGGTACCTGGCGATGTCCGCGCCGATCGCGATCGGCTGCGGCCGGTTGGACAGCAGCCAGCGCGCGGCCCGATCCAGCGTGCGCTTGGTCTCCAGCTCCAGCTCGTTGCGCGCCGCCGTGGACATCGGCGTCTGCCTGATCCGCTCCCACAGCGCGTGCAGATCGAAGATCTCCACCGCCGCCTTGTACGCGCGCACCGCGTCGTCGGTGGTCGCCCCGGCCTCTTCCGCGAGCCGGAAGGCGTAGGTGATGCCGCCGTAGTCCACCATCTCGTTGATCACGACGGTGGCCACGATCTCGCGCCGCAGCGGGTGCCTGCCGATCGCCGTGGCGAACCGCTCCCGCAGCGGCGCGGGGAAGTAGGCGGGCAGCACCGACGCGAACGCCGCGCTGTCGAGCAGATCGCCGGCCAGCAGGTCGGCCTTGAGCGAGAGTTTGACGTGCGCCATCAGATTCGCCAGCTCGGGCGAGCTGAGCCCGAACCCCTCGGCGGCGCGGCGAGCCAGTTCCGCCTCGGTCGGCAGTGCCTCGAGTTCGCGGTCCAGACCGCGGCGCTGCTCCAGGTCGTTGATCAGCCTGCCGTGCACCCCGGACATGCCCGCCGCGTCGGCCCGCGACATCCCGAGCCGGAAGTTCTGCGAGATGTTGTCGCGCAGCACGAGTTCGGAGACCTCGTCGGTCATCGAGGCCAGCAACGGGTTGCGCTCGTCGACGGCGAGTTCACCGCTGGAGACCACGGCGTCGAGCAGGATCTTGATGTTGACCTCGTGGTCGGAGCAGTCCACGCCCGCCGAGTTGTCCAGCGCGTCGGTGTTCATCCGTCCGCCGTTGCGCGAGAACTCGATCCGGCCCAGCGCCGTCGCGCCCAGGTTGCCGCCCTCGCCGATCACTTTGACCCGGAGCTGGTCGGCACTCACCCGGACCGCGTCGTTGGACTTGTCGCCCACCTCGGCGTTGGTCTCGGTGCTCGCCTTGACGTAGGTGCCGATACCGCCGTTCCAGAGCAGGTCGACCGGAGCCAGGAGAATGGCTTTGATCATCTCCGGCGGCGACAGGGTGGTGACGCTCCCGGGCAGGTCGAGCGCCGCGCGCACCTCGGGCGTCACCGGGATCGCCTTGGCTGAGCGATCGTAGACGCCGCCGCCGGGGCTGATCAGCGACGTGTCGTAATCCGCCCACGACGACCTCGGCAACGCGAACATCCGCTTCCGCTCCTGATAGGAACGCGCGGCGTCGGGAATCGGGTCGAGGAAGATGTGGCGGTGGTCGAAAGCGGCCACCAGACGAATGTGCTCGGACAACAACATGCCGTTGCCGAACACGTCACCACTCATGTCGCCGACACCGACCACCGTGAAGTCCTGGGTCTGGGTATCGATCTCCATCTCACGGAAGTGCCGCTTGACACTCTCCCACGCACCCTTGGCCGTGATGCCCATCGCCTTGTGGTCATAACCCGCCGAACCACCCGAAGCGAACGCGTCACCCAACCAGAAACCGTAACTCTGCGCCACATCGTTGGCGATATCGGAGAACGTCGCGGTGCCCTTGTCGGCGGCCACCACGAGATAGGTGTCGTCACCGTCCCGGCGCACCACCTGCGCGGGCGGAAGCACTTCGCCGGTCGCGCGATCGACGTTGTCGGTGATGTCCAGCAGGCCGGAGATGAACGTGCGATAGCAGGCGACGCCTTCCGCGCCGAAGGCCTGCCGGTCGGCCGCCGGATCGCCGGTGGCCGCCGGTGGCTGCTTGACCACGAAACCACCCTTGGCGCCGACCGGCACGATCACCGCGTTCTTCACCGCTTGCGCTTTGACCAGACCGAGAATCTCGGTGCGGAAGTCCTCCAACCGGTCCGACCACCGCAGACCGCCACGCGCGACCGAACCGAAGCGCAGGTGCACGCCTTCCACCCGCGGCGAGTACACGAAGATCTCGAACTGCGGCTTCGGCTTGGGCAGTTCGGCGATCGCGTGCGGATTGAGCTTGAGCGACAGGTAATCCAGCGCGGCTCCGGCCGCGTCGCGCCGGTAGTAGTTGGTGCGCAGGGTCGCCTCGATCAGACCGAACAGCGCGCGCAGGATGCGGTCGGTGTCCAGGCTGACCACCGCGTCGATCTCGGCCTGCACCCGCTCGGCGATCTCCGCGGCCCGGCCCGCGGCCTCCGCCTCGACGCCGTCCGGGTCGAAGTACGCCGCGAACAACTCGATGCACGACCGCGCCGTCGCCGGATGGGTGAGCAGCACGCGGGTGATGTTGCCGAAGGTGTAGGCGAATCCGGCTTGCTGCAAGTACTTCGCGTAGGCCCGCAGCAGGGCGACCTCACGCCAGTGCAGGCCGGCGCGCAGGACCAGTTCGTTGAGGCCGTCGACTTCGGCGCGGCCGAACCACATCGCGGTCACGGCATCCGGGAAACGCCGTCGCACACTGGTTTCCGGCAGCGACGCGGCCTCGACGGAGTGCGCCAGCTGCGCGAGCGGCTCGGCGGCGAGCGCTTCCCGCAACGGCGCCGCGGTCACCCGCAGCCCGAAGTCGTAGATCCAGCGGTCCGGCCGGTCCGCCAGCACGACACGGTAGGGCCGCTCGTCGACCACCTCCACACCGAGGCTGTGCAGCACCGGCAGCACGCGGCTCAACGAGATGCCCTCGCCCGCGACGTAGAGCGTGAAACGCCATTCCGGTGCGGCGGAGTCGCCCTGGCGGTAGAGATCGGTGTCGATCTCCCCATCGGACAGCCGCTCGAGGCGGCGCAGATCGGTGAGCGCGTGCGCGGGCTCGTGCTCCTGCTGGTAGCCGGTGGGGAAGGCCGCCGCGTAGTCGGTGGCCAGCGCCTGCGGTACGTCGGACGCGCCCGCGGCCTCGGCGACCAGCCGGTCGCCCCAGGTCCACGTCGTCGCCAGCAGCAGCTCCTGGATCCGCTCGCGATTCTCCTCGGAGATGTCGGCGGCGTCGGCGCCCGGCTTGCGGTGCACCGTGAAGTAGACGACGGCCAGCTCCGATTCGGTGGCCCGCGCCGAGTACGCGATCTGTTCGGCGTCGAACTGCTCGCGCAGGATCTCGCCCATGCGCACGCGGACCTCGGTGGAGTAGCGGTCGCGCGGCATGTAGACCAGGCAGTAGATGGTGTCGCTGCGCGAATCGCGCCGGATGAACAGCCGCACCTGCCGCCGCAGACCCAGATTCATGACCGCGGAGACGGTTTCGAACAGCCTGCGCGCGTCGGTGGAGAACAGCTCGACCCGCGGGAACGACTGCATCATCTCCAGCATGGCCTGCCCGGAGAACGAGTCCAGGCCGAAGCCCGCCCATTCGATGACCTGCAGCACGCGCCGGGAGATGACGGGGATGTCGAGAATGTTCTCGTGCAGGCCCGCGACGGTGAAGGTGCCGACGAAGACGTGTTCGCCCTTGACCATCTTCACGGTATCGCCCCAGGCCGCACGGCCGCTCGGGTCGCTCGCGCCGTAATCGGCCACGCTGATGAAGTACAGATCGCGGGAGCCAGGCAGCAGCGAGTCCACGGAGCCGTTGGCCATCCGCAGCACGGTGCGCTTCGCGCCGACCACGGGCACGCTGATGTCCGCGGTGGCGCCGTTGCCGAGGATGCCGAGCCCGGTGCCGGGCAGCTGCCACGGCTCGAAGGGGGCGTCGGCGCTCGGCGCGGAGCGGCGGAAGTGGTAGTAGCCGTAGCCGAGCGGGGTGAAGTGCCCGTCCGACAGCCAACGCAGCAGACCGGCGGTCTGCGGGATCTCCGCGTCGCCCGCCCATTGCGCCGCCTGATCGAGCTGGTCGGCAACGGTATTGAGCACTTCGACCATGGTCGGCGTGTCGTCGGCCACGCGGCGCAGGTCGGCCAGCAGCGGCGGCAGGGCCTGTTCGATCCGGTCGACCAGTTCGTCGGACAGACCCGCGCCCAGCTGCACGTGGATCCACGACTCGCGCAACGCCCGACCGTCGGTCTCCGCCGCCGGTTCGGCCACACCGTCGCGGGGCGCGATGGACAGCGCCCGGCCGTCGGCGTCGCGCGACACGTCGAACACCGGATGCACGACCTCGGTGACCGTGGCGCCCAGGCGGCGCAGCGCGGCGGTCACCGAGTCGACCAGCAACGGCATGTCGTCGTTGACGATCTGGATCGCGGCGCCGACCCCGGCGCTGTCGTCCGGCCGGTAGACGTGGGTGGTCGCCGAACCGGGCGCGCGCGTGGCCGCCAGTTCCAGATGCTGACGGAAGATCCGCTCGGCCCGATCCGTGATCGCCGACGTCGAGGACCCCGGCTGGATCCACCGGAAGTACGCCGCTTCCAGATCGGTCGGATCATCGCGGAACCGCTTCGATGAAATCGTCTGCTGGGTGGTTGCCACCATCGATCCGTTGCCTTCCCGAGAACTGCGCTCGTACGTGTTTCGTACTTCACATAACGTACCGCTAGATAACGGCACAATCAACAGTGTAACAATAATTTTCCCTGGCGGACATGGGTTACGGCGTCCGGATCAGGGATTTTCCGAGCCCGGCTGACGCGGGGCTGCTACGTCAGCGGACCAGCCCCGCACGCGACAGGAAGGTCTGCGCGCCCGTTCGACCGGCGAAGTTGCTTGTCTCCAACCGGAAGCCGGTCCGGGTGTCCGCGTACCAGACGGTTGCCGACGGGCCGATCGCCGCGTAGACGGGACCGTCGACCAGCGCCGTCCCGCCCGCGCCGCGCCATCGAGAGATGCTGTCGGCCAGACGATCCTGCGGTAGGAGTTCGGCGTAGAAGGTCAGGTCCCGGCCGCCCGCGATATTGCCGAACAACATCGGGTCGGTGGCGGCGATAACGCACTTCTCCCGCTGCCCGCCGGAATCCAGCGGTTGACAGGTCGCCGCCGTGCGCAGCAGATCCGGCATGGCCCGGACCGGCGCGCTCCCCTGCGCAAGCGACGGCAGCGACGGCGAACAGGAGCGCAGACCCCAGACGACGGCCACGACCATCAGCAACCCGAGCACCCCGACCGCCCGCCACTGCCAGCGCGGATATGCCTTGTCGACAAACCTTTTCGCCTCGCCGCCGACCTTCTCGGCGACTTCGGCGGCCTGGGCGGGCAGCTTCTCCGCAGCGGATCGCACCGCGTCGACGGCCGCGCGCAGCGGCGCTCCGCAATGCGCACAGCGGGAATCGGCGCCGGTGTTGCGGTGGCCGCAGTACTGGCAGGCGAGTTCGGGCAGCGCAGACACCTCAGTGCCCCGTGATGACGATGGACGCGATGGCAGTGGTGTTGATCGATGCGTCGCCCTTGGACTCCAGCACGGTCAGCACGATCTTCGAGGCGCTCACCGCCGGCTCCATCTTGGTCACCACCAACGTCCGCTGATCGAGGGTCGGCTGCGTGTAGACGGTCTTGTTGCCGTCGTCGAACTGGTACGAAACCCGGCTGACGGTCCGATACTTCGCCCACTGGTCGGTGCCGTCCGCACTGATGTGATCCCAGCCGGGCACGATGCCGATCGAGTCGATCTGATAGGTCTTGCCCAGGTCGATGGTGATGACCTGACCATCGACCTTGTACGCGCGCACGCAGGACCAGGCCTTGCCCGTCTGCCCGCCGAAAGCGTCCATCCCGGAGGTACTCCCGGGCGGGCACTTCGACTCCGCGGACTTCGGCTGGATGATCGAGCTCGACGGCGGCGCGGGCGAGGCCGAGGACGCGGCAGAGGTCGGCGGCGGCGTGACCACCAGAAGCTGGTTCTGCGCCGTGTTCTTCTCCCCGCCACCGGTGGTGATCAGCAACAGCAACAGCAGCACGGCGACCACCGCGGCGACGATCAACGCGACTTTGGGCTTGCGCAGCTGGACCAGCGCATCCTTGGCGATCTGCTGGGCGGGCGGGAGCCGGTTGGCCGTGGCGGTGGACGTGCGTTCCGGCTCCGGCTCCGGCTCGGACGGCGCGTTCGTTCGGGCGGCGACCGAGGAGTAGTCGTTGGCGAGATCCATCGCCGGGGTCGAATCCTGCGCCTGCCCGTTCAGCAGTGCGAGAATTCGTTCGCTCGCCTTCGGCCCATCGCCGGTGCGACGCCGCGGCGCGACGTCACGCGGCTCCGAGTCGAGATCGGGCAATCCCAGCGACGCGACGCTGTTCTCCGCACCGCCCAGCTCCGCCCCGCCGTCGAAGTCGACGCCGGCGCCGGACGACGCGGCAGAGGACCCGAGCGAAGGATCGGCGAGCAGCGTGTCGAGGACCGCACCTCGATGACGGAGAAAAACGTCTCCCGGGTCCTCGGCGGGCATGGTCCGGATCGTAACCGGACGGAGCCGCCCGCCGAGCCGACGCTATTCCCGGTGGAGAGAACAGCCGACCGTCCGGGTCAGCGCTTCTTCTCCTCGGTCACGAAGTACTCCGGCGGCACGTCGAAGACCCGGGCCAGCGCGATCACCAAATCCAGGCGCGGGATCGCGTCACCGTGGATCAGCCGGTACAGGCCGGACTGCGACACCGGCACGTCCGGGTAGGCCAGTTCCAGGTGCTGCGCCAGCGAGTAGAGCGTCAGCGACCGCGTCGATCCGTCCTCGGTCGAGACGACGGATTCCGCGATCAGCTCCGATAACCGGCTGGAGAAGATCGCCGCAGCTGCCTGTCTCGGGGTCAGAGCGTCCCCGGCGTCCTGATGAGGGAGTTCGCCACCATCGGAATGGGTGTCCGCTACCACGGTGATAGACATTAACCGACCGCTCCCATCAGCTCACGCGACGGCCACCGGGTTGCGGAGGTGCAACCACGGGTCCGGATGCCCCCGCGGGATGCGCGGGCGGGCCGTCGACAGTATCGAAATATCGGGTTTCGCCTCTCGGCTCGATGAGGTCAACCCGCACCGTGCGCATCGGAATGCTCACGTCCACCGCGGTCGCGCTGACCTGGTTGATCGCGAGATCGACCGCACGCCTGCGCGGACCGCCGGGCTCGCTGATGGTGACCGTCGTGTGCGCGTTGGACGCACGCGGCGGCAGATGGTCGAAGACCGCGATGGTGGCCGGGATCTCCGCCTCCGCATTCGCTGCGCCGGTGTGCTCGTCGCCAGGGTCGGCCAAGCGCATGGAGCGCGGGTCGCCGACCGCGGTCACGAGCTGGCGCCAGCTGTCCGGCCGCGCCGAATGGATCTCCACGTCCGCGCCGACCACCATCGCCCGCAGGATGATCTGCTGAGCGACGGGCAGCTTGGCGTGAACGTCGATGGTGCGCCTGCGCGGGTTGAACCGGGCCGGGTCGAACAGCGGCAACGCCAGGGTGTGGCGCGGCTGGCCGCTGATCGCGCCGAGGATCTGGCCGTTCGGACCGATCGCGATGGCCAGCTCGGCAGCGAGATCCTCGGGCGCGATGTCAGCGCCGGACTCGAAGCCGCGCAAGGTGCGGATGGAGCCGCCGGTCGGCAACGACGCCAGCAGGGCCTTCGACTGGTCGCCGCCCAATAGCCGCAGGTAGTCCGGCGGTTCGGTGGTGACAGCCGGGCCGATGAACCGGACCAGGGCGCGTGGCCCATCGGTGTCGGAGGTCAGGCTCACCACCAGGGTGGTGCGGCCGCGGTTCCAGGTCCAGCAGTCGTCCAGGCCCACCCCGCCCAATCGGGACCAGTCGATCAGGAAGCTGGTCACGCACCGGCCGGGGACCGATGTCTGCAGATTGCTCCAGGTCTCCCGAAGGTCGGACAGTTCGATTCCGGCGTGCAGCAGGCGCGTCGCGTCCCGCAGGGCGGCGGCGGGCAACGGTTGCGCGGCGATGCCACGCTCGCGCAGCCGCCCCGCGATCCGATGCGTGGCGCTGGCCAGCGCTTTGGGGGCGACCACCGAGCACGGCCCGCGCTTGCTCAGCGCCGCCAGATTGCGTTCCTGATCGAGCCGGACCACCAGCCAGGTCAGCCGGTCGCCCACCACCGGGTGGGAACCGATCAGCTGGTCGTAGAGCATGCTGTAGCTGCCGGTGGAGCGGACCCGCTGACCGGTCGTGACGATGTCGATGTCGACCGCGATGCCGAACTGGTCCAACATCGGTAGCAGCAGGTCCACCGGGATGGTGTCCTCGGTGTAGAGGGTTCGCTCGGCGATCACAGTGGGCAGATCGAGGTTGGGCGCGAGCTGGATCATCGCGATCAGCGTGTCGCCCGCCTCGTTCACGCCGCACACGCCCGCGGCGACCTGTACGTCCTGGATCTTCGCCGACTGTGTGCGTTCGCGCGCCCGCGCGGTCCGGCCGGTGCGGTAGGCCGCCCAGTCCAGCAGCCAGCGCATCGCGGTCCGCCCGTTCACCCGGACGGTCACCGTGGTGACCAGGACCGTGACCACCACCGCGCTCACCCACCACGGCGTCTTGGCCGACAGCCCGACCAACAGGGGGCTGCCCACGACGACGAAGGCGGCGAACGGACCACGCTCGACGCCGGCGACCCGTACGCTCGGAAAACTCACCGGCGCCTCCGCATCGCGGAACTCAGGTGGCTTCCCGCCAACCCGAGCAGCACGGCAGCGAGGATGACGACGGTCGCGGTGACGGCGGGACGCAGATCCTTGGCCCGCGGCGGAGGAGGAATCGGCAGTTCCGAGGACCGGAACAGGCCCGCGGGTTGCTGGGGCGGTGTGCGGTAGCTGAGGGCGGCCAGCGGGTCGATCATCCCAGCGCCCACCATGTTGTCGATGCCGCGCGCCGGAGCGTGCGCGCTGGCTTGCAGGCGGGAGGCGATCTCTCGCGGAGTCTCGTTGGGGAACCGCGAGCGCAACAGCGCGGCCACACCGCCCACATAAGCCGCGGCGAACGACGCGCCGCCGACCGGCACCAGCTTGTCCGGTTCGCCGACGCCATTGATCAGGCCGCCGCCGCTCGGGCCGAGCGACTCGATGCCGGTGCCGGGTGCGGCGACCGAAACCCACGGTCCGGTGAGGGAATCCGGCATGGGCGCGCCGGTCGCGGTGGTGAATCCCACCGTGAGCACGTCGGCGCCGAACCACCCCGGTGTGGAGATCGTCTTCACGTCGCGCCAGTTGCGAGGGTCGGCGGGGCGCGTCGAATCGATGTCAGGGTTCTGCGCGCAATTGGCGCCACCCCCGGCGTTGCCCGCGCCGGTCACGATGAGCGCTCCGCGCACATGAACGGCATAGCCGATGGCAGCCGAGAGCATGGACTGATCCGCCTGCGCGTCCACCGGCATGCAGATCGGCAGCGACACGATGATCACACCGGCGCCTTGGTTAGCGGCGCGAGTGATCGCCCTGGCCAGGGTCCGGATCTCGACGGCGATCCGCTGGCTCGGATCGGAGCTCGGGCGCTCGGGGCTGAACGCGCCGGAACGGGTGCGGATGGAGATGATCCGCGCGTCCGGCGCCACACCGGAGAATCCGTCCGTGGGATCCGCTGTGGCGCCGACGATTCCGGCGACCAGCGTGCCGTGCGCGTCGCAGTCGGACAGTCCGTCGCCGCCGGCGGCGAGGTAGTCGCCACCACCGACCAGGTTGGGCAGACGCGGGTGAGGCTGCACCCCCGTATCGATGACGGCGACAGTCACTCCGGCGCCCCGGCTCAGCGCCTTGGCGCGGCGCAGATCCAGCGCGAGTTCCGCCGGTGGGGTGCGACTGAGGTCGCTGTCGGGCAGCACGCCCGAGGCAAGGCAGCCCTTCTGCTGCTTCATCGGCTCCTCGGGGCCCGGCGGGTCGTCCGCGGGCGGCGAGCCGACCACGACCTGCGGCGGCTCCAGCGCGACAGCGGGGGCGGCGGTGATCGCCAGCATCACCCCGGCGAGAACCGCGACCGCGGCACTGCCGACCTTCATCAGATTCCTCGCATAGCGGTGTAAACGCCCATGATCCAGAAGGCGATCACCGGAACCATCAGGATCAGGGCGTATTCCACCAAGTCGATGACACGGCGGGTGACCGGGGACAGCCGCTTGCCCGGCAACCGCAGCGCGGCGACACACGCCGCGCACGCCGCCAACGCCACCACGAGTCCGACCACGAGACGCGCGATCGGGGTCTCGTAGGCGCCCACCTCGACGAAGCCGATCCCGCACACGGTGACGACAGACCCGGCGATCAGCGCGATCGCCTGGACCCGGTCGGGGTGCCAGCGCGCGCGCATCGCGAGCAGGCCGCCGATCGCGGCCCCCATGACGATCTCGCGGATGCCACCGGGGCTGACCGCGGCCGAGATCACCGAAGAGAGGGCCAGCACCGTGGAGATCGCGGCGATCAGGCCGCGCAGGCTGGTCACCGCGAGCCGCGCGCGGCCCTCGATACCGGCCTCCTCCGCGGTGCGCTGCCGTTCGCCGACCGCGGTGTGCTCGTCCCCTTCGCGCACCGTCTCCGCGTCGAAGATGTCGGTCAGCGTCGTCGGCGAGACCTCGTTGCCCGGGTCGGGCAGATCCGGCGGCCGGATGCGCGCGATGACCACGGCCAAACGCGGCGCCATGGTCAGCAGCACGATTCCGACGAACACCACTCCACCCGCGACCTGCCCGACGGACAGCTCCACATAGGTCAGCGGCAAGGCGGCGACGGTCAACGCGATCCCGAGCACCGTGACCGCCATCAGGGTCGCGATACCCATCCTGCTCAACCGCATCATGGTGGCGGCGGCCACCGCGGCGACCACCGCTCCAGCGGCCAGATTGGCCGCGGCGAGCGGGCCCGGCTGACCGTAGGCGGGCGGGACCAGCATGGCACCTCCGGCGAACAGCAGCGGCGTCGCCGCCAGCGTCAAGCCGAGGGTGATCATCGCCGGAGTGTTGCGCCTGCGCGACAGCGCGGCGCCCGCCCAGCACAGCCCGCCGAGCAACAGGGCGGGCAGGCCGCACCACAAGGTCGAACCGGTCATGGTCCACGACCAGGCCAGCATGGCGGCCACCGCCGAGGCCCCGATCCCGAGCACGGCCAGACCGACGATCGCGGCGGTGTTCGTGTCGAACTCGGCGAACTCGCGCTCGTTGATCAGAGCGAGGGCGTCGGTGATGTCCTCCACCACCGGCGTGAACACCTCCGCCGACTCGACCACCGACAGCATCAGCACCGTGCCGTCGGTGACGTCGTGGTCGGCGAGGCTGCGCCAGCGCGGAATCGGCGGCTCGCCCGGGCGGGCCAGGCTCCACTGCCCCTGGGGCGGCGTGAAATCGACGTTCTCGTCGTCGATCGCCGAGGCCAGCACGACCAGCAGGTCGTCGATGAACGTCTCGATGGTGAACTTGGTCGGCACCACCACATCGACCTGATACGTGGAGATCATCACGGCGATCCGAGCCCGTGCGACCTCCGCCGACGGCTGCGTCCCGGCAGGCGCGGGCGCGACGGCAGTACTCATCGCCACCCTCCGCGGTCACCGGAGTTGTCGGCGCCGCTGGAGAGGTATCCAGGGAATCCATCGGCCAGCCAGGCGGCCAGCTCCTCGAACGCGAGCACGGTCTCCTTTTCCAACAACCGCAGGTCGATCTCGCCGCCTTCGGCCAGGTGCGCATCGTAGGGCAGCACGCAGGTGGGGCGCTGCGCGGTTTCGAACAGCTTCTCGATCGCGTCCACGTCGACGGTCGGCTTCAGCGGCTGGTGGTGCACGATGCCGACGATCGACTTCGCGATCAGGTGTTGCAGGCCATGGGAGCTCAGCCAGTTCAAGGTGGCCACCGCGCCCGTGACGCCGCCGACGGTGGCCGGGGTGACGACCACGACGGCGTCGCTGGTCTGCAGCACCGTCGACGTCACCGAATCCAGTACGCCGGTCCCGCAGTCGACCACCAGCAGATTGAAGTGCTTGCGCAGGACTTCCACGGCGGTGCTGTACTCCCGGCCGGACAACGCCTCGGTGGCCTCCGTGCTCCACGGCGAGGCGATCACCGCGAGGTCGGAGGAGTTGATCGAGGTGAACGACTGCACCGCGGAGAACGCGTCGAGATTCTGCGACTGCGCCAGATCGCGCAGGGTCAAGCCGTACGGGTGCCTGCAGGTACGGGTCGAGAGGTCGCCGAAGTCCGGGTTCGCGTCGATCGCGACCACCCGGTCCGGGCGCAGGCCCGCGAAAGTCGAGCCGAGCGTCGCCGCGGTGGTGGTGCGGCCGACGCCGCCCTTCACGCTGATCACCGCGATCTGATAGGTCGTGGTCAGCTGGGTCCGGATTCGCGCTTTGCGGTCCTCGGCACGCTGTTCAGCGGGCGAGAGCCCGAGGTTGAAACCGACTTTGTTGAGCGCACCCCGCATTCCGGAGGAGGAGCGCAGCTGCGCGCGTTTCGCGGCGGAGATGTCGGCGAGCAGTTCGATCGAACTGAGCGCGGCGGGCAGCACCTCGATCCGCGGCGTCGGCTCATAGGCGGTGCGGTCGACGCGCTCGGGGACCCAGGGGGTCGCCGAGCCGGACGACCACTCCTCATTCGCGGATGCGGCGTCGGTGCGCGCGATCGCTTGAGACTGCGTGGCGGACTGCTGCTCGGCTCGGTACTGCTCGGCGGACCGCTGCTGTGCCGAATACTGTTGCGCTGCTCTCGGCGCTGCCGCAGGCGGCGCCGAGTAATCCGGCGAAGGCGTACCCGCCTGCGGCGGAGCGGAATTGAACTGAGGTGGTGGCGTACTCGTCTGCGCGGGCGGGACATTCGTCTGGGGCGGCGGCGTGCTTGCCTGCGCATTCATTTGCGGAGGCAGCGTGCTCGCGCCAGTCGGCGGCGTCACCATTGCCTGGGTCGAGCGTGGATCGGGTTCCCCGGCGGGCGGCCGTGGCTCACGCGGCGGGCCGATCACGGGGTCAGCGGGCGTGGGGTTGTCGGCGTCCTGCCGGGCCTCGGGGGCGGGGCCGGGTGCGACGGCCGCGTCGGTCAGCTCGTTCGTCGGTGCGAAGTACGCGTCGTAACCGCCGCGAGCGCGCGCGGACTCGGCCTCATGACCGTTTCTGCTCGGTGCTCGGTTCATTTCCGTCGTCCTCTCGACAAACACGGTCCGACGTTCAGCTCGTTCTGCTGGTGTCGAACCAACTTCGACCGGGCAGCAGGTCGATCAACGCCCCGATACCCGACCGTAGGGCCGCGTCATCGCCCGGCGCATATCTTGCCCACTTCCGTCCGTCCATCGCGACGCTCGGAGTCACGATGAATCGCCCCGACAGCGTATCCACCACGTTCACGCTGGATACGGACTGCGCGGAGCTGCCGTCGTGGTGCTCGATGATCACCACTTCGGCCCGTCGGACCACCTCGTCCAGCACCCGGCTCAGCACCGCGGCGGCATGCGGTTCCGCCCCGAGTTCTACCAGGGCGCGCCGCCGTTCGTCCTGTTCATCGGGAATCTCGCCGAATTGCTCCACCGTCGCGGCGACCGGCTCGAACTGCAACACCGGCGCCGGACCGAGAGCGGCGAGAACGGCCGCCGGCAAGGTGTCGAGCTGGTCGTCCTGCTGGAACACCGACTGGATGACGACATGGTCGTCGGAGCGCACCGCGAGTACATGGGTCTCGCCCGCGCGCACCAGTGACATCCGCACCATTCCTTTCGGCTGGCCATCCAAGCCGGTGTCCAGGATCCGTACCGCCATTTCCACGTCCGGCCGGTACAGGCACCGCAGCCAATGCTCGACGACCGGGTGCACGCGTCCGTCCTCGAGCACGCCCACTTCGGTGAGCTGCGCGGCGACTACGGCATGTACCCGATCCCGATCCTCGATGCGGTAGATGTTCGGCAGCAGCGCCAATACCGGCGGATAGGACTCGATGTCGACCAGATGCTGTAACAGCAGGGCCGCATCGACATTCAGGTCGATTGCGACCGGATCGTCTTCCACACCTTCCTCGAATGTATTGTGATCATCTCCTTCGACTGGATCGGCCTCGGCGCGCTTCACCGAGGACGTTCTGGGGAGGCGAGCACCGCTTCGTCTTCGTTGTCGTTTCGCTCTATGACGCCGACCGCCAGCACCGATTCGAGCATCGGCTCGTCTCGGCCGTCCCGGTCCTCGTACTCGATGACCCCGATGACAGGAGGTTGCTCGAGTACCGGAACATCCTGCGGTTCGCCAGGGACGAACACCTTCGACGACCTCTTCTCGTCGTCGCGGCGTCGTCGCATTCGCGCCTTGGGCGCAACCGCACCGCGCGGCGGGCCCTTCCTGGCCATCGGTCCGGACGCCGCTTGCTGCGGCATGGCGCCGAAGGCCCGCCCGGCTCCTGGATTCCAGTTGGTCGGCATCCGGAAACCGGTCGCGGCTCCTGGCATCGATCCGAGGCCGCCGCGGGCCATATTGAGCGCGACGAGACTCCCGGCCCCACCGCTCAATGCGGCCAACGTCGGCGAGTTCTGCGACGTGCCGTAGAGCCAGGAATCGTTCGTGGCTCCGTCTCCCATGCCGTTCATTCCCGAATCCCCGGACCAGCCATTGGCGTTCGGGTCCGGCGACAATTGCTCGGGATTCGTGGCCGGGTCCATCGGATCCGTCGGCTGGGTCGGATCCGCGGGCTGAGTGGGATCAGTTGGCTGGGTGGTGTCGGTGGGCTGTGTGGTGTCGGTGGGGTTCTGATCACCGCCCGATCCGGTGTTGTTGTCCGTTCCGGTCGGCCCATCGCCCGTAGACGTCGACGATAGGTCCGTCTTGGTGAAGTCGCTACCGGTGTAGTCGGTCGGGTTGTCGTAAGACACGTTTTGCGTCTGCGGGCCCGGCCCTGGCCCGCCCGTCACAATCGGGGGCGCCTCGAGCGGTGGCGGCAATGCGGCGAGCGTGGGCACCAGCGCGTTGGCATAAGCGCCCATGACGCCGAGGGCGGCCCCTCTGAGCGCAAGCAACTCGGCTTCGGCTTCGAGGAGGGCCGCCCCGCTCAACGGTCCGAAGCCGCCGCCGAGCGCGATACCCTCTTGGGCCCGGACCTGAGCGGCCTTGGCGGCGAGGACCCCCATGGCGGCCTTCGCCGCAGTGGAGATGTCAGCCGCTCGGTCCAGCAACTGGCCGGTTGCCTCGGCCACGGTCGCCTGCTCACGCAACCATGCCGCATGTTTGCGGAATGCCGCCTGTGCCTGGTCCGCGGTGAGCGCTTGGAACGTCGCACTCATCTGGAGTATCGAACTGTCGGTGTTGGCCGCGGCGGCATTCAATCGCGCGGCCATTGCCGTATAAACCTTGGCGGTCGCCCGCGTCGTGGCGACCCCATCGCCGGCGAGCACCGGGGCGATGATCCCCTCCGGCCCCAGCGCGCCGAGTACCACAGCAAGCATCTCGTCAGCTTTCGCTCGCGCTGTCCGCGCCTAGAACGCGGCTGCTCTGCTGAGCACCTGGCCATGGCCGACGATGTCGCCGGCAGCGAAGGCGGCGCCCACTTCCGGTAGAGCGCCCGCACCATCGGTGCCAAGGGCGATTCCGTTTGCCGTGGTGGGGAAGAACAGCCCCGCCTGCTTGGCGCACGCGACGGGGATGAGCGCGCTCACGTCATCGAGACCCGGCGGGGCCGGGACAGCGGCGGGAGCGGCCGCCCCCAGCATCAGCATCAGATCCTCCGCGCTGACGCCCAGTTGCGAAGCGATAACCGGGAGATGATCCCAATCGACAGCGAGATGCATGGAAGTCTCCTAACAACCAGTACCCACTCTTGGCGAGTAGTACATCGACATCGAGCGGTGCAATCAGAACGTTAAGCTATTCCCAGAGATGGGGATTCGGCACGGAGCTCGCATTCATCCCTACCGGCCACCCCCTCGCCGCCCTCAGAAGACCCTTGAAACCCGAACGGACGCGTCACGTGACACGAGTCGTCCGCCCACCCCGCCGACCGGCATCCAGGACATGCGATCGCCCTCGACGATGTTCGCGAACGAATTCGTCGAGGGCGATTGCATTCGATTTCCGAGCGGTCGCGGCACCGGCACAACGCGAGCACCGCGATCGCATCCGATCGACCTCACGGAGCCGGCCGGTGTCGAGCCGGACGATCCGCCGGAATGGCGATCGGGACCGGCGTCGTCAGAGCCCGATCTGCGAGAACCGCATGGCCTGACCGGTGTCGACGACGCGGAACTCACCGTCGATGCCGGACACGACCTTTGTGGCCGCCTTGAGATCGGTCAGTGCCTGATTGTACTGTTCGATCAACTTCATGATGCGAACCTGCAGGGCGTAGTTCTCACTACCGGCGTCACCCTGAAAATTCTCCGCGAGCAGCTTGGCGAGCGTGTCCCGCTCGCCCGCGTCGACGGTCATGTCGCTGAGCACCTTGTCGGTCCGGATGACCAGGCCCTCAACCGCATCGTAATCATTCTTCAAAGCCATTTTTCGAAACCTTTCCCGATTGCATTCTGGCGTTAACCGCGCATCAGAAATTCATGTTGTATTTGTTGACCTGCGCCGCGTTCTCTTGGTCTTTGCTATCGAAGTTCGCGCCGGCGGAATTCAGCACGTCGACGATCTCCATGAAGGTCTGATGCAGCTTGCCACCCTTGTCGAGAGCACCCTGCATGGCCGTCTGAATGGCGTTTCCGGTTGCACCCTGAACGGCGGGCGCATACTCCATCTTGATGCCCTCGAGAATACCCAAGTGGTTCCGGAAGGTGTCGGCGTGCGTGAAGAACTTCTTGGCGGCTGCGGTGATCTCGGTCGGGTCGCCGGTGTATCCGGTTGCCATATCTATTCCTATCCTGTAAGGCGTTTACCTTGCCTCGGACGGATTCGCCGAGGACGTTGACAGCGTGTGTGTCGGAAGCGTCGATGCGCGACTCAGGCCATCGACTGCCTCGGTCACACCGATTACCGGGGCTTTCTCCAGTACCGGCACCTCCTGGGTTTCTCCGGGAACGACTGCCGCCGCCGGATCTCGGATACCCGTCGTATCGGTGACGTCCCGAGGCGGGGCGATAGCACCGTGCGGGCCGCGGCCTCCCGGCAGAACGGCGGCGCCCTCACCGACTTCCAGTGGCATCCAGAATGGGTCGGTCACGGCCTCCCGCATGCCCGGCGGGGCGATGCCGACATCCGGGAGTGCCATGATGAGACTCCAATCGAGCGTGACTACCAGCTCGGATCGAGCGGCTGCTAAGGAAAACGGTAATTTATTCCCAACCTTGGGATGGGCGCCGAAGTCACATCTGCTGGGGCACCCAGGCCACCTGGACGAGATCTCGGCGAGAAGACATGGGCTCCACAAAGATTCCACGGCCCGGCGGCTGCTTGGTGGGTCGCACATCGCCGATCAGGATGCCGTCGAGCTTCGAACCGTCCATGATCAGACCCGAGGAATTGAGGTTCTTCATCTGACCGATCACGTTGTCGTACAACGCCGTGTCCGCTTGGGCGATATTGCGCGCCGCGACGACGTGCAAGCCGGTGTCGCGACCGTCGACGATGATGTCCTTCAACGGTTCCAGCGGATTCATCCCGCCACGCTGCACCACCATGTGGTAGTCGTCGATCACGACGAATACCTCGGGCCCGGACCACCAGGAGCGCTCCGCGAGCTGCCTGGTCGTCACGTTGTCCGGTGGGCGCCGCGAGCGCATCTTCTCCACCAGCGCCGGCAGCGCCTCCCGCACATCCCGCTCGCTGGTCACATGCCCGATGAGCATCTCCTGCGGCACCGTCTCCAAATGCCTGCGCCGATAGTCGATCAGCAACACGCGCGCCTGTGACGGGTCGTACTGGCGTTTGATGGATTCCAGCAGCGCGGCCAGGGTGGTCGATTTCCCCGATCCGGTCGAGCCGAGCACGATGAAATGGGTCGACACACCGAAATCGATCGTCGCCGGGCTCAGATCGGATTCCCGGACGCCGAACGGTACGACAAGACGCTGCGCGAGCGTTTGCGGCACCGGCCATCCGGCCCGCACCTCATCGATGCCCACCTGTGGCGGCAGCAATTTCACCTGCGGCGCACGCCTTCCCGGGTAGCGCTGCGTGATCTCGGCGGCCGCGGCGGCGAGGCCTTCGGCGGCCGAATTCGGATCGCCCACACCATCGATGCGAGGCAACGCCGTGAGCATGTGCAGACCGTCGGTCGAGATGCAGCGGCCCGGTCGATTGGCGGGGATCGCCGCGACGACATTGCGGTGGGTGTTGAAGGTCGTGTCGGCCAGGTCACCCAGCCGCATCTCGACGCGTGTCTGCATCAGGTCCTTGATCGCGGGACGAATCGCGATCCAGCGCGAACTGCTGACCACCAGGTGGATGCCGTAGTT
Organism: Nocardia sp. NPDC004168; assembly: GCF_040610355.1. Lineage (NCBI taxonomy): Bacteria > Bacillati > Actinomycetota > Actinomycetes > Mycobacteriales > Nocardiaceae > Nocardia > Nocardia sp. NPDC004168. Next base: position 22,228 of record NZ_JBEXME010000003.1, on the reverse strand, counting down.
CAAGCCCTGCAGGGCGATGGACTCCATCACCGGGGTGTATTCGTCGTAGTACGGGCCGTTCGTACCGAATCCGACATCCCATCCATCGATGACCAGGAAGACGTCACCGTAGGGATCGCGGTCGTGCCACGGCGGCCTGCCCCCGCCGTCCCGCAGCGTGCGGAACTTTCGGATCGAATCGATACCGAACTCGGTGAACATCGACTGCCTGCTCTCGAGCAGGTTCGTCACCAACGCGATCGTGCGGCGGATGCGATCGCCGTCCCTGGCCGCGGCGACCGATCCCACGTGCGGAAGGTTCGTCAGCGCCGCCAAGCCGCCACCGGAGAAGTCCAGGCAGTAGAACTGCACCTGTTCCGGGGTGTGGGTCAGCGCGGCGGACATGATGAACGTCTGCAGCGCGGTCGATTTGCCCGCCTGCGTGCCGCCGACGATGGCCATGTGCCCACCCGCGCCCGACATGTCGACCCACCAGACGTCCTGACGCTGCTGCCGAGGCTTGTCGACCAGCGCCAACGGCATCTGCAAGACGCCTTGCGGCACGGCGCGGATCATCCGATCGAGAGTCGGCGGCGTGCCCAGCGGCGGCAGCCACATCTTGTGCGCGGGCTGGCCGTGCCGAGCCAACTGCTGCAACACCGCTTCCATCACCGTGATCGACTCGCCGTCGGCCGTTTCCGGCGCATCTTGGACCACCACCGGCTCGACCACCGCGGGCCTGGTGTCGGCGATATGGCCGGCGATGAAGCGCTGCGGCGGCCGGTACCCGCCACCGGGCCGTCGCGCGCGCTGCGCGGAGGACGCGGACACCTGCGCGGGGGCCGAGTACTTCTCGCCCACGTACGCGGCCTGGAAACGCTGGAGGTCACCCGAGCCGACCCGCAGATACCCCGAACCGGGCTTCTTCGGCAGGTGGTAGGCATCCGCGGTGCCGATCGCGTCGCGCGAGTCGCTGGTCTGGTTGGTACGCAACGCCACTCGGTAGGAAAGGTGGGCTTCCAACTCGCCCATCCGGTTGGCGGGCACCTTCTGTGAGGCGAGCAGCAGGTGGATGCGCAATGATCGGCCGAGCCTGCCGATGGCCACGAAGAGTTTCGAGAAGTTCGGATGCTGCTCGAGCAGCTCGGCGAACTCGTCGAGAATGATCAGCAGCGTCGGCAGCGGTCGCAGGTCCGCGCCCTGCTCCCGGGCACGTTCGTAATCGGCGACGCTGGCGAAATTGCCCGCGTCACGCAGAATCCGCTGCCGACGCGCCATTTCACCGTTGATGACGTCTTCCATACGGGTGACGAGGTCGGCTTCTTCCTCCATGTTCGTCACGATGGCCGTCACATGCGACAGCCGGTCGAAACCGAGGAAGGTCGCGCCACCTTTGAAGTCGACGAGCAGCAGGTTCAGGACATCCGGCGAATGTGTCGCCACCGCCGAGAGCACCAGAGTGCGCAGGAATTCCGACTTACCCGATCCGGTCGCGCCGATGCACATGCCGTGCGGGCCCATGCCTTCCTCGGCCGATTCCTTGATGTCGAGATAGACGACACCACCGGCCGGGTCATGGCCGAACGGAATGTTCAGCCGTGCCCGGTCCTGATCGCGACGCCGGATCCACGCTTGCTCGACCCGGATGACGCCCGGGTCGTCGATGCCGACCATCTCCTCCCAGGATGTACCACCGCTGGCCTGCTCGGCGGCCACCGCCTCCACCACCGTGGACAACCGGTACGGCGAAAGGTTGCGCGCCATGGCCGTGATCGCCGCCGTGGACAGCGAATCGGCCACACCCACGCGACGCAGCCCGCGCGGGGTCACCTCGTTCAGCGACCGGTCCTCGGTGACGGTGAAGCGCAACGCCCTCGGCAGATTCTGCTCCGCGGGACCCAATCGCAGCCAGGTGCAGCCGTCGATGCCGGAGATGTCGCGGTCGCTGGCAGGGCCCTCGACGTCCACGATGAGCAGGAAGTGGGTGCGATCCAGGGTGGGCTGCGAATTCGCCGAGAACGGACCGCGGTTGAGTCCGGCGAGCACCTTGGTGCGCAACTCGGCCACGGTGCGGTAGACCATGCGGCTCGAGCCGATCGCGTCGTTGTCGCTCGGATGCTGTGCGTGCGGCAGCCACTTCAGCCAGGACCACTCCGGCGCGTCCGGATCGGACAGCACCGCGGCGACCGCCACCTGGTCCGGCCCGTGCAGCACCGCCACCTCGCCGATCATCGCGCGGACCAACCCGGCCACGAGCTCCGGATCGCCGTCGATGCCGACTTGCGGCGCCGACAGCAGATTGATCGCGACCGGCATGCCGCCGACCGTGGAATAGGCCTTGGCGAATCGAGTCAGCTCGACGACGCCGACCGGGTCCAGATCCGACGTGGGCGCGGCTTCCGGGACGATCACGCGCACTTGGTTGGCGATGCGTCCGCGGCCCACCCGCACGCGCAGGAACTGCGGACTGGCGACCTGCACCTCCCACATCCGCTTGCCCCCGATCAGCCGGGCGATCTCATCGGGACCCGGATGGGTGTAGCGCAGGTAGGCGTGGAGTTCGGCTTCCGCCGCGTGCACCGTCTTGCGGTTGTCGGTGATGCTGCGCAGGTAGTCCTTGCGTTCCTCGTTCAGGCTCGCCGCGCCGCCGGAGTTGCCCCCGAGCGCGCCGCCCATCATGCCGAACATCGACACCAGCATCATGGCCGGGAACATCAGCATCATCGGGTTCACGGCTCCGCCCCCGCGGAACATCATGACCATCATCCCGCACATGGCCGCCACCATGACCACGGGCATGATCATCCGCAGTCGCGACGGCGGAACCGGCTTGGGCAGCTCGGTCGGCGGTTGCAGCCGCAACTCGGTCACGGCGGGCGCTTTGGGACCGCGCACCATGCGGGCGGGCCGGACGAATCGGCGAGTGCTGGTCACTGCGTACCCCCGAGCCCGGCGACGACATTGTTGTTCGGGATTCCGTCGTGTTGGATGCGAGCTTCCTTCTGGGATAGAGCGGGACCAACCGCGAACAGCGAGATGATGCTCCACGGCGCGGGGACCGGAGCTCGTAGCGCGAGCGCGAGCAAGGTGGGGTCGGTGCCGCCGGCGCTGTTCGGTTCGGTGATGATGCCGTAGCGCACCCCGCTGTCGGAGACCCAGTAGAGCGATTCACGCAGTGGCGATCCCGGTTCGGTACCGGTCACCTGTACGAATCGCCCGGTGTCCCTCGGCAGGTACGCCGCATCCGCGGTGGTGCCGCGCGAAGCGGAGGATGTCACCAGGTCGACCGCGCGGCCCTGCTCGTCCTGCGTGAGCGGCAACTGCCTGCCCACCAGTAGTTCGGTGATCGCGTTCGGATCGCTCCCGGAGCGCGACCAGTGCAGGCACGTGACGCCGGAACGTTCCGGGTCGACCAGGCGAACGGGACGGGTCGGGTAGGTCGCGGTGCCCGGCCACTGTCCAGGGCGCAGATTCGCCGCGATCACGTTGGGTCCCACGGTGCGAGTGGTCACCGAGCCTTGGGCGTCCGCATTGCGGACCATCGCCGCCAGCACCGAACTGACCCGCACCAGCCCGGACTGGGAGACGAGGTAGTACGAGACGCCTTGATCCGGTGTCGACACGGTGAGCACCGACCCGACCGGCGTGGTGAATCCGTTGTTGAGCGAGATGGTCTCGCCCTTGCCCGGCACGTCGGGGACCCGCAGCGGCGGTGCTTCGGGAATCGCGTTGACCAAGCCCTTGGAGGCCGCCATCACCGGAGCGGTCGAGTCGATGCCGAGCGCCATGGCCACCGCGGTGTTCGCGAGGTCGATCGCGGCGCGCACCACGCCTTTCTCGGCATCCGCGTACACCAGCCAGGTCGTGGTGTCGTCGCGCAGCAGGCGGGCCTCGCCGTCACCCAGCGGGCGGTTGGCGTCGCCGTCGATGGCGAGCGGGCCGCCGATCGCCGTCGTTCGCACCGCGGACCGGCTGACGGTCGGCAGGCCGGTCGCCGGGTTCACCGGCGCGGCCGCACCGGTGCGCGTCGTATCGCACACCGTCCACGAGGAATCCTTCTCGTTGCTGTCGACGATGCTGCCGGGTGCACCGGGAATGCCGACCCATGGTCCACGCGGGTATTTCGACAACTCGTCCCGGGACACCTGCACCGGATTGTCGGGAGAGCCGACGATCAGCCGGGCCGAGGTGAGATTGAGCGCCGGGAACAGCCGGTTGTTGACGCGTACGAACAGCGCCCCGGTGTCCTTCTCGGCGACGATCTTGGAGTCCCCCACCTTTTTGGCGGGCTTGAAGAACGCCAGCACGGCGCTGCCTGCGATGAGCACGCACGCGAGCGCGATGCCGATGGTCAGCGCGGTCGAGCGGCCGCGCTGCGGGTCATCGATCATCGACGCGTCGCGACGGACCAGCGCGTGCTCGATCCGGCGCAGCAGGAAACGCCAGCCGGAAATCTGGTGTTTGGTCACAACCCGGAAGCGCGCCACCGGTTCTCGTTCCTTCCGCCGCCCTCACCAAACCGTAACCAGCGGTCACAGCATGAATACGACCGCTATACCCAGCATTGGGGATAGCGGATCAGCGGACGCCTCACACCCGCGTGCTCGGCGCCAAGCCCTCCAGCGCCGCGGTGACGTCGAACGCGTCGATCGTCATGAGCTCCTCGTCGGTCATCGCGGCGATATCGGCGTTCTCTCTGGTGAAGCGATAATCACGCTCGGCTTCGGCGGCCTCGACCACATTGCGCACGAAACGGCCGTTACCGGCCAGATCGATCAGCCGCCTGCCGTTCTTGGTCTGTCCCGCCAGCTCCTCACACCTCAGGCGCAGCACCTCGCGAGCCTGCTCGGACAGGATCGAATCCTTCTTCCGCGCGATGTGTTCGGCGATCTGCACCAGTTCGTCGGCGTCGTAACTGGCGAAGCGGATCCGCTTGGTGAAACGAGAGGCAAGGCCGTCGTTCGAGGCCAGGAACCGGTCGATCTGGTCCTCGTAGCCCGCGATGATCACGACGAGCTTGTCGCGATCGTTCTCCATGCGAGCCAGCAGCGTGTCGACCGCCTCCTTGCCGAACGCGTCCCCGCCGGAAAGACCTTCCTGGATAAGGGTGTACGCCTCGTCGATGAACAGCACCCCGCCGAGCGCCGAGTCGATCAGCGCGTTGGTCTTGGGTGCCGTGTGGCCCAGGTGGGTGCCGACCATGTCGTTGCGGGAGACCTCGATGACCTCGGCGTTCTCCACGACACCCAGGCCGGCGAAGATCTTGGCGATCACCCGGGCGATGGTCGTCTTACCGGTACCGGGCGGGCCGGAGAAGATCAGGTGCTGCGACTTCGAATCCACGGCGAGTCCACGCTTGGCGCGCACCTGATCCATCAGCACGCCGGACTTGAGCCGGTCGACCTGCTCCTTGACCGAATCCATGCCGATCTGCGCTTGCAGCAGGTCGGAGGCCTCCGCGAGGAGACTCTCCCGTTCCGCGCGCGCTGCGCTGGCGGCCGCTTCGCGCGGGTCGTCGCCCGTCTTGGGATCCCACCTGTTCGTCCTGGACGCGATGAGTTCCGCGGTGGCGACCTCGAATCGGTACGACTTGTCGCGCACCGCGCGCTGCCATTCCTCGCGGTCCGGCCAGAGGGCCGAGCCCTGCAGCCCTTTGAGGACCTTGTCGGCGGCGTCGTGATCTCCGTTGTGCCGCATCAGCATGCCGAGCAGGAAGTGCGCGTCGGCCCAGATGTAGGACAGGCTACCGGAGGAGCTGTCCTCCACGATTCGCTGCGCGCGCGGCATGGCTTCACCGAAGCGGCCCAGGTGCGCCAGCGACTGCGCGGTCATCAGCTCGGCGGCGATGTCCAGCAGGCCGTCCTCCAGCACCGGCCGCGCGTTGCGCAACGTGAGCACCTCCGGCCACTGCTTCGTCCGGAAGTACAGCGACATGCGCACGAAGTCGGACACGTCGTCGCGCGGGACCTCGTCGAGGATCGCCGCGGCTTCCTGCCATTCACCGCCTTCGGCATACGAGCACGCCTGCGCGATGGCGATCTGATCGCGATCGGCCATCGCGACGCGCAGGCCGTACATGCCGATCTCGACCTGGCACCACAGGGCGCGATCGACCAGACCCGCCCGCTGCTGGTCGCGGTAGAGGTTGTGCACCGAGCGGTAGGCCCCGTAGATCACCTCCGAGGTGACCTCCCCGGCCATGGCACGCCCGAGCCAGGCATCGCACATGTCCGGGTCGAGATCGGTAGCGGCCCGAAACGCCGCCGCCGCGTGCTGGTCGTTGCGCACGCCACCCGCGACCAACCCAAGATTCTGAACACCCGTGTAGAACGCGTCCTCGGCCGCTGACACTCGGACTTCCCTTCCGCCGATCAAGCCTGCTCGAACGATAGATTCCGGGGATCACGCCCAGGACTCGGTTTCTTCCCAACATTGGGAAGTCGAGACGGAGACGACGCCGCTTCCGCGACATGCCAATTTTGAACGTGCCGTCAGTTAACGGTATGTTTACCTCGGGGTCGGCAATCATCCGCCTGCAGATGGCCCCTTCGGCGGCGGCTGGCCAGCCGCGATCCGGTCCACCCAGCCGCCGCGCAGCAGGTCGCACGCTTGATTCGAAATTCTTGCCGCTATTTAGGTGCACACTATTGAACGTTCCGACAGAAGAGGGTACTGTCTGAACACAGATCGTCAGTCCCTCATCCTGACGATCTGAACCCAAAAGCAACGGCCGGTGGCACCGGCAGGCCACCGGCCGTTGCGAGGGGAACGACACCCTGTGCGGTAGCGCGGTTCGTCTACGTCTACCATTCCCGCCACCTCCACTCAGCAACCCATTCCCGCGCCTGGGAATGGGTTTTCTTGTCGGAAGCCTGTATTCGCCCGATCGCCCCGTCAGGCGCGCGAAGGCGGCGAGTCCGTGCGATCGGATGCCGGAGCCGTCGCCCGCGCCGGCGCGGGCGCGGGCATCGCGTCGGCGAGGTCGGCGCTGTTCGCTTCGGAGCCCTTCTCCCGGACCAACCGCAGTGGCGGCCGCGTGGCCGGAGCGTGCACCACGGCCGGGACATCCCGGGTACGACGGGTTTTGGTCCACGGAGTGACCGCGGGCTTGCGCACTTTGGGCGTGGCCTTCGCCGGACGTTCGGATTTCGGCGGCGCGGGGTCCGGCGCGCCCGGCCCCGGCACGGCTCGGCCCCAAGGCGTGGACGCCGCACCTGGACTCTGCCGTGCGAGGGGCGCAGCTCCCAGCGAATCACCCGAGACGGAGCCCGCGACTGCGTTCTCTGCGAGCACATGGTCGGCGGGTCCGCCCGCTTCGGTGGCCCAGCCGGACCGGCCAGCGTCGGGCTCGACCGCCGGTCGCCCCCCGACCTCGGGCGCCGCTTCGCGGGCAGCCACCGGCCCGGCATCCGCTCCCGCCTGCGCGGACATCGCGGAAGGGCTTTCGACTCCTGCCGGTCGGTCCGCCGCGTCCATGCCCACACCGCTCGGTGCGGCCCCCACTGGCGCAGTCTTGTTCGCGAACTCCCGGGCCGACTCGAAAGATTCCGACCCAGCCGGCGAGAAAGATCGCTCGCCGGTCGGGACCGGCGTCTCTGTGCCACCTTGGGATACGTTTCGATCGACCGGCCGTTCCGCGGCGCCGATCGCCTCCGAGGCGTCGCGCGGCGCGACCGGGACGCGCGCGTCGTCTCCGAGTCCGTGGAGACCGGTGGTCGCCGCCGATACGTTCTGGCCGAAGCGCGACTGCGGCTGTTCGCCGTGCTGGAACGGGATTCCCCGCTCCGTCGCGGCGGGACCACGCCGAGCGCCCGCATCCCCCTCGGTGGGCTGCGCCGCGTCGGCGAACGGTGTCGATGTCGTGAAATCGAGCGTCGAGACGTTCTCGGCGAATGTCGCCGCGTGCCGCATGATGTCGTCGGCGTGATCGTCGAGCACCTTTGCGAAGTGCTGCACCGCGTCGGGATCGATGCGCAGCGGCGCCGGTCTGCCCGACGACGGGACGTCGAGCGCGTCGCGGGTCGCGTCGTAGACGATCCCCTTGACCATGTCGTCGATGGCCTGTTCGAGCGGTTCGATCGCCTTGCCGATGACTTCGGCGACGATATAGCCGATCAGGTACTGCGCCATCTGCTCACACAGCTTGCGCGCCGCCGCGGCGATCAGCGGCGCGGAAGGCGCCAGCGGCGGCGTGATCATCATCGAGGCATAGGTGGCGGCCAGGGCGGCGAGTTCGGCCAGCACGGCGACCTTCACCGCGGTGATCACCGTCGCCGCGACGTCGAGGGCCTGACCGACGATCTTGCACGCGCTGTCGAGTCGCCGCATGTGGGTCGCGCTCATGCCCGCCCAGGTGGCGACCAGTTGCTGATAGGAATCACCCGAGTAGAAGGCGCCCATCTCGTCGATCACGCCGGTCGCCGAGTCGTGCGTGTCCCGCACCTGTGCGGCGAAGGTCCGCACATGCCCGGCGAGAGCACGGACGTCGTCCTCGTTGATATCCGGGTAGGGGATGCCGCAGATGTTCAGGAACAGCGCGACCTCGCTGGGGATGTTTATGGCCACGCGATCCTCCCCATGGTCACCGCGTCACAGCACCCGCACGACGACGGAGTTGCTGTCCATCCGTGACCACTTCACCGTCGAACCCGTGTAGGGCGCCTCGATGACCATGCCGTTGCCCGCGGCCAGCTGCACGTGCTCCGGCCCTCTGGCGCTGAAGGAGCTGCCGGGAAACACCAGGTCACCGGGGCGCACGTCCTCGGCGCGCTCCAGCCGGATCCCACTGTAGATCTGCTCGTAGGTGGTGCGGGGCAGCACCACTTCGCCATTGCTCGCCTGGGCGATCGCGTATTGCGTGAGACCCGAGCAGTCGAATCCGCCGCCGCTCGGACCGCCCGCGCCGCCACCGCCCCACACGTAGGGGGTCCCGAGCCATTGGCTGGCGGCCAGTACCGCGTTGCCGCCCCTGGTTCCGTCAGAGCGCACGGCGCCCTTGGGGCGCAGCCGGGACGAGGAGCTGGACCTGGAACGCGTCCGTCGCCGCCTGCGCGGCGACGGACCGTGCCTGGTCTGCCGGGTCGCCGGCGTGGCGGGCGGCATGATCTGCGCGGCCTGCTGCCGTGCGGCGGCGACATCGGCGTCGACCTGCTTGGTGGCATTCGAGATGGTGGTCTGTGCGGCATCCAGCAGCGCGGGCCCGCTGAAGCGAGTGTCGCCCACCGAAGCGATGGCCTGTATCCGGCTCTGGAAATCCGCGATGTGGTTGTTCAGGCGGCCGCGACCGTTGACCGTTCCGTCACCGGACTCGCCCACGGCCTTGCCGACGATGCTGTCCTTGCTCGCATGGGATTCCGCGATCGACATCTGCATGCCGTGCGCCTCGCCGTACCGCAGCGCCACCGCTCCGGACTGGGGACGCAGATCGGCGGCGAGAGCTTGGGTCGTGGTCGCCGCCTGGCCGGCGGGCTGGCCGTCGCCGTACAGCGCAAGCAGCGATCGGAGCACTCCGTCCAGGTCGTTCGTCAGTGCCGGTGCCATTCGACCGACTCGCCATCGCTCATCACCGACCGCCTCTCACACTCTCCAGCTATTGTGTCGCCCGAACCGAATCGGTCGTATTCCCATTCGTGGGTGGGTAATCGAACTATGCGCCACTTCCCATAATCGGGAAGCCGAGACAATGGGTGTGACTTCTGGAAGGCGGTGGCGACGGTATGGCGACAACGGCGGCGGAGACCAAAGCCAAAAAAGCATCGGCGCTCGCGTCCACCCCTCTGGCCAGCGTGGCCTCCGAGGTCAAACATTTTTGGTTGGTCGACCTGCATTGCCCGCCCGGGGCCTCGGAAGGGCTGCGCGCCTACATCGCGATGGCGGACACCGCCATTCAAACCGCCGTAGACCTGCTCGGGCGCGGCATGACCACTCCCCCGCCGAAAGTCGCCGACCTGCTCGAGCCCGCCTTCTACAAGGCGCTCGGCAAAGGGGAAGCGGACGACGAGTACCGCAAGACGATCGACAAGGTAGAGGCCAGGCAACTGCAATTGCTGCAGATGGACGACAAGGTCGTCAAGACCTCCGTCACTGTGGCCGCCGAGCAAGTGCAGGCGCTGCGGTCCATCAAAACCATCGTGGCCGACCTCAACACCAAGCTGAAGGCCGCGGGAACCGCCAAACTGAAGCCCGCTCAAGAGCTTCCGTTGCTCAAGGCGGTCGCCGCCGCCGTGGAGGCGGTGTACGACAAGGTCACCGTGATCGCCGACCTCAACGAGGATATGGCCAACGGCAGCGGCAACGGCAACGGCAACTCGAAAGGCGGCGGCCAGAACAGCGGTGGCGGCACGGCCGGTGGTACCAGCGGCGGCGGTGACGGTGGCCTCTCCTCGCTGCTGCCGATGCTCGCGATGCTGCCGATGGCAGCTATGCCGCTGGTCTCCCAGATACCTGAGATGCTGCACAAGGCCGAAGAGGACAAGGCGAAGAAGGCCGAGGAGAACCAGAACAACGGCGCGCCGGGTAAGCCGGGGCAGGCGCCGCCGCCCGGCAATCAAGGCCAGCCCGCGGCCGCGCCGCCGCAGGGCGATCCGAATGCCCAACCCGCCGCCGCGCAGCCGGAAACCGCACAGCCCGGCGGCATCACCGCGGCGCCTGCTGCCAATACCGCGCCGCCCGCCGAGCAGGATGGAGCGCCTGCCGCTACCCCGTCACCCAGCGTGATCCCGGCTCGGCGGACCAGAGACGGGTCCGCGCCCGCCCGGACGGGCAGCGAGACCGCCCAGGACGCGGAGGCCGAGGGCGAACCGACTCCGGAAGAAAGTCCCGTCATCGAGGCGTAGCCGCGTCGAGCCGCCTTTCGGAAGGCGTTCGAACATCTCGAGTCCGTCGGCGGGTTCGGCATGCGCCGGTTCCGGCTCCCGTGTTCGCGGCGTGCATTGATCACCCAGTCGGCTTTCCTGTGGCCCACACAGCGCCTCGGGCTGGTTGACCGCAGTGCGGCGGTCGTACTACACCGCGAGAAGCGGGATTCCGGTTCCGGACGGCTACTGGCAGTGCCGCTGCGTACGAGAGCGCACATCGTGTGCACGGTCACCGATGCCGATTCGGCAGCGCGGATGGAGCGGCGATCCGCACGGGCGTCACCACGTTGCCATCCGGCTGCCGGTATGGCCGGACTCCACGGAAGGACCCTCAGCGACAGACGTACCGACGCCCGGCTCGTGGCGCGGCGGGATCGCACCCACCGCGCCACGCCCGGACCAATGAATCGACCTACGCTCGCGGAGCTTTCACGACTGCTCCGGAGGCGCCACCGGCGGCGGGGTCGAAGGCGGGGCCACGACGGTTGGCGGCGGCCCTCCGGCGACCGCGGGTGCGGTGACCGCCGGTGCGGTGACCGAAGGAACCACTGTGGGCGGGGCGACACGCTCGGGCTGCACGGCGGTGGAGACCGGCGCCGGTGTCGAGACGAACTGTGGATGCAGCGTGACCTGTTCGTGGGCGTAGACGGCATCGCGCAGGGTCTGCCTGCTCGTCTCGTTCGCCAGCAGCAGCACCAATTCGTTGCAGCGCCGCTCGAAAACCATGCTGCGCAGCGGGGATGCCCCGGCGTCCAGCCGAAGCTGCCCGATCTCCACCCGGCCCACGTCGACCCGCTGCCCCAGCATCGAGGCCGCCAGCAGATCGTCGGCATCCCGCAGTTCGTCCCACAGCTCGCGCGGCACCGGCCTCCCGGCTTGCAGCTCGGCGAGAATTCGCTCCCGAACCCGGCGCGAAGTCGCGGCTTCCACGGGCGCCGGTCCGGAGCGTCCGACCTGCCCGTGGGCGTCGGCCGCCAGTTCCACGCACCGCGATCGCACCTGCGCATCGGGCACCGACGAGACTTGTTCCAGGCCGGAGATCGAACCGGCGAGGCCGAGGCGGTCGGCCGTATCCGGGGTGAACTCGCGCAAGTCGACGTCATAGGACGGAGCGACGAGCCCCTCCATCGCCGCTTCACCGAAGCGGTTGCGCAACCCCGGATCGATCGGACCGGAGGACACGAGGGCGGACAGACTTGCGTTCGCCTTCGCACCCCAGGCCAACCCAAACTCCGCCAGGACCCGGGCCGGATCGGTGACTCCTTCCCACGGCGATCCGGCGCCGTCGTCGGCGGCGAGCAACTCGTCCCAGTTCCACGGCGTGGAAACCTCACGCGGCAGGAACAATCCGGCGGGCAACCACCCACGTCCTTCGTTCGACGTGATGAAGACACCCGTTCCACCGGGACCCCGCATCACCGAGACGGCCCAGGCCATGCCCACCGGGGAGTCCACCGCGGCGAGCACGCTGCCGAGCAGCGTCCTGGCCAGCACGAGATCGTCGTTCACCTGGCTGCCAACCACGTACGCGGGTTCGGCCTCCTTGTCCTTCGCCGAGGCGACGGCGGCCGCGAACGGGCTCCCCACCTGCACCGGCATGGGCGGCAGATCGGACCGGCCCGTCGCGCCGGTGGGCGGTTGCGTAGCGCCTCGATCGTCCGGGGCTCCGTTGAGCGGGCCGACCCCGGCGGGCGGCATGCCCGCGGTCGAGGGCGCTGTCACGCCGGTGCTCGACGGGCCACCGGGTGTAGTCGTTCCCGTCGCGTTCGGCGTGCCGGTGCCGTTGGCGCTCACCGGGTCCGTCGACGCGGCGGTCGCGCCGGGCACGCCCGCTCCGGCCGGGGACGCCTCGCCGGGTTTGCCCTGCGAAGTGCCGAGCGGGTCGGTCTGAGTGCCGTCGGGGGCGGCCGAATCCCGACCGGCGGAACCGGGACCGGCCGTCACGGGGTCGGCCTCGGGCGATACACCGGGCGTCGACACGGACGGCGTCGTGGGGCGGTCCGTACCGAACGGAGCGGCGGAGCTTCCCGGCACCGGGGACGGCTGATCGGTGAGGCCGGCCACCTGCCGGATGTGCTGGGCGAACTCGTCGTCGGATTGCTCGTAGGCGTCCGCGGACGCACGCAACGATGCGGCGGTGCGATCGTGTTCGCTGGCCAGCGCCTCGCCCGCGCGCTGCCGTGCGTCGTAGTATCGCTCCAGCGCTTCATAGACCGGGTAGGCGATCTTGCCATAGGTGGGCAGGAAGCTCGCGAGCCAATCCACCGGCGGCTTGGCCCATTCCCTGGTATCGGCGGCCACCCGACTGTGTTGGTCGGCCAGCTGACGCAAAACCGCAGGGTCGATTTCCATGCTGTTCGGCATGCTCGATCAGATCCTTTCCCACCACACGTCCCCCTATTGTCGATCCTTCCCATGAGTGGGGAGTACGCAGCCGTCACTCGTTCCGGCACTTGCGCAGTGACGTTGGGCGGCAACGCTTTTCGACGATCGAAGGTATCCAGCTACTGATCAGCGGCCTGGCCCCGCGGTGATGGTCGGGCGGCGAGGCGCAGCCGCGGCGGGCGCGGGAGCCGGTGCAATGAAGGCCGGATGACCCACGATCTGCGTGTGCGCGTATATCGCGTCGCGCAGAACCTGTCGTGTCGCCGCCTCCGCCAGCAGCAGCACGAGTTCGTCGCAACGCCGTTCGAAGACCATGGCCCGCAGGCCGCTCATCTCCGACGCGTATCGGCCGTCGGCTCGGTCGGCGCGCAACTCACCCAACGCGACCCGCGAGACATCGGCGCGCCGCGACAACATCGTCGCCGTGAGCAGATCGTCGGCATCCCGGAGCTCCTCCCACCACTCCTGCCGCACTTCGCGGCGCTGCCGCAGCGCGCCGAGGATCCGTTCGCGTGCCGCGGGCGCTCCCAGCGCGGCCGGGGAACCCAGGCCGGCGCCGTAGACCCGAACGTGTGCGTCGGAGGCCAGCTCCCAGCAGCGCAGCCCGATCTCCGACTCCGGCGTGGCCGCGGCGCGCTGCACCAGCGCCGGGGCCGCGACGAGTTCGAGGCGGTCGACCAGACTGGGCCGCGGCGCGCTGAAGTCCATCGCCGACGAGGCGGCCACTTCCCCTTCGATCGGCACCTCGCCCAACTGCCGTCGCAGTTCGGCGTCGACCTCTTCGGAGGAGACGACGGCGGTCAACCGCGCACCGGACTTGCGCCCCCAGGCGATCCCGAACTCCGCCAGCACGCGCGCGGGATCCGCGACGCCCTCCCACGCGCTCTCGGCTACCTCCCACACCCACGGCGTGGACATCTCACGCGGCAGGTACAGCCCGGCGGGTATCCAGCCGCGCCCCTCGTTCGAGGTGACGAACGCGGTGATCCCGCTCTGGTGGCGCATCACCGAAACCGCCCACCCGAGGCCGAGGACCGCCTCGCCGCCCGCGGCAAGGACGCCCGCGAGCAGTGTGCGGGCCAGCACCAGGTCTCCGTCCACTCGTGCGCCCAGGACGAACGCGGGGGCCGCCGCCGAGGTCATGGCAGCGCCGACGACATTGCGCATCGAATCGTCGCTGTCGTCCGCCTCGTCCTTGCCCGCGTCCGCGCGCTGCTCGGTCCGCTCGGGCGGCTGTGTCTTCCCCACCGCGCCCGCACCGGGGGGCGGTCCCGCGCTCACCGCCGTGACCTTGGGCGCGGCGGCCGGTCCGCGCGATTCGCCGGGTGGAGCCGTGGTCTGCTTCGCCTGCACTTGCGGCGGACCCGAGCCGGCCGGTGCCGCTGGAGCGGAGACCGCCGGTCCGGACGGGCCGCTGGAGACTCCCGAGGCGGCCGGTGCCGATGCTGCCAGGGAACCCGGCGTCACCACGGGTGGCGGAAGGACCAATGGCGGCGCCGCCGACGCCGCCGGGCCGCCCGCGGACACAGCGACATCGCCGGTCTGGTCGGGTGCGGCGGCGTCGTGCGTTTCCGCCGCCGAAACGGTGGTGGAGCGGTCGTGGGTCCCGGATTCGGCCTCGTCGACCGAGACATCCGAACCCCTTCCGTGCGGATCGTGCGCGTCCGAGCCGGGCGCATCGTGGTCGCCGCCGTCCGCCAGCACTTCCCGATCCGAAGTCATGGGCTCGGTGTCCGTGAGCTGTCCGCGAGGCGGGCCGCCCGCGGCGGTCAGGCCGGGTCCGCCGTCGGATGCCCCGCCGGGCGTATGACCGACGGGGACGGCCGTCGTTCCCCCGGGCGGATACTGGCCGGGCACCGGGTCCGTGACCGGAGATTCGGTCGAAGTGTCCTGGGTGGTGCGAGGATCCGGCTGCCTGCCGACCTCGTCTCCGGGCGCCGACGGGTCCACGGTAGCCACGACCGGCTGCTCGTCCGCGTTCTCCGGGAACACCACAACGGGCGTATCGTCCTTCGGCCGATCGGTCCGGGGGGATCCGTTGTGCCGTGGATCGCCGGAGTGGTCGGTCGCGGGCCGGTGCTGTCCCCGGTCGCCTGCACGGTGGTCGCCGCCGCTGTGGTCGTCCGCGTTGCGATGGCCCGGGTCCCAGGGGCCCGGCTGCCCCAGCGCGTCGGCGATCAAGCCCAAACTGGGCAGCCCCTGGGGGCTGATCGAGCTGAGCGCCGCCCGGACGACATCCTCCACGTCTTCCCGTGCGGCGGCAATCATTCCGGGAATCCGGCTACGGATGGCCTGGGCGTCGGATTCGTCGTCTTCCGCCGCGGCCGCGCGCTTGGTCGCGTTGACCCTCGCCGTGGCCTCCTCGACGATGTCGAGGATCTTGTTGCGGGTCCGATACACCAGGTCGGAGAAGTCCCGGAAGGTGTCCGCCGCGGCCTCCAGCGCGTCGGCGAACGCCTGCGGGTTCATCCGCTGGCGCGCCATGTCGTCCTTGACCGGTTGCAGACCGGCACTGGAGCGGACCCGTTCGTCGAAGTCACGCCGTCTGCGGTCGGCGTCGAGCAGGTCCAACGCCCCCGCGCCGTCCCGCGCGAGGCGTTCCAGCGCACTCCAGTCCCCCGGCGAGATCGCCGGCCAGTTGTCGCCGACGATGGCGTCCCAGTACGGACTGTCGCGCTCCGGTTCCATCAGCGAGTCAGACGAACTCGGTACGGCTGCGCACCGCGGCGGCGCCCGCGCGATCGGCGTCACCATGGGTGTACGACACTTGGGCGGTGACCGCTGTCGTCGCGTCCACACGACGGCCGTTGGCGCGCACCGCACGCTCGAACGTGGTCTTGATCCACTGTGTGTGCGCAACCAGTCGCCGATCGATCTCCGATTCGGGACGCCTCGGCGCGACGAAACCACTACTGATCTGCTGAACTTGGCCGCCGACCGTGGTGATCGCGGTGTGGAACTTCTGCGCGGCGGCGACGACCTCGTGCGGATCGTCGGTATCGAATTTGTCGGTCATGTCGCTGTCCTGTCTCGCCGTTGCGGCGGTCGGCACTCAGGTGTCGCGTCGGAACTCGGCTTCCTCCATAGCGCGATAAGACGCCTCGGTCGGAAGGTCGAACGAATCGATCGTGTAGGAGCGGGTGCCCTTGTACTCCATCTCCGCCCGCAGCCCGACGCGCGACTTCGCGTGCGCCAGCCGCGCCAGCTTGACGATCTGCGAGGCCAACCACTCGTCGCCGTTCTCGCGGGCGTCATCGGTGATGTACAAGCCGATGATCTCGCCGTCCCGGTCGCATCCGACGCCGACGGTGTGGTCGGGGTTGAACACCTCGTAGGTCATCTTCCGCCAGTCCGGTGCGGCGGCTTCCCGCTCGTCGAGATCATCGACATCGTCGACGTCGTAGTCGTCCATGTGGATCGAATGTATGTCGGTCATCGGCTGCTCTCCGAGAATCGTTCACCGGGCTGCGGATTGATCAAGTAGTCGGCGTCGTCGGTCATCGACTCCAGGCGCGCGGCCAGCGCGGACCAGGCGGCGTCCTCGATGCGCATGACTTGGCGCATCTGCCAGAACCGGGCCCCGAGATACAACTCGCCGGTGCCGTCCGGGGCCACGTCGAGATGGTCGGGACCTTCGGTGGCCGGGTTCAACGTCACCGCCGTCACCGGCGGACGGGTGTCGTCGACGTTCACCAGCGTCGCGCCGCCGCCGGGAATGAAACTCTGCCGCAGCCTGGCACTGCTGCCGATCGCGACGTCGGCGCTGTTGGTGGTGACGGTGACCTCCGGATTCAACAGCAGTTGCAGGACCCACGATCGGGCCGTCTGCTCGGGACGGTCGGCGTTGATCGCGATCGTCAAGGTCGCGGCCAGGTCGATCACCAGGACCGCGTCGGTAGTTGTGACACCGGCGACCACCAGACGGCGGGCCGTTCCCGTCGGATACGGCAGGTCGTCGGCAGCCAGGGACACCACGTCCGCGCCGACACCGCCACCTGTGGCGGGATGCGCGGAGACGGTTCCGGTGGCGACATCGATCGTGTAGGCGACGATTAGGTCCGAGATGCCGTCCGCTACCCCGGCGAGCCGGACCAGCCCCTCGTCGTGCAGCCACCGCACCGTATCCGCGACGGTGACCTCTGGTGCGGGTTCGGTCATCAGGCCTGCCCGGAAGCGGTGGTGACCGGCTCGTCTGCGTCGATGGGGCGCTCCATCACGCTCTGGTACTGCCGCGCCGCGTCGGCGGTGCTCTCCCGGATCGCGGCCATGATCTCGGTGACCAGTTCGGGGCAGGTGAGCCGGTCGGCCGTGCCCGGCGCGAGGTAGAGATCGGTCAGCCTGCCCATCGCGTCGACCTCCGGGATGACCGCGCCGCCGGGCGAGGGCCTGCGGGCGCGAATGTTGTCGATCTTCTCCCGCATCTCGGCGATCCGGTGCCGCAGATCCCGGGCGGCGTCCAAGGCCGCCTGCACGTCCGGGTGGATGGAACTCACGACGCCACCTCGCTGCGCTCACTCATGCGTTACCTCCGGGTTGGGAAGGGGTTTGGTTGCTCGGCGCCGGCGTCGGCGGAGTCACGGTCGGGGCAATGGTCGGCCGTTCCCCGATCACCGCTTCGGTGTGCGGTGTGTCGTCCACGTACATCAAGCGGTCGGGGTGCCACGCCACGACGCGGTTTCGGTCGTTGTTGCCACCCGAGTTGCCCATGCCGGGCGCCATCGGCATGTACGGCATCATCGGCGATCCACCGCGCGCGGCGGCAGCGGTGGCCGCCGACGACGTACCGAGAGGTTCGATCACCGGTGTGCGCGGCATGCCCGAACCCAGGCTGGCCGCGGCGGCCACCGGCAAGGCGCTCGCCGTAACGGTTTCCGCTTCGACATCCGGGATGCCGAGGCCGGGACTGCCGACGGGCATCCCGCTCGGGCTGCCCGTACCGAGCCCGCTGGGGATGCCGAGGTCGTCGTAACCGTAGTCGTCGAGGCCGTAGTCGTCGTAGGCGTCCGAGGTATCCGACTGTCCGAGTTGACTCAACGGCGTGCCGGCCGAGGCCATCGCGCTCATCAGGGCGGGCAGCATCTGGGTCAACGCGCTGCTGTCGCCGCTGCCGCTGCCCTTTCCGGCGCTTTCGCTGGTTCCCTCGCTCGCGCCCACCTTCGAGCCGACCTCGGTGGAGTAGCCGGTGATCGTCTCCGCCGAACGCGCGTTCTGCTCGTTGAACTTCGCCAGGGCGGCCTGGATGCCGAGCTCGTTCTTGGAGCGCATCGCCGCGATGAGCTCCTTGCGCGCGGCGATGATCTCCTCCGGCGTGGGGTGTTTGGCTTTCGCGGTCCGGAACGCGTCGCTGTAGGTGTCGATTCCGTCGGCCAGCATCCCGAGGCCGAGGCCGAGCTGGTCCAGCCACCCCCGGCGCTGGCCGAGCTCCGCGGCGGCCGCGGAGCCGACCGGTTCCCAGTTCTGCATCGACTTCGCCGCCGAGGTCACGCCCTCGATCGCCGCGAGATGCGGACCGCCGGCGAATTTACGCAGCGCGTCCGCGAATCCCTTCGCCGCACCGGGCCCGGGGCCCGAGTGCAACTGCTGAGCGAAAGTCAACGGGTCGACCGCTCCGCCCGCGGCGGGGAACCGCAGACCCGGCGGGCGCCGTTGGCCGATCTCCTGTACTTCGCCGACTGGATTGGCGAGCAACTCACCGCCGCTGCCGTTGATCCTGCGAGCGCCGTCGTCGTCGGCCGCGGTGTAATCGGCGGCGGCCGCGCCGATGTTGTACGCGGTCCGCTGGATATCGGTGAGGACACCCGCCATTCCGTTGAACAACGAGGCGGCCTGCGCGTTGAGTTGCGGTACCGCCGCGGCGGAAATCGGGTCAGCGCCCGCGGGCACGACCCACCCCCCGGGCATCGCCGCACCGGTATCGCGCGCCATCGCGGCGAGTTTCGACGCCGCAGCGACAAGTTCCTGCGGATCCACCTTCAGCGCCATCGCGACCTCCTCTCCTCATCTGCCGCACTGCTCGCGCGATCAGCCCGCGGGTGCCGCGGCAACCGGCATTGCCGCGGCCGCGGACTGATCGGCCGAGCCCGGCGTACCCGAGGGCGCGCCCCCGTCCGCCGGCGCGGTCACTTCGATGCCGCTCGGATGCGCGAAGCCCTCGAAAGTGTTCGTTTCCGAGGCGATCTCGGGCATCTTCGGGTCGAAAGGCTTCAGCTCGCCCTTGACGATGACCTCCAATGTGCCACCTTGATCGGCGGGGAACACAACGAGGACCGCGGTCGAGTTCGTCCATGTGGCGACGTCGCCGGTCATCAGCTCGAAGTCACCCACACGTTTGCCGATCTGCTTCTTGTCCGACCACTTCGCCGGCGTCTTCTCGTATGCCTTCTGCGCGGAGGTGTCCGCGTGGTTGCCGAACGCCGCGTCGAGGACCTGGGCGACCATAGCGGACACCTTCTGCGTACGTCCGTCGGGGAAGGTGTAGGTCACGCTGCCGTCCGCATCCGGAGTTCGTCCGGGCGCGACCGTCGGCTGGGTGGATGTCGTGCCGGTGGGCGCCCCGCTGTGCTGCGTCGCCGGGGCCGTCGTGGACGGCTGCGCGACCGCGGGCTGGGCCGTGACCGGCGGTGCGACCGGCGGCGGAGCCACCGCATCGAGCTCGTCGTCGTAGCGGCTCGGATCCAGATCCCTGCGACGGCTGTTCAAGTCCTGGTCGGCCATGTTCCGCATCATCGCCTGCTGCATCATCATCGGCAGCATGGAACTCATCAGGTCCATGCCGGAGCCCATCGGCGAACTGACGGGGGTCTGCGGCACACTCGGCGTGGTGGGTGTCGTCACGCCCGGCGTAGTGGTCCCGGTCGGGTCCAGGCTGCTCGGCGTCTGACCGGTCGAGCCGGGGCTGCCGGGGGTGTCCAGATCGGGCAACGTCGTGCTGGGAGTGGTCGGGTCGTCGAGGCCGTCCAGGCCGGGGGGAAAGGTACTGTTGTCCACGGCCGGGGGGGTCGTCGGGTCGTTGACACCGGGGGTCGTCGGCCAGTTCGATGTGTCGACGGGAGGCGGAGTGCCTGCCGGGTTGTTCGCCGCCGCCTCCAGCTTCTTTATCTGATCTTGCAGTTCCTTGATCATCTTGGTCTGATCATCGATGTCCTTGGCCACGCCGCTCTGCCCCTGCCTGACGGTATCGATCTCGGTGGCAAGGGAATCGTTGGCGGTCGTCACCCAGGTCAAGATATAACTGTCGATTTGTATGCCCTGGGGTGGCGTGGTAGGCGCCATCGCCACGACCTTCTCGTCGATTACCTTGTTGGTCGCTTGCTGCCCCGCCTCGGACCATTTTCCGGATTCGCGTATCGAGTTCACCAATTCGGTGACGTTGCCGTTCAGGTCGCTGTACGACCGCTTCAGTTGCACCGCCACTTCCGCGTAGTTCGTAAAACTGCCGATATTCGCAGGGGCGACCTGTGGCACATCCGGAGCTTTGGGTGGATCACTCTTCGAATCTTTTCCGAGGCTCTTCCAGATCCCGTCGAAGTTTTGATACAGGCTCTTGAAGCAGGAATCGGTGAAGACCGAGAAGACCCATTCGGCCGGATAATTGCCCTCCTGGATCTTCTTCCGGTCGGGCATCAACATCGGGTGCATGTCCGTCATGGAACCGCCCCTCAGCTAGTGCTGAATGTCGTTGACGCATTGAGTGGCTTGGTCGGCAGCATCGCCGGATATGACTGCCCTTGTCCCGGAGCCGAGCCCGGCCCCCCTTGATGCCCGACGCCCGAAATCCCGGCAGTCACGCTGGCGCCGGTCAACCAACCGCGGGCCGCATTCAAGGACACGCCTCGTCCAGTCCACGCGGCTCCGATATTCGCAGCCGGGTTACGGATGGCAGGGTTGAATGCGCCTGTAGCCGCCCGTGCGAGCAGATTTCGTCCCCCCGCGTTCGCCATGGCCCGCATGGCCCCACCGGCCCCGCCTCCGAGCAATGACAAGGCGCCGGTTTCGACGCCGTTATCCAAGGACTCGCCCCAGCTTTTGTGTTCGACAGTCTTGTCCCAGAGCGTCTCGGCGACGAAGCCGCTCAGAGCACTGGCCGCCGCAACGCCGATCGCCGTGCCGACACCCGGGATGACCGACCCGAGCGCACCACCGGCAAAGGTGATACCAGTGGTGACCGCGAACTTACCGATAGACGACCATGAAACACCGAAGGGCATGGGATCACCTCGAGATGCTAGGCGGAGCGCCGGTGCACGGCGGCTTGCTGGTCTTCACGTGCGTCCATCGCGGCCGACCCGACCTGGGTCAGAGGCTCGCAAGGCTCGTGCCTCACCACGGCAAAGTCCGCCTTTCGATCGAACTCCCCATCGTCGACCGGAGCGGCGTACGCGGTGATCGACCATGAGTGAGACCTACTTTCGACGTCTTCATTGTCGAGGCTTCCCAACTACGGGAAGCAGCGCGCTGGCAGAACCGGGAGGCCGGTCCGAATCCGTCTACACTGACATGCGCGAATTGTCCAGGCTGCCAGATGAGTTCACAGCGACTTGTGAGGATGGGTTGGATGAACGTCTGCGACCCACCGCTCGAACCTATCGTTCGGGCATCCTCCACCTGCCGATGGCACCGACAACCGGGGGACGATCATGACCTCTGCTGAAATCTGGCCCGCCGGGGTCGAGGTGGCAGCGCAAGAGCCGGAGACGGCGGAAGATCAGCAGACCGGCCCGGCGACGCCATGGTCGAGTCGGCCGGATCAGCAGCGGTCACGGCCGGGCACGGCCGTACCGGGACAACCGAGCGTTTTTCCTCCGCCGGGGCAAGCTGGCGCTCCGGCACCCGGCCGATCCGCTAGCGCCGGACAACCGAATGTGTCCAACTCGCCGGGTGTTTCGGGTCCGTCTGTGCCGGGTGGGTTGGGTGTGCCTGGTCAGGCGGGTGTGCCTGGTCAGGGTGTGCCTGGGCAGCCGGGTGGGGTGGTGGCTCCGCGGGTGGAGTCGGCGCCGGGGCGTGGTGGG